>NZ_BAAARB010000002.1:0-353354 GCF_039531975.1 Gordonia cholesterolivorans | reverse complement strand
CATCGGATTCAGTCTCAGCAGAGAAGGACACCCCCCACACTCTGACTGCGACCACCGACAAGCGTGAGACGTCAACGATGTCCCGACGACACGACGTCAAGCATGTCCCGAGCCCTTACACGTCACATCCGGGAACATCGCCACGACACCGGCCGGCGTTCGATCGCCCTTGTTCAGCCGGTCGGACGGTTCGACCATTCACAAGCCGCAGTTCACGTCGCGTAGCGGTCTCCTAGCAACCCGCCGCTTCAGCACTGCAACCTCGAACTATGACGCGCCGGCCGGGGAGCAGTGCTGGCCTGAGGATTCTGACAAGTTAGTGAGAACCCACAGGTGACAAGATCATGAGAAACCCCAGTTCGCGACTGACAAAGAGGATGAGATCCTACAGGCCATCGCCGCGTGTGCGTCGCGGACGACCCCGCTCCATCGGGCGAGAACTACGTCGGCGGATGTTGCAGCGGGATCCCGTGGTCGACGAACAGTCGCACCGTCTCATCCAGCTCCGCTGCGGTGCGGCACCCCCAGCGCAGGAAGTTGTACAACGAACTGGCGGATGCGGGATCGACGCGCGCTGCCTCGATGGCGGCCTCGGCTGCAGCGTGCGCGTCAGCCCATAAATCGCGCTCGGGTGCGGGATAGGACGAGCGCGTCGGAGGTGTCCCGGGATCGACCGGCTCATAGGGTCGTGGGCGCAGCAGAGATGCGTGCGCACCGCCGGCATTGATCTCACCGCTCTCGACCATCGCGATGCCGATCGCTGCGGCCTCGAGGACTTTCGCCTGCTCGTCCCAGTGCAGGTCCTCGAACGGAACCCACGCGGTCCGCAACGGGCGAGAACGACCGGCGGCCCTCCATATCGCAACGAGTCTCGTCGCCCACCGTCCGGTGCGAACCAGTGGCGAGGACACTTCGTCGACGACGGTGCGCAGAAGCCGGAACCACACTGCGGCATGTACCCGGCCTGAGCCGAGTTCCACCCATCCCGTCGTCAGAGCCTCGGTGCTGCGCCGATCGAGGTCCGTGACCGCTGAAGAAACCGGAACGGGCGAGACCCGTTCGTCCGAACCGAACCGGACCTGATCCCAGAAGATCGCATGACCAGGGAAAGCAGAGCAGGGTTCGAGTCGACAACGGTGGTCGAGGCAGCTGCTCAGCACCGGATATTGACGCAGCAGAGTCATGTTGATATCAGCAGTGGATTCGAGGCTGTCGACACATGCCGGGCATGCCCGACTGCGCGGAGTGCTAGCCCACGGCAACCATGCCTCGCTCGTGGGTGTGCGGCGTCGTCGATCCTCCCTCGCGAGGTCGGCCGGTAGCAGGATCGAAAATTGGTGGACGTAGGTGTCGAAGTCGCAGTCGGCGGGGTCGGTGCTGTCGAGCAGCCACGGTGTCCACCCCGCCAACGTCATCATCCGTACCCTCTCTACCGGAACTGCGCCGCGAACGGCCAGCTCGGCAAGTATCGGCTCCGGTGTGTAGCGGTCGAGATCCTCGACAGCACAATCGATATCGAGGTCTGCGAGCAGGTCAGAAGGCCTGATGTGCGGATACAGCTCGCATATCCGGGCCAACCAGGACGAGAGGGCCTCACCTGGCAGTGGCTGCGGGTGCAGCGGCCACGGGCGAACGTACGCATCATCGGGCATAGGTGCGAGCCGCGCGTTCATGCGAGGTGGCGCTCGAACTGGCGGCGGCGCTCCGTGGGGCCGACGTACGGAGTGCGCGTGAGCACCGATGAGGTGATCGCTTCCTCTCCGCTGTCGACGGCGGTCACTGCTGCGGCAGTGAGCAGCGTTGTCAGTTCACCGATGGTGCCCTCGGAGCGAGTGAGGAGGTAGTCGGTCATCTCCGGTGATGTCAGGTGCGAGGGTTTGCGGAGGGAGAAGCTCGTGGTGAAGCTGGCCAGCAGTGATCTGGCGTCGGCCGTGTTGGTCCAGACCGGCAAAGTCATGGGGTGGAATCGGTTCTCCAGCTGAGGATCGGTCCGGATGGCGAGGTAGGCGTCGCGGGTTCCGACGGCGACAAGAGGAATGCGTAGTTCGTTGCCCAGGAATCGCAGCACGTTCAAGAATTCGCGGCGGACGTTGTCGCGGCCGGCGAGAACATTGTGGAGCTCGTCGATGATCAACATCCGTACGCCGGTGGCGCGGAGCAGCATCAATGCTTGCTGTTCGAGTTCGTGGACCCGATTGCGTGGTCGGGTCGGTGTTCCCAACGCTGTGAGCAGTGCGAGGTAGAACCGGCCAGGTGACGGGTCCGGGGGCATCTGCATGCACAACACCGGTATCTGCTCGCGGTCGGACAAGCTGATCGGCGGATGAGTGCGCCGGAACTTTTCGATGATCATCGACTTGCCGTTGTTCGTCGGACCGAGCAACAGTAGGTTCGGCATACGCTGCCGGTCCGGCCACGACAGCAACGTCTCCAGATGGTCGATGACCGTACGAGCCTGCGGATACCCGATCCACCTCTCCGACCGGATCAACCGGATCCGCTCCGCATCGTCGAGTACGGTGAGCGGTCGAACCGACTCCCGCAGGTGCCCCAAACCCTCGCCGGACGACTCGGTGGGTTCGTCGCTGCTTCCCATCGATGCGGTCATCGCCTCACCATTCCTCGATGTCGCTGAAGACCGGCGTTGCGGTGCCGCCGTCCGCTCGAGGCTCCTCCGGCGGGTGAATCGCCGGGATCGGTGCAGACGCGACGCCGGTGAGATGCATACGGCGGGCACGGTTGCGCCGGGCTTTGCGGGTAGCTTTCTGCGAGCGGTCGGTGACCTCGCGCATCTGCTCGATCATCGAAAACAGTGCGCTCTCATCGACGTTCGACCGACCTTGTTCGCGGAGACGAGTGATAGCAGCTCTGTGCTCCCACAGTGTCACCGCGGGATGTGACATCGTCCGATACGGCACCTCGACATAGCCGGCACCCTCTGGTTCGAGGACCCAGATTCTGCTCAAATCGCGTGGGTCACGTCGTATCACGAACCGCCCCAAATCCTCTCGCCGCGCAACCCACGGTTTGAGCGCGTTCGAGAAGTAGTGCACGTGATCGAGAACGAAGCCCGTGCGCGTCAGACGTCGCCGGATGACGGGAAGAAAGTCCACCAGGAACGCGGTTTCGCCGAGCACCACACGAGGGGCATGACCAACTGCGGCGACCGCGCCGGCCCACACGGCGGCCGGAGTGTTCCCGATCCCTGTGTGAACGCTCGCGTGATACGAGGCTATGGCCAGGACCAGCCAGCGCTCCAACTCACGCAATGTCAACGCCGCGTGCTTGTCCGAGTCGTAACTTCCTCGGTCCGCGGGGTTCGAGAAGGTGGTCCCAGGCAGCTCGTGCACCGCCGTCATCGCCGTTCCGATGATGCGTTCGACGATCCCGCCGTAGTGCGGTCGGCCCGGAGGACGGTATTCGAGTGTGATCGCGTGCTGGGCGCATCCGCGACGCAGCGCTTCGCTTTTGAACTCGGAGGCGTTGTCGAGATACAACTGTTTCGGCTTCCCTGCCATCGGCCAGTGCACCTGCTCCGCGAACTCGCATGCCTCCAGCCATGTCTGTTTCTCGCAGCACACGCGGCCCAGGCACAACCCGACCGATATCGACGACGGCGGCTCCAGAGTGACGACGAACCCAAGTACGGAACGGCTGAAGACATCGATGGCGATCGTCAGGTAGGGGCGGCCGATCGGTTGCCGCTCGTACTCGTCAACGACCATCAGATCGACGACGGTGTGGTCGATCTGGACCTGATCGAGAATCCCCGACACCGTCGGTGGACTGTCGCCGGCGGACTGACGTGGGCGGGCGGCATCGGGTCCTCCGCGTGACCTGGCCACCGATGCCGGATGGAGCGCGGCGATACGCGCGGTGACGGTATTTCTGGCCGGCACAGGCAGACCCGCGCGGTGGCACGCCAACGCGATACGTCGATGCAGCGCAGCGACACTGAGCTTCTGACGGTGAAGAAAATATCGGGTGAGATGATCGCCGATCACGTCCTCGACCTCGGCCGTTACTCGGCTGCGGCCACGCCCACCCGACGAGACCTTCGTCAGAAGATCGGTGACTGTCCCCGTCCCGTTCCTGAGCCTGCCGACCAACGTGTAGACCTGCCGCCTGGACAATCCCAACCGCTGCGCGGCATCGTCGACCGCTTCCGAACGCACCGGATGCATCTCCAGCAAGGGAGCCAGGACAGCGAAACGGGTCTCGGCCTGGGACCACCGCTCCCCCGACGCGGTCAGCACACCGGTCTCCACGACGTCGAGCTTGTCAGGGTCCATCACAAGCCTCCCTGTCACCGAGAGCCGAACGTGCGACCGTGCACCGCACTTCTGACATCAGGATGTCAGAAGACCACTGCACTCACCCTCGAAACACCTGCAAAGAGTGCAGCCGTCTTCTGAAATTGACACGACCGAACCTCCCGATGTGAGTCCGGCAGTGTCCGAGAAACGAACGAATGAGAGACGACCCGAAGTGGCGCATAACTATGCAATGGGGGTTGCGAGGCGGTCGGGGTCAGGGTTTTGCTCTGCACATACGACCGAGCCATCGGAGATGGTCACTTCATTCATCAGACGAATCGCGCCGTTCTCCGGGGTTTATCGGAGCTTTCGTGTGCTGCCTCCGCGCGGTAGGTGTCAAGGCGCGGAGTAGGCGTCTTGCGTGACCGAGTCCAGATCAGCGGTGTCGGCCTGCGCCAGCATCGAGGATGCGACGGCGGCGCCGACCCGATGCGCAGCCTCGATGTCCAGGACTTCGCCGTCGGGGTGTGCGTCCAGCCACGGTTGGGCCTCCTCGCGGGAGGCGAAGTAGTGCACCTGGTTGCAGAACGAGGACCGAACGGGGCCGTCGTGGTCCGGGATCAAGAGGGATAGGACGGCGGTGTCGGGCTGCACGGACGTGATCGTGCCGTCGGTGCCTGTCGTCACCCGGACGGAGATCCCGCTGTCTGGGGAGGTCGACTCGATCGTCGCGGCCTTCCCGATCAGTGCCGGAAAGAAGAGAGTGTCCAGCGCGCACCACGTGTATAGCTGCCGCCCCGCCACCGTGAAGCGATGTGGCGTGGGCCGCAGAGTCAGGGCCAGGCCGAGGATGCGGCCGTCGTCGTCGTACTCGGCGTCGGGGACTGAGGACAGTCCCCGCCGGACCGTGTTCTCGCTCCGTCCGCTGGCGGTGGCCAGTTCGGCGATGGTGACGGGCTCGCCCTCGGCCAGCAGCCGCAGGAGCGGCACGAACAGGCTCGGGTCGAGCCCTGACCTGGAGGGGGACAGCAGATAGGCGAGGGTCTTCTCGTCGATGGCGGTCATGTGATTCCTTTGTTTCAGAGGCGGGGTCGCGGGCTCACGCGCAGCAGGAGAGCTTGGTGACGTCGGTGGTGAACGCCTTGCAGGCGATCCGGATGCCCTCGGTCATCGTGAGATACGGGCTCCACGCGGCGGCGACCTGCGCGGTCGTCATTGCCCCCTCGAGGATGTAGACGCCGGCGGCGGCGAGCTCCCCGGCGTCCTTTGCCACAGCGGAGATGCCCAGAATCTGCCCGCTGTCGCTATCGGCGACGACCTTGATGAAGCCTCGGGTGTCCCGGTTGGCCTGCGCCCGCGGGACGAATTCCAGGGGTAGCACCTGGCTAACGCTGGAGATCCCGGCGGACACAGCTTCCTGCTCGGTCATCCCGACCGCCCCGATGGCGGGGCTGGTGAAGGTGACGCGGGGCAAGTTTCGGTAGTCGACCACGGCGACGGTGTCGGTGAACGCGTTCTCCACCGCGAGAGCGCCGTGTGCCGCCGCGACGTACACGAAATCCCACTGTCCGGTCACGTCCCCGGCGGCCCAGACTCGCGGATTGGATGTGGCCAGCCGGGAATCCACCACGATCTCGCCGGACGTGCCGGTCTCCACCCCGACCTGGTTGAGGTTCAGCTCCGCGGTGACGGGCCGTCGCCCCGTGGCCACCAGCAGCTTCGCGGACTGGAAAGTCTCCTGCCCGCCGTCCACTGTTGCGGAGACGACGATCTCTCCGCTGTCCTCGTCGCGTGCCACGGCGTTCACGGCGGCCTGCTGGACCACCCGAATCCCCTCATCGGCGAACACCCCGGCCAACGCCTCGGACGCTTCCGGCTCCTCATGCGAGGCCAGCCGGGAACGGACCAGCATCGTCACTCGGGAGCCCAGCCGGGAGAACAACTGCGCCAGCTCCAGCGCGACGTAGCCCCCGCCCAGAACCAGCAATGTCTCTGGCACTTCGTCCAACTCCATCGCCGTGGTAGACGTCAGATACCCGGCCTCCACCAGTCCCGGAACGTGCGGCACGTGGGGCGCAGAGCCGGTGGCCACGAGGTACTGCTCGGCCTCGATCGTCCGCAGCGCGCCGCCGGGCGAGGCGACCTGGAGCAATGGCGCATCCGGGGTTCCGGTGAACGACGCTTCCCCCTCGACCATGTCCCACCCGTGGATGGCGGCCTGATCGACGTACTTCTCCGCTCGCATGCTCTCAACCAGAGCGTCCTTGCCCTTGATCAGTGCCGGCATGTCCACCGGCCCGGCCGAGGCCGCCACACCAGGGAAGCGGGCCGAGTCCGACGCGACGTGGCGGGCCTCCGCGGCAGCCAAGAGAGCCTTCGACGGCACGCACCCGGTGTTCACGCACGTCCCGCCGATAGTCCCGCGCTCAATCATCACGACACGCTTGCCCAGTCCTGTGGCCCGGATCGCGGCCGCGAAGGCCCCGCCCCCGGAGCCGACAATCGCCAAATCGAACTGCTCGCCGCTCATTCAGACACCTCTTCGCCGTGACTCAGGAACTCCTGTCAGCCATTATCAACCTTCCAGTACGATGGAAGGTCAAGTCTGGCGATCACGGATGGGGGCTTCGGCGCACATGAGAATCGGGCAACTCGCGGAGGCGACCGGCACCACGACGAAGACCCTGCGGTTCTACGAGGAGTCCGGGCTCCTCTCTCCCGCGGAACGACTGGCCTCGGGCTACCGGGACTACACCGACGACGCCGTGGGCCAGGTCGGGTTCATCCATCGGGGCCAAGCGGCCGGGCTGACCCTCGCCCAAATCCGGCAGATCCTGGAAATCCGTGGGCACGGCCAAGCGCCGTGCTCACATGTCAAGAGTCTGCTAGGCGAGCGGCTCGACGCGCTCGATGCCCAGATCGCAGAGCTTCTCGTCCTCAGGGAGACCATCTCCCAACTTCACGCGAACGCGAGCAAACCAGAGCCGAGCACTTGCTCTGCCGACCAAGTTTGTCGCTACATCTGATCTCGAACCCTGAGATCCACGGGAGGGCCTTGACCCCGGAAACTGGACACGGGGTTTGTGATTACGCGGCTTTCTGCAGGCTATCGGATGTGTGAGCGTTTTCGTAGTCGGCAGGGCTGAGATAGTTGCAGTACGAGTGCCGGCGTCGGGTGTTGTAGCGGGTGATCCACCGGAACACCGCGAGCCTTGCCGCCCGGGGCGATTCCCAGCGGGCTGCGCCTTGCAGCGTTTCGCGTTTGAGTGTCGCATTGAACGACTCGGCCAGGGCATTGTCCGCGCTCGTGCCCACCGCTCCCATCGATTGCGCAACACCCAACTTCGCGCAGATCATCGCGAAACCCTTTGAGGTGTATTGACTTCCGCGATCGGCGTGGAACACTGCACCGGCAAGACCGCCGCGGGTCAGTGCTGCGGCACCTAAGGCATCTTCGACGAGTTCGGTACGCATGTGCTCGGCGATCGACCAGCCCACCAGGCGGCGGGAGAAGCAGTCGATCACCGTGGCCAAATACAAGAACTCATTGTCCCCGCATGGCAGATACGTGATGTCACCGACGTATCGGGTATTCGGTGCGATCGCGGTGAAATCACGGTTGAGCAGGTCCGGCGACGGAGTGTCGGCTGGTTCGGCGATGGTGGTGCGGTGTTTTCGGCGCAGTCGCAGGCCCTCGATGTTGTTGGCGCGCATGATCCGTGCGATCCGTTTGTGATTGATCCGCTGGTCGGCGGGTTGTCCGTGATTGATCTCGGCGGTGATCCGGGGCCGCCCGTAGGTGTTGTCCACCGTGTGGACGGCGCGGATCTTGTCGGCGAGTTCAGCGTCGGCTGCGGCCCGGGCGGCTCGTTTCTCGGCGGCGTTGATCCATGCGTAGTACGACGAGCGGGCGATATCGATGACCTGGCACAACCGCTTCACCGGGTAGGTGTCGGAGTGGTCTGCGACGAACTGGAAGCGGTTCACCAGTTCGTCTCTCCGGCGAAATATTTTGCCGCCGACCGCAGGATGTCTCGTTCGGTTTCGAGCTTGGTTTTCTCCGCGCGTAGGTGTGCGACCTCGGCGCGGAGCCTGGCGGCTTCCTGCTCGGGTGTCTCGCCGGTGCCGGGCCCCGGAGCGGTGGCGGCGGGTCTGCGGATCGGGATACCCGCATTTCTCAGCCATGTGGTCAGGGAGCCGTGGGATACGCCGAGATCGGCGGCGATCCCGGCTACGGTCGCGCCGCCGGTGTCGCGGTACAGCTCGACTGCGTCGCGGCGGAACTCTTCGGAGTAATTTTTCTTTGCCATCGGGTTAGATCTTCTCGCTTTCCCTGGTCTGAGACCAGGATCAAGCGTGTCCAACCCGCGGGGTCAAGGCCCTGCCTCCATCGGCGCGGCAGTCAGTGACAGTCTCCGCGTTTGGACCTCGCGACGGAAGCGTCTCTGTGCGCCGTCGATCATCGTTGTGGAGATCTCGAATCCGTGCACCATGCCCGATTGCCCTACACGATCAAGCAACAACCCTAATCCGACACCACCACCGAACCCGACATCGGCGACTACTTGACCCGCCCGGATTCCAGCAGCCTCCACCGCGGCAGCGATAGGTTCACGATTGCGTCGATTCACTACCCGGCCAACGATTCGACCGCGAATCCCGGCAGGTCGCCCAAGTTGCCGAGAAATACTCACCAATACATGCTCGCCCACATGCATACCTCGATTGCAGCATCCCAGACCCGGCAACCGCATCAGGGAACTCCCGGAGAGTTCGCCCGGGTGTGACATCGGGAACGACTTACCGGATGAATCACGGAACCAATCCTCTGCTGGCCCCCGACTGCCAATCTCAAACGACTCCACGCCGGTCCTCGACGCCCACGTAAGCCCTATCGACGGGTACACCCGACTGGAGGGGTGTCACCCACAATCTAAACCGTCATGTGATTCACAGTCAGATACACCGTAACCAAGTTACAGATAAGATCGCGGGACCGAGTTGGCTGTGCAGAGCGTCGCGCGCCATCCCGCCGAGGGCCGCGAGCGCTTCCATCCGGGCGGGGACCTCGGTGATCGAGTTGGCGTGCAGCGTGCCCGCGCAGCCGTCGTGCCCGGTATTGAGCGCGGTGAGCAGATCGATCACCTCGGCGCCCCGGACCTCCCCGACGACGATCCGGTCGGGTCGCATTCGCAGTGCCTGCCGCACCAGCATCCGGACCGTCACCTCACCGACGCCTTCGACGTTGGCCGCGCGAGCCACCAGGCGCACCACGTGCGGGTGGCACGGCTCCAGTTCGGGCGCGTCTTCCACGCACAGGATCCGCTGACTCGGGTCGACCAGACCCAGCAGACTCCCCAGCACAGTGGTCTTGCCCGCCCCGGTCCCTCCGACGACCAAGAAGGCGAGCCGAGCCGCGATCACGCCTGCGACCAGGTCGCTCACCTCGGCGTCGATCGAGCCGCCCGAGACGAGCGCCTCGAAATCGTGTGTGGCACTCCGCAGCACGCGCAGCGAGATGCAGGTTCCGTCGGGTGCCAGCGGGGGGATGAGGGCGTGCAGCCGCAGATGCGAACCGCTGCGGCCGACTCCCGTGAGCCGGCCGTCGACCCACGGCTGGGCGTCGTCGAGCCGCCGGCCCGCGCTGAGCGCCAGCCGCGCGGCCAGGCGGCGCACGCTCGCCTCGTCGTCGAACACCACGTCGGTCAGCTGCGGACCGTCACCGCGGTCGGCCCACACCTGCCGCGGTCCGACCACCAGTACGTCCGTCACCGCGGGGTCGGCGAGCAGCACTTCGAGACGTCCGACGCCGACCATCTCCGTCTGCAGGTAACGCAACGCCGCGAGCAGGTCGGTGTCGCCGAGCAGCCCGCCGGACTCAGCACGGATCGCACACGCGATCATCTCCGGTCCCGGCGACGGCGCTCCCGGCCCCGCCTCGGCCGCGAGACGATGCCGGACCCGTTCGAGCAGCTCGGCGTCGACGCCGGTCACCGGGCACCCACTCGTGCGCGACGGCAGACGGCTTCGGCTGCTCGGGTCAGCGGGGAGAACCGGCGCAGCGTGAGCCCGCCCGCCTCGCATCGACCGGGCAACGATGCGTCGGCTCGGAAACCGCCGAGCAGTTCCAGTCCGACGGCATCGGCGACCTGAGGGGCGGTCAGTCCGCTCGGCGACGGGCCGCGGACCAGGAGCAGCGGTTCGCGCTCACGGAGCAGACGGTCGAGTGTGCGGCGGGTGGCAGCGACGGCGGCGACCGTCGCCGTGGTCACCACGACGGTCAGGTCGACGGAGTCGACGATCCCGGCCGTGACCGGCCCCGGTTCCCGTCCCACGTCGGCCACCACCGCGTCTCCTGCACCGCGGCTCGCGTCGAGCGCCGCGAGCACGGTCTCCGGGCGCAGACTCGAGGGCTGCTCGCGACCGGCGGAGAGAACCCCCACACCGCGCGTGCGCGGCACGGCCGACCGCAACGCCGCGCCGCCGATGGAACCGGTCTCCCCGTTGACGTCCGACCACCGCAGGCCCGGCTCCGATTCGATACCCAAGAGCAGATCCGCACCCGCACCGGCCTGGTCGACGTCGAGAAGCAGCACGCCGGTCGTCCGTGCGGCCACGAGCGCCACCGCCGCGGCAAGCGTGCTGGCCCCGGCACCGCCGTGCCCCGGCACCACCGCGACCGCACGCGCCGGATGCCGACGCGGTTCGCGGGCTCGCGACAGCGTTGCGACCAGTGCGGCTTCCTCCTCGGGGAGCACGAAACCGCCGTCGGCGCCGAGAACCAGACCCGACCGCCACAACCGCGCGTCGTCGCCGGCGCCGCTGACCGCGAACAGACCGTCGCGCCGCGGCAACTCCTGCCCGGCGAGGACGTCGAGAGCCGCCGAATCGGCGACGACCGCGGCGGCTCTGAGCCATTGGTGTCTGCAGCGCGCCGGATCGCCGACCACCATCGCGAAGCCGGCGGCCGCACTGCACCGCGCGAGATCGTCGTGGAGAGACTCCTGAGCCAGGACCAGCAGCACATCGCTCATGCTCCGAGCGTGCCCGCAGGCGCCGAGTCAGGAAATCGCGTTGTCCACAGGTCCCGGCGGCGCAGTCGCTACGACTGCCCGGTGAACGGCGGCACGAACTCGCACGGCACCGTGACCGGGTGTGCCGGGTCCAGCGCGTTCAGTGCCAGGTACGCCGCCCGGCGGGATCCCGCGATCGCGAGGTGGTCGCTGTAGTCCTGTGCGCAGCTGTCCTGAACCACGATGTTGTCCACCGACTCGCCCCGGCGGCCGGGGACGAAGCCCGCGGTGTACGGCACAACCAACTCGTCGTACCTGGTCATGATGTTGGTGTAGTGCACGCCCTTCACATACGGGCTTCCGCCGCGCCAGATCTTCTTGTTCATCGACGATCCGGGGAGCATGCCGCCACATCCGATGCACATCGGCATCGGGACGTCGCCGAGCAACCGACCGAGCTGATTCATGGACGGACTCACCGACCCGGTTCCCTTCCACAGGGGCGCGAGGGAGACGTAGTTGGTCACCTTGTCGGCGCCGCCGAGGTACTTGACGTAGTACTCCGGCATGTAGGTTCCCTGCGAGTGGCCGATGATGTCGACGGTCTTCGCGCCGGTGGCCGCCAGCACGCGTGCGACGAATTTCTGCAATTGCCCCGCGCTGACCTCGATCCGGTCCATGCCGCCCACCGCGGTCAGCGGCCACGGCATGCCCGGCAAGGCGCCGTAAGTCAGTGCGAAGACGCAGTATCCGCGGTTCTTGAGCATGGGGACATAGGCTCCCCAGTTGGTGGTGCGTGCTCCGCCGGTACCGTGCACCAGGACCACTGGGCGCGGATGTGCGGCAGTCGGCTTGCAGCGGAAGTCGTTGGATCCGGGCAGCGAACCGCCCGGGTGCTGTAGCTCGTAGGGGATTCCGCCGAAGAAGTTGTAGTTCTCGGGCTGGGCGGGGGCGGCTTGAGCAGGTGCCGCCACCAGGGCCGTGGCACCGATCAGCACCGCGCAGATCGCGAGGACGAGACGTCCGAAGGGCTTCATGAGGGTCCGAACTCTAGACGACACGCACCCGCCTCCGGGGTGCACTGGTCTCTGAAACTACCGCGACGCCCACACCGCGGTGAGACAATCGACGATGTTCGTCTCGCTTGCGTAAAGTTCGAACGGAAGATCCGACCGCAGAAATGGGACGACCCCGGCCAGGGGGGAGGAGGCCGGGGTCATCAGCGTTTCAGCCCCGGGGGGTCGGGCTGAAAGCTACCGGCGTGAACCGGATAACTACAAGCTACACGCGTAGACGCGAACATTGCAATACCAACTATCTGGTTCCAGTGTTTTCTACGTCACACTTCCCGGCGCCCTTCCCCGGGCGTCGGATTCCACCTAGGATTCGGCCTGTGACCTCGACGTCATCGGATCGGATCGCCGCATTCTTCGACCTCGACAAGACGGTGATCGCCCGATCCAGCGCCCTCGCATTCACCCGCCCCTTCTTCGACGGCGGGCTGCTCACCCGTCGCGCAATGCTGAGGTCGGCGGTTGCGCAGCTGCAATTCCTGCTCGCCTCCACCGGCGACGATCAGGTGGAGCGGCTCCGCAAGCATGTGACCGACATGTGCACCGGCTGGGACGCCGGCCTGGTTCGCGAGATCGTCTCCGAGACACTCGAGGAGGTGGTCCGGCCGGCGATCTTCAGCGAGGCCGCAGCCCTGATCGAACAACACAGACGCGCAGGCCACGAGATCGTGCTCATCTCCGCCTCCGGAATCGAGATGGTGGAACCGATCGGCCGCCTCCTCGGTGCCGATGTGGTCCGGGCGAGCATCATGCGCGTGGTCGACGGTCGATACTCGGGAGAACTCGAGTTCTACTGCTTCGGCGAGGCCAAGGCGATCGCCATGCGGTCACTCGCCGACGAACGCGGCTACCGCCTGGACGAGTGTTACGCGTACTCCGATTCGAGCACCGATCTGCCGATGCTGACCGCGGTCGGCCACCCCGCCGTGGTGAATCCAGACAGGGCGCTCCGTCGCCACGCGACCGAGAACGGTTGGGAGATATTCGATTTCCCGAATCCGCTACCCGCATCGCCGTGGTCGTCCAAGGCCACAGTGACGCGTACGGCGCTGTGCGCCACGGGGATTGGCGCCGCCGCCGCGGCAGCGATCGTCTATCAGCTTCGGCACTCGAAAAACGCCAGGTCAGAGGCCGCGTGAAGATTTTTCACGAAGGGCTTGATGTGATGGGAATCACCATGTACAAATGACTTACGGAGCCCCGGACGGCCCAGCTTCTCCCGGAAGAGAAGGGCAGAAGCCCCCGGACCGGCAAGCTCCCAGCACGGGCGGCAAGCACCCACGCGGAGCGCGCCGCATTGGCACAAGTGTTGTGCGCCTGCGACATTGCGGGCATCATTCGCGAAATCTCTTTTGGGCCGACAACCCGACGTTCGATTCACGACGAGATGCCAGCAGTCCCTCGCCGAGGCGGATACCACAACCCACATATGCACGCCTGGTCACTTGGGCCCGTGCTTGCGGGCGGCCGCACCGATCGGAGATCCGATCGGTGGGCCGCCCGCAAATATGTGTGCGGCTCCTACTCTTGACGGCGATCCGTCGGTGACGCCGCCGATCAGCCGCGGGCCGCGTCGGCGATCGCCCTGGCCTCTGCGCCGCCTGCCTCCATCGCCTCGCAGCACAGAACGATCCACGCACCGATCGCCTCCGGATCGCCGGTAGCGAAGCGTGCGGACAGTTCCCGGTACTCACCGAGACGCTTGAGCCAGGTCACCTCCGGCACGCCGAGCAGATGCGGGTCGAGCCCGGTCATCGCCGAGACCAGTCGCGACGCGGCGCGCGCGACCACTCCGTTCGCCTCGGTGAAGGGTGCCAACGCCAACAGTTCCCCGTGCACCACGGCGGCCAGCACCGGAGCCGGCGCCGACGTGCCCCCGGTGATCAACTGCCCGAGCAGGTCGAGACGCTGTGCGATATGCGGCTCGGGGCGGGGACGGCCGAGCAGCTCCGGATCGTCGAGCAGGTCGGCGGCGGCGAGTGTGTGCAGGCGGGCCAGCGACTGGGCGGGCGCGCGCCGGAACACCGCGACTGCCTGATCGATCGCATCGCTGTCGAGCGACTGGGCCACCCGGACCGCTCCGGCGGCGATCGGGTCACCGAGATCCGACCGCGAGATGTCCGTGGTGCCGCCGTCGATCGCTGCCGACGACCGCCCGGCCCGCCACGAGGCCTCGCGGGAGGTCTTGTCCCACTGCCGCAGGTTGATCGGATGACGATGTGCCGCGCTGACCGCGTCGCGGGCCCGGTCGGACGCCTCGCGAACGCCGGGCAGGTCGAGCAGCGGCGACAACGGATCTGAACTCACGCGTTCAACAGTAGCGGCACCTGCGCGAGCGCCGCCGACCGCTGACGACCGACCGCTCATCGCTCGCAACCCGCATGCAACCGTCCCGCCGTCACACTGTCAGACGGTAGTGATTACCTTCACAATGGAAGTCTCTTCGCCCTGCAGACCCGTTCCGGTCTCACCGTGTGGCCGGAGTCGATGAACGAACAGAGGAAAGGCAAACGACGATGTCTTCGAGCGCAAATCAGGTCTACCCGCCGTCTCCCGAATTCGCTGCCGACGCGAATGCGACGGCCCAGCTGTACGACCGCGCCGAGGCCGATCCGCTCGAGTTCTGGGCGCAGCAGGCACGCCGCCTCGACTGGGACACTCCATTCGGCGAGGTCCTGGACTGGTCCAACGCCCCGTTCGCCAAGTGGTTCGTCGGCGGCAGGCTGAACGTCGCCTACAACTGCGTCGACCGTCATGTCGCCGCGGGCAAGGGTGATCGCGTCGCCATCCACTGGGTCGGCGAGCCCGGGGACTCGCGCGACATCACCTACAGCCAGCTCAAGGACGAGGTCTCACGCGCCGCGAACTATCTGGCGTCCATCGGGCTGCAGGCAGGCGACCGCGTCGCCATCTACATGCCGATGGTTCCCGAGGCCGTCGTCTCGATGCTCGCCTGCGCCCGGCTCGGCCTGACCCACTCGGTGGTCTTCGCGGGCTTCTCCGCCACCGCCCTCCGGTCGCGAGTAGACGATGCCGAGGCCAAGGTCGTCATCACCACCGACGGCCAGTACCGACGCGGCAAGCCGGCACCGCTCAAGGAAGCCGTCGACGAGGCCCTCGGCACCGGCGACGACGCCGCGAAGTCGGTCGAGAAGGTGCTGGTGGTGCGGCGCACCAACCACGACCCGAACCTGAACTGGGTGGAGGGCCGCGACGTCTGGTGGGACGACACGGTCGGCGAGTCGTCACCCCATCACGAGCCCGAGGCCTTCGACGCCGAGCACCCCCTCTTCCTGCTCTACACCTCCGGCACCACCGGCAAGCCCAAGGGCATCGTCCACTCGTCGGGCGGCTACCTCACGCAGGCCAATTACACCTTCCACAACGTCTTCGACCACAAGGAGGGCCGCGACGTCTTCTGGTGCGGCGCCGACATCGGCTGGGTCACCGGACACACCTACCTCGTCTACGGACCGCTCTCCAACGGCGCCACCGAGGTGATCTACGAGGGCACGCCGAACACTCCCAACGAGCACCGGCACTTCCAGGTGATCGAGAAGTACGGCGTGACGATCTATTACATCGCGCCGACTCTCATCCGCACTTTCATGAAGTGGGGACGCGAGATCCCCGATGCGCACGACCTCTCGTCGCTGCGCCTCCTCGGCAGCGTCGGCGAGCCGATCAACCCCGAGGCCTGGCGCTGGTATCACGAGGTCATCGGGGGCAGCCGCTGCCCGATCGTCGACACCTGGTGGCAGACCGAGACCGGCGGCATCATGATCTCCCCGCTCCCCGGCGTCACCGCGACCAAGCCGGGATCGGCCATGCGCCCCCTGCCCGGAATCAGCGCCAATGTGGTGGACGACAACGGCAATCCGGTGCCCGACGGCGAGCAGGGCTACCTCGTTCTCGACCGTCCGTGGCCGGGGATGCTGCGCGGCATCTGGGGCGACGACGAGCGGTTCAAGGAGACCTACTGGTCGCGCTTCGCCGAGCAGGGCTGGTACTTCGCCGGCGACGGCGCGCGGTACGACGAAGACCACGCACTGTGGGTCCTGGGCCGAGTGGACGACGTCATGAACGTGTCGGGGCACCGCATCTCCACGTCCGAAGTGGAATCGGCGCTGGTGGCGCACTCGGCCGTGGCCGAGGCCGCCGTCATCGGCGCCGCGGACGAGACCACCGGTCAGGGCATCGTCGCATTCGTCATCCTCATGGAGGGCGCCGACGCCTCCGGCGATTCGCTGATCGCCGAACTCCGCGAACAGGTGTCGGTCGACATCTCGCCGATCGCGAAGCCCCGGGAGATCAACATCGTCCCGGAGCTTCCCAAGACGCGGTCGGGCAAGATCATGCGGCGCCTGCTCAAGGACGTCGCCGAGGGCCGCGAGTTGGGCGACACCTCCACCCTCGTCGATCCGTCCGTATTCGAAGCCATCCGGTCGCGCAAGAGCTGATCGCCGGACCGTCCGCATCGACACCGCCGACCTGCCCGGGTCGGCGGTGTCGTTTCGCGGTACGACCCGACATGGCAACATGAGACCGACCAACGATCTTCAAGGGAGTATTCGTGAGCGGAAATTCCGACACCTGGCCGAGTGAACCGAGCAACGCTCCCCGCGTTCCGTCGATCCCCATGTCGGACGCGAACCTCGGACCGAGCGGCGAACCGACGATCGGCAATCTGGTCAAGGACGCCGCCGCGAGCGCCTCCACCCTGTTCCGCGCCGAGATCGCGCTGGCCAAGTCCGAGCTGGTCCGCGAGGCCAAGAAGGCCGGCGCCGGCGGTGGACTGATGATCGTGGCGGCCGTGCTGCTGCTGTACGCGAGCCTGTTCTTCTTCGTGTTCCTCGGCTTCCTGCTCGACATCTGGCTGCCGACCTGGGCTGCGTTCGGCATCGTCTTCCTGGTGCTCCTGGTGGTCTCGATCGCCCTGATAGTCGCTGGGTACGTGTTCCTGAAACGGCTTCGAGCGCCGGAGAAGACGATCGAATCGGTCAACGAGCTGGCGACCGTGATCCCCGGTCACCACGAGTCGACCGGCGGTATGGCGCACCCGCAGATCCCGCCTGCGCGCGACCCGATGCGCAACTGATCCATCACCGCCAGATTGACGAGCACTCCTCCGGACCCGACCCTGGTCCGCTTCGATGGACCGTGGCGGCACTTCGACGTCCGCGCCAACGGTCTGCGCTTTCATGCCGTGGAGACGCAGCGGTTCGTGGCCGACCGTCCGTTGGTGCTGCTGCTGCACGGCTTCGGCGAAGTCTGGTGGTCGTGGCGACACCAGCTCGAAGCACTGACCGAGGCCGGCTACCGCGCCGTCGCCGTCGACCTGCGCGGCTACGGCGACTCCGACAAGCCACCCCGCGGATACGACGGGTGGACGCTGGCCGGCGACACCAACGCACTCGTGCGCGCACTCGGCCACACGAGCGCCACGCTGGTGGGTCACGCCGACGGCGGACTCGTCTGCTGGGCCACGGCCACACTGCATCCCGCGGTCGTCGAACGGGTGGCGGTGCTGTCGTCGCCACATCCGCGCGCGCTCAAGCGCGGCGTTCTCTTCAACTCCGAGGAGCGGTCGGCGTTTCTCCCGCTGTTCCTGCACAACCAGCTGCCTCGCCTGGGCGAGCGTCGCCTCACCCGGGCGGACGGAGCCTTCATCGAGGAGTACTTCCGGGAACGCTCCGGACCGGCTTGGCAGCAGAGCCCCGACTTCGCCGAGACGATCGCCCGCAACCGGCTCGCCATTCAGATCCCCGGCGTGGCCCACTGCAGCCTGGAGTACCGGCGGTGGGCGTTCCGATCGCAGTTCCGCAACGACGGCCGGCGTTTCATGGATCTCATGGACAAGCGGCTGCCGATCCCCATCCTCGCCGTGCGCGGCCACGACGACGAGTACATCCTCGACTCGGTGATGGTCCAGAGCCGCCACTGGGCAGCCGACATGGACTACCGGATCATTCCCGACACCGGGCACTTCGCACACCAGGAAGCACCCGAGGAGTTCAACGCGCTGCTGCTGCAGCTCCTCGGCCGGTGACGAACGCCGCCGCTCGAGAGTCCGATCGATCCCGGATCAGCCCGAGACGCATTGCTGCGTCGCCGCTTCGGAATCGCTCTGCTCCGAAGCCGCGAGATCGCGCTGAACCTGTTCCGCGGTGAGGACGAAGCCGGTGTCCTCTGTAGGGTCCTCTGCGGCGCCGAAGACCACGCCGAGGACTTTGCCGTCGGTGGAGATCATCGGACCGCCGGAGTTGCCCGAACGGATGTTGCCGCGCACCGTGTACACCTGGCGCTGCACCTGGCGCGGGCTCTGATAGATGTCCGGCCCGTTGAGCTCCACCACATTCCGCACGCGCAGCGGCGTGACCGTGAAGGGCCCGTTCTCAGGGTAGCCGAGAGCGATGGCGTCGTCGCCCGTCTGCGCCTGCCCGGAGGCGAACTCGAGGGCCGGCGCGCGCAGTCCCGGCACGTCCAGGACCGCGACGTCGTTGCGCGGGTTGAACCAGACGACGGTGGCCTCGTAATCGCCGCCCGCCGACGTCTGAACGCTCACGGTGTCGGTACCCGCCACGACGTGCGCGTTGGTCATCACGCGCTCGGGCGAGACCACGAATCCACTGCCCTCCAGCGCCTGACCGCAACTGCGGGCCACACCGCTGATCTTGACGACGCTCCGCTTCGCCGAGCGCACCGTGGGCTGGTCGACCAGAGCCGCGTCGGGCGGACCGACGTTCGCCACGCGCGTCTGCCCGAACGGCCCGATCACCTCCTTGAGCCCGGAACTGTCGACCAGACCGGTGAACTCGTCGGGCAGGTCGCGCACCCACTGCGGGGCCACCTTGTCGACCGTCTGAATCACCTTCGAGCCGTCGATCGCCGACGAGAGACGGAATTGGTCCGTACTCCGCAGAGGGAAGGCGAGCAGCCACGCAGCGATCACGATGGCGATCACCTGCAGCACCGAACCGATCCAGCTGTCCACGCGCCGCAGTCCCGGGGAGTGGATACTGCTGCGCACCGCACCGCCGAGGACCATGCCCGCGACTTCGCCGATGATGACGAACACGACGATCAGCACCACGCCGATCAACAGCCTCAGCCGGGCGTCGTCGAAGCGTTCGATGACGACGGGAGCCAGCAGAATTCCCGCGACCGCACCCAGGACCACGCCGAAGAAGGCCAGTGCGGACGCTGCCGCACCCTGGCGGTATCCGCTCAGCGCCGCCAGCAGGGCGACGACGAGGATCACCAGGTCGACCCACACCGATCCGCTCATCGATCTCCGTTCACGTCGGCGGCGAGGCCGCCGTCCCGGGGGTCGGAGAACCCCGACACCTGCCGACCGCCGGTCTCGGCGATCATCTGCTCCAGTGGGCGCACGTCGTCGGTGTCCCACGGGACGTCCCAGCCCGCGGCTTCGCTGATCGCCGCCAGCAGTCCACCGGTGAATCCCCAGACCAGCATGCCGTCGTAGAGAAACGCCGGGCCCTTGTACACGGTGGTTCCCACGAGCGACCGGCTCACCTGGAAGCGGTTCTCCGGTGCCAGGAGTTCGCGCAGGTTCACCCTGGTTACCCTCGCCGTCTCACCGTGGTCGACGGCGTACACGTGGCTGGGGCGTTCCCAGTGTGCGAGCACCGGGTGCACTTCGAAACCGGTCGGCACCGGGAAGGCGGGCAGATTCGCCAGCACTTTGACGCCGTCGTCGGTGAGTCCGGTCTCCTCCCGCGCCTCTCGCAGCGCGGTGCCGACGGGATAGTCGTCGCCGGGATCGCGGCTGCCGCCCGGAAAGGCGATCTGTCCGCTGTGCGTCCGCAGGGTGGCGGCGCGCTCGGTGAGCAGCACGTCCGCGTCGGCGGGCAGTCCTCCGGCCGCCAGCGGGTCGGCGGCGAACGACCCGGCGAAGAGCACCAGAACGGCCGCGGCACGGTGTCCGCGCAGGCCCGCGACGAGCCGTGCCCGACCGCCGCCTCGGCTGAGCACCTTCTCGTTGACGACCTCGGGGTCGTCGGTCACCGGGCGCAGCCACGGCGGGATCTGGTCCCGGGACACGAGCGGCCCCACCGGAACTCCGCTCACTGCGCTCCCCCTACGTCGACACCCAGCTTCTCACGGACCACCTGTGCGAGCTGCGCCTCCGAATCGAACACTCGCGGCAGCACATCGGCCACGGTGCCGTCCGACCGGATCAGAACGGTCGACGGGAACACCCGGGGCGCCCCGATCGCCTTGGCGACCGCACCGTTCGGATCGGTGACCACCGGAAGATGCACCCCGACCTCCTGCAGGAATTTCAGGACGAAGTACGGTTTGTCGCCGCCCTGGCTTGCGTGAACGGCGAGCACGTTCAGGCTCTCGCCCGCGTCCGTGGAGAACTGGTCGAAGATCGGCAGCTCACGACGGCAGGGCAGACACCACACCGCCCACATGTTGATGACCAGAGGCTTTCCCGCCGTGGTCACGCCGAGGTCCACGGGTGCGCCGGTGGCCATGCACGGAACCGTGACACCGGCCAGGACGGAATGCGGGCCGGCCGGCCCCGTGCCGTCGGGACAGGGCTGCAGTGCGGCCGCCGCGCGCTCCTTGCTCAGCTCGTCCTCGGACACCTGCTGATCGGTCACACCAGAGGTGGAGGTCGCCGCCGTCGTCCCGCCGCCGTCCGCGGTGTCATCGGGCCCGCCACGGGGCCAGAGCGCCACGATCAGCGCGACCGCGACGATGACGAACGCCAGCGTGGCCCGGGCCGCGGGCTCCTTCAGGATCTTCACTGAGCCGCTCCCGACTGCTCGACTCCGGCCAAGGCGAGCAGATGCTCGGTCTCCGGCCCCTTCACCAGTGCCGCCGCCACGCCCTTGTCAGTGGGCCCCTCACCGTAGGAGGGACAGTCCTTGGCGAGCACGCAGACACCGCACGCCGGTTTGCGGGCATGGCAGACGCGCCGACCGTGGAAGATGATGCGATGCGACAGGTCGGTCCAGTCGCGCTTCTCGAACAGCGCGCCCACCGCGTGCTCCACCTTCACCGGGTCGGTCTCCCGAGTCCAGTCCCAGCGCCGGACCAGCCGGCCGAAATGCGTGTCGACGGTGATCCCCGGCACGCCGAAGGCGTTGCCCAGGACGACGTTGGCCGTCTTGCGCCCGAAGCCGGGAAGGCTCACCAGATCCTTGAGATTCGCCGGCACCTCGCCACCGAACCGTGAGACCAGCGCCTGCCCCAGGCCGATGATCGAATTGGCCTTGTTCCGATAGAAGCCGGTGGACCGAATCATCTCCTCCAACTCGGTCCGGTCGGCCTCGGCATATGCGCGCGCGTCCGGGTACCTGGCGAAGAGCGCGGGCGTCACCTGGTTCACGCGCACGTCGGTGCACTGTGCCGACAGGATCGTCGCGACCGACAGTTCCAGCGGCGTTGTGAAATCCAGTTCGCAGTAGACGTGCGGGAAGGCCGCCTCCAGCGCTCGGTTCATCCGCCGCGCCCGCCGGACCAGGCCCAGCCTGGTCTCTTCCTTGCGTCTACTCACAACAGACCAGGTTAGCCGCCGTGCCCCCGGCCGCGCGGTCGGCTGACCTCGCCGGCCCGGGTAACCGCAGGTCACAACTCGGTGACGAGAGCCGTCTGGGTTTGCGGCACCCCCACGGCCCCGGTGTTTACTGTTCCTCATGCAAGGACTGGCCGGACTTCTCTTCCCCGCTGTGCTGATGCTCTTCGCACTCGCGATGGAGAGGGTGCAGGCGGGACTCGACCGACTGTCAGTGGGCCCGGCCCACGTCGAGGAGTTCCTGGAAGCCGCGGATGAGACCGACGTGAGCAACCTCGCGAAAGACGGGCTGCCCGCCGCACTCGACGAGCTCCGGAGCCGGCGCAGCAAGCCGATCGCGGAAACAGACGAACCGGAATCCAGTCGCGCGTCCTGAAGTCCGGTGAGCGTGCAGGCGGCCCGAGCCGCAGGTACGACGCGCGCTAGTTGCCTACTAATGCGAACAGTGATCAATCCAACATCTATGATCTTTCACGTAGTCTTTATCACTGGACGCGGCAAAAGCATTTGAGAGAGGTTCTTTAGGTGGAAGAAGTACTAGCACGGGCCGGCATTTTCCAGGGTGTCGAACCCACCGCCGTCGCAGCTCTCGCGAAGGAACTTCAGCCGGTCGAGTTTCCGCGCGGTCATGTCATCTTCCACGAGGGCGAACCCGGCGACCGTCTTTACATCATCCTGTCCGGCAAGGTGAAGCTCGGCCGCCGCTCGCCGGACGGTCGCGAGAACCTGCTGACCATCATGGGTCCGTCGGACATGTTCGGTGAGCTGTCGATCTTCGACCCCGGCCCCCGCACCTCGTCGGCGACCACCGTCACCGAGGTCCGCGCGGTCACCATGGACCGCGACGCGCTGCGCAAGTGGATCAAGGACCGTCCGGAGATCGCCGAGCAGTTGCTCCGCGTGCTGGCACGTCGCCTGCGCCGCACCAACAACAACCTCGCCGACCTGATCTTCACCGACGTCCCGGGTCGCGTCGCCAAGCAGCTCTTGCAGTTGGCGCAGCGCTTCGGCACGCAGGAGGGCGGCGCACTGCGCGTCACGCACGACCTCACGCAGGAAGAGATCGCCCAGCTCGTCGGCGCCTCGCGCGAGACCGTCAACAAGGCGCTCGCCGACTTCGCACAGCGCGGATGGCTGCGACTCGAGGGCAAGAGTGTCCTGATCGCGGACTCCGAGCGCCTCGCGCGCCGCGCACGCTGAGCAAGCGCAACAATCAGTACCGACAAACAGGTCCGAGGGCATTTCGCCCTCGGACCTGTTTGTCAGTCCTGATCTCCGCCGCACGCGCTCACAGCGTGCGGAGATACTCCAATTGAGTCTTCACCGACATCTTCGCGGCCGGCCAGAGCTTCTGATCGACGTCGGAGTAGACCTTCCGGACCACCTTCATCGGCTTGGCCTTCTCCGGTGAGACACCGAGTTCGTCGAGCGCGGCGACGATCTGCGCGAGACGTTCCTCGCGATGCGACTTGTAGTAGCGCGCAATGGGTTCCAGCTCCGGATGGTCGGGGCCGTGTCCGGGCAGCACGACCGCGTCGGAGGCCTCCACCAGCAGCCGATTGAGCGAGTTGAAGTAGTCCTTCAGCGAACCGTCCGACGGATCGAGCACGGTGGTGCCGAAACCGAGAATGGTGTCGGCGGTCAGGATCGCACGCTGCCCCTCCCACTCGACGAGGAAGCTCGTGGAGTCGGCCGTATGTCCCGGGGTGTGCATCACCGTGATGGTCACACCCGCCGCCTCGATGACTTCACGGTCCCGCAACCGCGGGGCGCCCACCGAGTACTCGTCCGAGTAGGCCCGCTGCGGTGCGCCCACGAGTTTGCGCATCCTCTTGCATGCACCGACGTGATCGTGATGGCGATGGCTGATGAGGACGAGTTCGACCTCCCCGGCCGCGGCCGCGACGGCCCGCACGTGTTTGCCGTGCTTGGTCGGTCCCGGATCCACGACCACCGCGGTCGACGAACCCGGCGCTCGCAGGATCCAGGTGTTCGTGCCGTCGAGTTCGAACGAGCCGGGATTGTGACACAGCAGCACAGAGGCGAACGGCGTCACCTCACGCACTACGCCGTATGCGGGATGGACCGGCTTGTCGTCGGCGGAAGCGTCGGCATGAAGGGGCATTCACCGAGCCTACCGAGCGACCGCCGCGTCACCACACCACCGGTGCCAGGAACTTCGTGGCGTAGGCCCGGACGGTCTCGACGTCCGCGATGTCCAGACGCGAGGTCCGGATCTGCGTGAGCGACAGCGCGACGCGTACGAAATGCTCCGACACCAGCAGAAGATCGTCGTCGGGCATGGTCGCGCCCGCACGACGCAGCGTGCCCGCGACCGCGGCGCCGGAGGCTTCCAGGAACTCTCCGGCGGTACGGGAGGTCTGGCTCACCAGAACGTCGGCGACGTCCGGCTCGTCGAGCAGCAGTCGGCGCACGAGCGGATCCTCGTCGACGATCCGCGTGCATTCGACGAAGGCCTCGACCACCGCCTCGCGCGGCGGCAGGCCGCGGACGGCCGCGGCGAGATGCCGCATGGTCGCGAGTGCGATCGCCTCGCCGACCTTCGCGAGCAATGCGTCCTTGTTCGGGAAACGCCGGTACAGCGTGCTGCGCGAGACGCCCGCGGCGCGCGCCACGGCGTCCATGCCGGCCCGCCGCACTCCGACCTCCGCGAACTCGCGGCGCGCCGCCGCCAGGATCACCGCTTCCTGTTCCTCGGGACGCACGCTGGTCCGCAGCCTCCGGGCACCGCTCCCCGGTCGGGTCATTTCACCTGGACGACGATTTCCACCTCGACGGGCACGCCCAGGGGGAGTTCGGCGACCCCGACGGCCGACCGCGCGTGGACGCCGGCCTCGCCGAAGATCTCACCCAGCAGGTCCGACGCTCCATTGATCACGCCGGGCTGACCGGTGAATCCGGGTGCCGAGGCGACGAATCCGACCACCTTGACCACCCGGACGATCGAGTCGATGCCGACTTCGGCGTGCACGGCCGCGAGCGCGTTGAGCGCGCAGAGCCGAGCCGCCGCGTTCGCCTGTTCCGGCGTGACGATACCTTCCGCGCCCTCGGACACCTTCCCCGTGACGCTCACCTGACCGTCGGCCACCGGGATCTGTCCCGAGGTGTACACGAGATCGCCGACGCGGAGTGCGGGGGTGTAACTGCCGACCGGTGCGACCACCGTCGGAAGATCGATTCCGAGTTCCGCCAAGCGCTTCGACCACTGCCCGCTCATCGGTCAGGCCTTCGGACGCTTGAGGTATGCGACGTGCTGTTCTCCGGTGGGACCGGGCAGAACGCTCACCAGTTCCCAGCCGTCCGAGCCCCACTGGTCGAGGATCTGCTTGGTCGCATGCGTGAGCAGCGGAACGGTGACGTATTCCCAGGCGGTGACTTCACTCATGGTGCCAACCTTAACGGTTAACCGCGGTCACAGTAGACACGGTCGATAAGGTGATCGGCGTGGTCAACGAAGTTCGCAAGGACGGTCCCGGGGCGTGGCCGGCGCAGGCGGCGAGCGCGCGTCTGCATTTCGTGTCCGGCAAGGGCGGTACCGGAAAGACGACGGTGGCCTCAGCGCTGGCACTCACCCTCGCCTCCGAGGGTAAGAAGGTCCTGCTCGTCGAGTGCGAGGAACGGCAGGCCATCGCCCAGCTCTTCGACGTCCCCCCGCTTCCGCCCACCGACACTCAACTGGTCGGGATGGACGGCGGTGGCTCGGTGTGGGCGCTCGCACTTCAGATCGAGCACGCCCTGCTGGAGTATCTGGAGATGTTCTACAACCTCGGCTTCGCCGGGCGGGCGATCAAGAAGGTCGGCGCGATCGACTTCGTCACGACCGTCGCCCCCGGACTCAAGGACGTCCTGGTGACCGGCAAGATCAAGGAACGCGTCATCGCCACGGACAAGAACGGCGCGCGGACCTACGACGCGATCGTCGTCGACTCACCTCCGACCGGCCGAATCGGCAACTTCCTCGACGTGACCACCGCGATGCGCGATCTGGCGAAGAGCGGCCCCATTCGGAATCAGTCCGAAGGTGTTGCGGCACTGCTGCATTCGCCGGAGACCGCGATACACCTATGCACCCTCCTGGAAGCCATGCCGGTGCAGGAGACCATCGAGGCAGTCGCCGAACTGCGTGCCAAGAACCTCAACATCGGCGCCATCGTCGTCAATCGCGTCAACCCGTCCTATCTTCCCGAAGCCGAGGCGGACGCCATCGCCGAGGGCCGCATCGACTCGGCGCGGATCGAGAAGAGCCTGGCGGAGGCCGGCGTTCACCTGTCCGACGACGATCTGGCCGGTCTGCTGACCGAGACCATCGACTACGCGGCACGGCTTCAGGCGCAGCAGATCGCGCGCGCCGAACTCGACGACGTCGACGCCGCGCAGGTGGAACTGCCGACCGTGGAGAACGGTGTCGACCTCGGCGCCCTGTACGAACTGTCCGCCGTGCTCAAGGAGGCTGGAGCGTAATGCCCGACCTGAAGATGGGCGCGGTCCTGGCCGACCCCGGAACCCGCGTCGTGGTGTGCTGTGGGTCGGGCGGCGTCGGCAAGACGACGACCGCCGCGGCGATGGCCCTGCACGCCGCCGAGCGCGGCCGCAGAGTGGCGGTTCTGACCATCGATCCGGCACGTCGCCTCGCCCAGTCGCTGGGAATGTCGGAGCTGACCAACGAACCGCAGCCGGTTCCCCTCGACAGGGTCGACGGCGCGGGCAGTCTCGACGCGATGATGCTCGACATGCGGCGCACCTTCGACGACATGGTGATCGAACACTCGACGCCGGAGCGCGCCGAGTCGATCATGAACAACAGCTTCTATCAGACAGTGGCGTCGTCGTTCTCGGGCACGCAGGAGTACATGGCGATGGAGAAGCTGAGCCGACTCCTCGACGAGCAGCGGTGGGATCTGATCATCGTCGACACGCCGCCCTCCCGGAATGCGCTCGACTTCCTGGACGCCCCCCAGCGCCTCGGCTCGTTCCTGTCCGGTCGACTGATGCGCATGCTCGTCGGCGGCGGTCGCGGCGTCGGCCGCGTGCTGACCGGGGCGATGAGCCTGGCGATGCGAGGCATCTCCACGATCGTCGGCGGGGAGATCCTGCGCGATGTGGCGACCTTCGTACAGTCCCTCGACTCGATGTTCGGCGGATTCCAAGAGCGCGCCAACCGCACCTACGAACTGCTCAAGCAGCCCGGAACCGAGTTCGTCGTGGTGGCCGCCCCCGAGCCCGATGCGCTGCGCGAGGCCTCGTTCTTCGTCGAACGGCTGTCGAAGGACTCGATGCCGCTCACCGGCCTGATCGTGAACCGGACCCACCCGACCCTCACCTCCATGACGGCCGCTGCGGCCGAGACCGCGATGACCGGCATGGACGATGAACTGACGCGCGGCGTGCTGAAAGTGCACACCGAGCGCGCCGCCACCGCCAAGCGCGAGGTGCGCCTGCTTCAGCGGTTCACCTCGTCGCACCCGAGCGTTCCGCTGGTGGGTGTGCCGGCGCTGCCCTTCGAGGTGGCCGACATGTCGGCCCTGCGCGCAGTCGCCGAACAGATCACCAGCCGCGGCTGACCGAAGGACCGCACAGCCCCAGACGACGAGGAGCCCGGCGCGTGCCGGGCTCCTCGTCGTTCAGTTCTGGTCGGGAACTGCGCCGAGACGCTGTCGTCGGCGCTGCGCTTCGAAGAACGCCGCCCACGACGTCACTTCGGGATGCTGACGGAGCAGCGCGCGACGCTGCCGCTCGGTCATTCCGCCCCAGACGCCGAACTCGACGCGATTGTCGAGCGCATCCGCACCGCACTCGAGTTGCACCGGACAGTGTCTGCAGATGGTCGCAGCCTTCCTCTGAGCAGCTCCGCGGACGAACAGATCGTCCGGGTCACCTCCACGACAACGCGCCTGGGAAACCCAAGCCAGTCGAGCCTCTGAGTCAACGGTGGTCAACGGCGCCAGAGTCATTGCGCAATCCCGCCTTTCACAAACCCATCGACATGCCCCTGGTTGAGCGCATGCATAAGATCCTGCTGTGATTCGTACCTACCAATGAGTTTCTTTGTTAGGTAACTCACGTTTCCAATCTATTGAGGCGGCCGATGCAACGCAAGTCGGTGGGCTATGGTCCTGAGTTCGACGCAGGTCGGGCCGACATCCGCGCAGGTGGATACGGCGCCCCGCGGCGAATCACACGTATCCTGGCCATCGTGCGCAAGACTTCGAACCTCGCAGGCCTGGCCGTCGCCGTCGTGATGGCCGCGGTCCTCGTGGCCGGACTCCTGTTCCCCGTCGCCACCGGAATGGGCGTGCTCTCGAACCGGGCAGCCGCCACGATGGAGAACTCGTCGTCCGAGCTGCTGGGCGGAACCGTCCCCGAAGTCACCACGGTGACCGACGCGAACGGCACACCGATTGCGCTCCTCTACGACCAGTACCGCTACCAGGTCGGATACAACGACATCTCGCAGGACATGATCCGGGCGATCATCTCGATCGAGGACCGGCGTTTCCTCGAACACGACGGCGTCGACTGGAAGGGCACCATCCGTGCGGCCCTGAAGAACTCGTCGTCGGGTGAGGTGCAACAGGGTGCCTCGACGCTCGATCAGCAGTACATCAAGAACTACCAACTGCTGGTTCTGGCCCGGACCGAGGCCGAGCGCGAAGCGGCCACGGAGACGACACCCGCGCGCAAACTGCGGGAGGTGCGGATGGCCCTGACTCTGGAGCAGACGCTCACCGATCAGGCCAAGCGGGAGAAGGGACTCGACGACGCCGCCGCGAAGCAGGACGCGAAGAAGCAGATCGTGACCCGCTACCTGAACGTCGTACCGTTCGGCAACAACGCCTACGGTGTGGAGGCCGCGGCCCAGACGTACTTCGGTCACTCCGCGAAGGAGCTGACGGTGGAACAGGCGGCCATGCTCGCCGGCATGGTCCAGTCGAGCTCCGGGCTGAACCCGTACACCGATCCGCAGGCCACCATGGCGCGGCGGAACACCGTGCTCGACACCATGATCGAGAACTTCCCCGAACGTCGCGCCGAACTTGAGGCGGCGAAGAAGAAGCCGCTCGGCGTGGTGCCCGCGCCGAAGACCCCCGTGCAGGGATGCATCTCCGCGCACAACAACGGCTTCTTCTGCGACTATGTCCTGCAGTACCTGGCCGACAACGGCATCCCGCGCGCACAGGTGATGCGGGGCGGTTACCTCATCCGAACCACCCTGAATCCCGAGGTCCAGGCCGATGCGGTGCGGTCCGCGCAGCAGCACACCGCTCCGGACACCGACGGCATCGCGACCGTGATGAGCATCGTCGCTCCCGGCAAGGACTCTCACGACGTGCTGGCGATGGCCTCGAGCCGCAATTACGGCCTCGACGCCAAACGCGATGAGACAGTTCAACCGCAGCCCTTCTCTCTCGTCGGCGACGGCGCCGGCTCGATCTTCAAGCTGTTCACCACGGCCGCGGCGATGGAGAAGGGGTTGGGCACGGGCAGCGTGCTGCCGATCCCGTCGAGCGTCGCGGTGTACGGCATGGGCGACAGCAACGGTGCGTTCGGTTGTCCGGTGAACGCGTACTGCGTCAAGAACGCCGGCGCGTATCCGCCGTCGGCGTCGGTGACGCAGGCCCTCGCCACGTCGCCGAACACCACCTTCGTCCAGCTGCTTCAGCAGGTCGGGGTGAAGCCCGCGGTCGACATGGCGGTGCGGCTCGGACTGCGCTCGTACAACGAGCCCGGTACCTCGGGTGTTGGCGATCAGAGCCTCGCCGAGTATGTGAAGAAGGGCAATTTCGGCTCGTTCACGCTCGGCCCGTTCGCGGTGAACGCGCTCGAACTCTCCAATGTCGCAGCGACCCTCGCCTCCGGAGGCACGTGGTGTCCGCCGAACCCGATCGCGTCGATCCAGCAGGTCAAGCGCGATCAGTACGGCAACGCGGTGCTCGACCAGAACGGACAGCGCGCGATGGTCAACGTCCCGTTCAACCCGCCCAAGTGCGAACAGGTCGTCGAGTCCGGGCTGGCCAACACGCTCGCGAACGCGATGAGCGAGGACGACAAGGGCGGCGGCACGTCGGCGGCCGCGGCTTCGGCGGCGGGCTGGAACCTGCCGCTGTCGGGCAAGACCGGCACCACCGAGGCGCACCGCTCGGCGGCCTTCCTCGGATTCACCAACCGCCTCGCCGCCGCCGTCTACACCTACAACGACGGTTCGCACCCGGCGGGCATCTGCACCTCGCCGCTGCGCCAGTGCGGCGACGGAAATCTATACGGCGGCTTCGAGCCGGCACGGACGTGGTTCTCGGCGATCGGACCGATCGCGACCAAGTTCGGTCCGGTCGCGCTGCCTCCCGTGGATCCGCAGTACGTCGCGGGCAGTGACCGCGGACGCATCCCGCAAGTGAGCGGACTGCCCGCCAGCCAGGCCACCTCGCGCTTGCAGGAGGCCGGTTTCAAGGTCACCGAACTCGAAGTCGACAGCACTCGCCCCAAGGGCACCGTCGTCTTCACCGCTCCTTCCGACAGCGCGATGCCGGGAAGCACCATCGCGATGTACGTGAGCAACGGCCGCGGCAAGACCTCCGGCGACGGCACGTCAGACAAACCGGCGGAGAAGACGGTGCAGGTGCCGGGAGTGGGTCCGGTGGTCATCGAGGTGCCCGGCGGCTGACGGCGCAGCGCGGGGTCGGCGGGCGTCTTCGGCGCGTATCCTGAAGTCCATGGTCTCGGTTCCCGGATTCGGTGCGCCCTCGCGCACCACACGTGACGCCTCAGCTCTCACCCGCGTCGTGGCCGGTGCCGCCGGTGCGGCCGCCGCCGGTCTCGTGTATTCGACGGTGATCGAGCGCAACGCATTCACCCTGCGTCACGCGACGCTGCCGGTGCTGGAGCCGGGATCGTCGCCCTTGCGCGTGCTGCACATCAGCGACATCCACATGATGCCGAACCAGCATCTCAAGCAGGCATGGATCTCCGAGCTGGAGCGACTCGAGCCCGACCTGGTGGTCAACACGGGCGACAACCTCGCCCATCCCAGCGCGGTCCCCGCTGTGGTGCAGGCACTGGGCGGGCTGCTCGCGCGCCCCGGCCTGTTCATCTTCGGCTCCAACGATTACTTCGGCCCGAAACCGAAGAACCCGTTCAAGTACTTCAAGAAGAACCACACACGCACGCACGGCGAGCCGCTGCCGTGGCAGGATCTGCGCGCGGCCTTCACCGAACGCGGCTGGCTCGACGCCACGCACACGGTGCGCGAACTCGAGGTCGGCTCGGTGCGCATCGTCGCGGCCGGCGTCGACGACCCGCACATCGAACGCGACCGCTACGAGGCGATCGCCGGGCGACCCAACCCGCTCGCGCAACTGCGGCTGGGGCTGACGCATTCACCGGAGCCCCGCGTGCTCGACTCCTTCGCCGACGACGGGTACGACCTCGTGCTGGCGGGCCACACGCACGGCGGTCAGCTGTGCCTGCCCGGCTACGGCGCGCTGGTGACCAACTGCCATCTCGATCGTTCGCGGGTCAAGGGCGTCTCCAACTGGGGTTCGACGATGAAGCTGCACGTCAGCGCGGGCCTCGGTACCTCGCCGTACGCGCCCGCCCGGTTCTGCTGCCGCCCGGAGGCGTCGCTGCTGACGCTGACCGCGGTGTCGAACGGCGGCGACGTCGACAGCGTTCAGCAGTCGTTGCCCCAGCTCGCCGACCAGTTCAGCTGACCGAGACGGCATGACCACCGACCGGGAACGGATGCTGGCCGGCGAGTTGTACCGCGACGCCGATCCCGAATTGGTCGGGTTGCGCAAGGCCTGCGCGCGGCTGCTGGACCGATTCAACGCGACCGCCGCCGACGAGGACGGCGTGCGCGACGCACTGCTGCGTGAATTGCTGGGCGGCCTCGGCGAGGGCAGCTGGGTGATGCCGCGTCAGATGGGAGCCGGGAGCGTCGTCACTCGCGATCTCCCCGACCATGTATTCGCCGCGGGCAATCCCGCGCGAGTGATCCGCGAGTTGCCGATCGAGGCTTGAGGTCGCGGCGTAGTTCCCGGCGCACGAGACCGGCTATTCGAGGGCGGTCCGTCCGGCTCCCTCCCCTTAGACAGGAGCGGGACGGACCGCGTCATCGCACCCGTCCGGTTCACTACCCTCCCCAGAGCAACCGCCGGACGGGGCGGCGTCCGCTTGCATCAGTTAGCAACGGACTTTTTCAAGTGAATCAGGCTCACGAGTTCAACACAAGACTGGGTGCGTGAACTGCCACCGGAGTCCTCCTTCTGAACGACTCGAGTGGGTGCCTGTCCCATCGCTGATGAACTGGCCGGGCGTCCGCCGTCAGCCCGAATCCGCCCAGAAGGCGGCCGTAGCACGATCACTGACCGAGAGAACTCCGATGGAACAGTTACGCCGCGGTATCGAGCGTCGGGGTCGGCACGATCTGCTTGAGCAGTAAGCTCGCGGAAGCCTGACCTCTACCGCAAGGCCGGGTCTCAACGACGATCTGACACCTGAGCAGAACGGACACGCACGATACGAGGAAGCCCCCGGCTCGCATCTCTGCAGGCCGGGGGCCTCAACTGCTTCTCAACCAAAGCGTCGGGGTAGCGGGATTCGAACCCACGACCTCTTCGTCCCGAACGAAGCGCGCTACCAAGCTGCGCCATACCCCGTGTATGACCTGCAATAGCGTACAACGAGCTCGGCCGAACTACTAAATCGTCAGGTCAGGACGGGTTTTCGAGGGCACCGGAGCTGACCGACCCGTCGGCGACCGCGGCATCGAGGCGTCCGTGGTCACCGATGTTGATGCGGCTGTACTCCACCGAGAAGTCGGCGATCGCCGCGTCGAAGGCCTTTCCCGCGTCGGCCAGGTATGCCGCGATCTCGTGGCGGGATGCGGTACGCGCGTGCGCCTGCGCCAGCACCTCGCCGCACAGCGCCCCGTAGTACTCCATCCCGGCCGGAAGCAGCGACTCCACGACCACCGACCCCTTGCCGTCGCGCAGCTGGCGCACGTAGAAGTCGGTGTCGACCGTCGCCTCCCCGCCGGCCGCACGGACCCATCCGAGGAAGATGTCGCTCGACGCCTGCAACAGTTGCTGACCGAACACGACACGCTGTCCCTGATTGGTGTACTCGCAGCCCGGCACGAACGGCGCGAGGACCGATTCGGAGGCCTCCTTGAATTGAAGAAAGAGCGGATCGGTCCCCCGCGCCCCGCCGAAGAGCGCGATCCAGCACCGGGTGCCGACGCTGCCGACGCCGACGACCTTTCGCGCCGCCTCGATGAAGGAGTACTGCGAGAACAACTCGGCGACGTGCGCGGGCAGGGTGCGCGCGTAGCGTGCGAAGGCCTCACCGAAGTAGTCGTCGAGTTGGACCTTCGACATCGACGGCGCGACCTCGGACGCCGGCACCAGCAGCGGCGGATCGCTCTTGATGTGCGCCCCCGCGAGATCGACGTAGCAGAGCTTCTCGAGCGCCTGCGCGCTGTCCCGGTGCCGCGCCTTCCGGAGCGCCTTCTGCGTCCGCTTCGACGCGGCGGTGTCGAAGCGGTCACCGAGATCGGCGACCACCTCGTCGGCGTCGACTCGCGCATACCAGCATTCGAGGGCGGGTTTGGCCTCGCTGGCGATCATCGTCTTCCGGTACGCCTTGGCCGCGAGGCGCGCCATGCTGCGGCCCGTCGTCTCGTCGAAGCCGTTCGCCTGCGACGCGATGACCATGCTGGCCGCGAGGCGCTTCACGTCCCACTCGAACGGGCCGGGGTGCGTCTCGTCGAAATCGTTGAGGTCGAAGACCATCGCGCGTTCCGGTGAGCGGAACAAGCCGAAGTTGCTCAGATGCGCGTCTCCGCACAACTGGGTCACGATGCCGGTGCTGGGAGTCGCCGCGAGGTCGGAGGCCATCACCGCCGCCGCACCGCGATAAAACGTGAACGGCGTGGCCGACATCCGCTGATGTCGCACCGGGGTCAGTTCCTGCAGCCGCGTACGGTCCTGTTCGAGGATGATCTCGAGCGAGTCCCTGCGGGTCGCGGCCTCCGGCACCGCAGCCAGTTGGTCGACGGGCAAAGCCATTGGCCGGTTCCCTTCTCTCTATTGATAGGAGACGAACCAGGGAACGGGGTCGACGTTCATGGTCCGGCGTGGAGAGAACATGGGCTTGTCCTCCGTGTAGAAATTCTTCCACCCGAGCCACGTCCGGGGAGGCAGGCCCGCGACAATCCGGTTCCACGTCTGCATCTTGACGTTCGGCACACCGTGGCCGTCGGCGTGAACGAGGAACGCGAGTTCGGTGCGCGAGGTGTCGATCTTCGATCTGTCACCCAGCATGTCGGCGTCGAACTGGTGCAGGACAAAGGCCTTCTGCGGCAGATTCCGACTCTTGACCAGGTCGGCGAGCCAGGTCGAGACCCGGTTCACCTCCGCGGGCGAGACGGACCCGATCTGCTGCAGGTGGACTTGATTCGGCTTCAGCCGCCACTCCGGGTCGAGGGCCAGGCCGACGTGCGGCTGCAGCAGCAGTTCCCGATACATCTTGGCCTGGTCGAGAAAGTCCATCCGGCCCGGTTGCAGGTCGAGGGTGACGTAGACGCCGGCCTTGCGCGCGGCGTCGACCCACGGCCGCACCGCCGCCACGTCGAGCGCCGAGGTGTAGTTGCCGCCCGGGCCGGGATCGGCGGACGCGACGGTCACGATGATCTCGAAGCCCGGGACCACCGGGACGGGCGAGAGGCGGTCGTACTGCGCTGCGACGGCTTTCGCGCGCCGGATGGACGCACTGATGCTCTGCCTGCCCAGAGGCCCCAGTTCGGGCGCACCGGGCGATCCGTAGAGCGCGACGACGCGGCGCCCCGGGAACATCAACTGTCCGCCGCCGGGGAGTTCCGGGAGGCTCCGCGCGAGTTCGACGCGGCGCGCCAGGAGCCGGGGGTCGCCGAATCCCGATCCCACCGCGAGGATCGGCGCCCCGGGCCGCGCCTTGACGAGGTTCACTGCGCGCCCGGAGCTTCTCGGATCGGGCGACGGCACGGCCGCGACCTCCGCGTGTGCCGCCTCGGCGGTCGCGATCGCGTCGTCGCCGGCCGCCGAAAGCAGCACCACGGTGCCCTCACCGCGCGTCGCGGCACCGCCGGCGAGCAACCGGACGTCGTCGGTGACCGGAACCGGCAGTGCCGGGACGCGGCCGACCCGGACCGCGCGCTCGACACCGAGTCGCTCCAATTCCGCTGCGACAGTGCGGGAATTCGTGTCATCGACCGCGAAGACCGGCACGCCATTGACGCGCGCGGCCTCCGCCGCGGCGCGGCGCTCCGACTCTCGTGCCGTCGGAGCGACCACGACCGCGGTCGGCGACGAGGCGAACAGTTCGCGACTCACGAGGACGGATCCGGGCGCACCGGCGTCGTCGACGACGCGGATCGACCCTCTCGCAAACGCCACGGCCGCGGGGTCTCCGACCACGGGAATCGCCGATGCCGTCACCAGTGCGGCGACCGCCAGCGTGACGACTGTGATGTAGAACAGACGAGCGCGGCCCGTGGTGGTGCGAGCCGGCGTCATTCCTCGTCGGACTCGTACGAGTCCGCGAAGGACACCCGCGGGGTGGTCAGCGCCGAGTATCCCGCCACAGCGGCGTGCACCACCGCGGCGAGGGTGAATCCGATGGCGAAGACGATCGCGGCGGCCCAGGCCACGACGCCCACAGCACTGTCGATCCCATCCAGGAGCAGCACCGCGGACGCCGCGAGGACGCCCCCGAGCAGGGCCCAGACGGCCGATCGAATGCGCGGACCGATCGCTCGGCTGAAGAACAGCCGCTCGTAAACCGCTGTCTCGAACTCTTCTACCGCGGCGAGCCGGACGGCGTCGGTGCCCGCCAGCTCGCGCAGCGACGCGGCGAGTTCGGCGTCGCGTTTGAGTACCGCGGTCTCATTCTGCCGGTATCGCACGAATGCGATGGTCGCGATGGTGGCCGCCAGCACTGCGGCGGCGGCGACGATAGCCCAGTTGTTCACGAGAGTTCACCGTACCGGGCCCCGTGCCGCGAATCACACGCGCGATGTGACAGTGCTCGCGATATTGCCGCGCGTGGCCTTCGAGTACGGGCAGAAGGCGTGCGCGGCCTGTGCCAGTTCGGCGGCCTCGGCGGTGTCGAGCCCGGGCAGATACACCTCGATGTCGGCGGTGAGTCCGAAGCCGCCGTCGGCGTCGTCGCTGCCGATGCCGATGTTCACCTTCACCGACGTGGCGTCGGTGAGAGTGGCGCCCTTGCTCTTGGCGACGTGCCGGAGCGCACCCATGAAGCACGCCGCATAGCCCGCGGAGAACAGCTCCTCGGGATTGCTGCCCTCGCCGTTGCCGCCCATCTCGACGGGCGGAGCGAGCACCAGGTCGATCCGGCCCGACTCGGAGACCACCTCGCTGTCGCGGCCGCCGCCGGTCGAGGTCGACGAGACGTGGTACACGGGGGTGACGGTCATTGCGTTCTCCTTAGTTCGGTCAACTCGAAACGGGAACGGTTCCAGGCGCATGGCCGAACCGGACCCGCTGTCCCCAAGCTACCCGCCGGAGGCGCGCCGGAAGGGTTTCATGGCCATCGACTTCGGCAGCCACTCGTTGATCGGCCTGCGCAGGGTGATGAGCGCGGAGAGGACGAGCACCCCGCATTGCACCCACGCGAGCACTCGCAGCGACGCCGAGACCTCCGGATAGTGGAACAGCAGATCCGCACCGACGACGGTGAACAGGACCGTCACGGTGATCACCGAGAGATAGATGCTGCGCAGATTGCGGCTGTGCGCCCGCGCGGTACCGACAAGCAGCGGATATCCCAGTGCCGTGAACAGCGGGATGCCCACGAGCAGCGCGGGCGTCCAGAACGACGCCATCGAGGCCGCCTTCTCTCCCGGATCCACCCCCGGGACGTTCTGCAGACCTGGCTGCAGACGCTCGGCCATCAACCCCTCGAGCCAGGAGAGATTGGCGAATCCGTACACGACCCACGCCAGGCACGCCACCGCGGCGATCGCCCAGACCACGCGCGCGTCACGGACGAGCGCGACCGGCGGCGGGCCGGGGTCGACGGGACGCGCCGGATACCTGCCGCTGAGATCGCTGTCCTTCGACCGCCGCGCGATCTCGGCGAGGTCCTCGGCGTCGAGTTCGGCCTGCGTCGGAATCCGATCGCGGTCGGCGTCGTCGTCGAACGGTCCGGGAGTGGTCATGTCATTGATGATGGCACGACGCGCACGCCGGTCCGGTGGGCACTAGCCGGAGATCTTCAGCATCCGGGTCACGGTGCCCTGCCAGAGTGTTCCGCCCGGCGCGATCATGCCGGTGAGCTGCATCGGCTCGTCGATCGGCGCGGTCCCCACGCGCCGCGTCGCCACCCGTCGACCGGTCTGGAAGTCGACAGCGACGTAGTCGACCGGTCCCGACTGCTGCGGTCCCGGCACGTACGGGCCGTAGGCGAGACCGTGAATCAGACCGTCCGCCCGGGACAGCCGCGGCAGCGTGGCCATTCGGTCGGTGGTGTTCTCCCATACTCTCGTGCACGCCCCGTCGCGGACGTCGATGCGCGTCATACCGCCGCGGAAGGGAGCGAACGCCGGATCGCTCGGCCCACCGCTCACCGCCATCGGCGGGTACTGGAATCCGTACGTGCTGGGGATCACCAGGCTGTCGCCCCACGCCATCGGGGAGTTCTCGGTCCCCTGGTTCGGTGATGCGAAGGCCCGCGTCCGGCATACCTGCGAACCGTCGTCGGAGCGGTAGACGATCAGGTTCGGCACCGCGGCGTTGTCGACGATCGCGACCCAGCCGTCGCCGCCGGGACCGAAGTAGGTCGGCGTGGTGCCCGATCCCCAGGTCAGCTGTCCCGGCCGGCGGGCGGCACCGCGATCGTAGGCGCGCCGCCACACCGTCCGCGGCACGCCGTGGGCGTCCGCGCGCATCTCGTAGAGTGCGTGCGTGGTCAGCACCGACGCACCGGAGCGACGGACGGTGAGCCCGTTGCCCAGTTCTTCGCCCTTCGGCAGGCGCGTGGCCCCGACCCGGCCGTCGGGCAGCACGGTGCCGATGACGCCCTCGGTGGTCGCGAACCAGGTGCGCCCCTGATAGTCGGGGGCCAACCCGGTCACGCCGTCGCCGCCGAGGTATTTCGACACGTCGGTGCTCTCGTCGACGCGCAGCGCCCAGCCGGACCGCGTCCGGTGGTGACCGACCCGCAGGATCTTGCCCGAGCCGTCGGCCACCACCACCCGGTTCCGGTCGTCGAGGAACCCGTACACCCCGCCGAGGAGCTTGCCCTTGGTCAGCGGCAGCCGCGCGACGACCTGGGCGGTCCGCGGATCGAACATGGTCACCACCGGGGTGGCGAACTGCGGCGGGGTACCCGCGACGTAGGCCGTGCACAACGAGACCGGGAAGCCGTCCGAGCCCACGAAAGTCGCGGCGCACACACCGCCGGGAACGCTCGACGCCGCGACATGCCCGGTCTTGCCCGGCCCGCGCAGGACGGTGCTGTCGGTCGATTCGGGATCACCGTGCATCAGCGAAGTGGAGGCCGGGCCGACGCCGGGAACGGCCGGGCTCGCCACGGCAGTCGTCGTCGACACCGTGACGAGCCCGATGACCGCCGCCGACAGGGCGATCAGGAAGCGCTTCATGTCAGTCATGACCAGTAGTCGATCACATGATCGCCGATCACGGGCGACCACTTGCACACGACCGACTGGTCAGCTGTTCAACTCACTGAGGATGTAACTCGTCGCCGGCAGCATCTTGGCCAGCATCGGCAGTGCGTGATTCACGACCAGCCCGGGGAAGATCGGCGGCGTGAAATCGTTGTCGAGCCGCACGTCCGCCCCCTGGGCCTTCCAGTCGCGGTACAGCTGCACCACCTGTCCGTGCGGGATGACGTCGTCACTGACCCCGGTGGAGATCAGCACCGGTGCGTTCGGCTTGAGGCGGCCGATCCGCTGGTCGTCGAGCATCTTCTGGACGCGGGGGTACTTCTTGATGACCGCGCTCAGCGACTTCCCGTTGCGAGTCCACTGGTCGGTGCGCTGGAATCCGTGCGTGAGACCGGTGTCGGCGATGCATTGCGTCGCGACGTCTTTCAGGGCGCGGCGCCCGGTCGCGCTGGTCTCCTTCTTCAGGATCGGGTCGAGCGCCGGATACCGCGCCACGAGTCCGTTGATGGCGTAGCCGATCGCGCCCGAGATGAAGGTGCCGTCGATCTGGCCGATCACCTTGGACAGATCCGCGGGAGGCGCACCGGCGTAGGTGGCCTTCACGTTGAGGTCGGAGGCGTAGGTGGACGCCAGCTCGGCTGCCGACGCGGTCGCACCGCCGCCCTGGGAGTAGCCGGAGAAGGCGACAGGAGCGTCCTTGGGTGCCTTGGCCACCTTGAGTGCGGCGCGGGCGGCGTCGAGCACGGCCCGACCGGACTCGAGACGGTTCACGTACGTGTGGATGCCGGGCGTGCCCATGCCGACGTAGTCGGTGAGCACCACCCGCACGCCGTTGAGCAGGAAGAGGTTCATCTCGAGCCCGGAGTAGTTGACGCCGAGACTCGGCTTGGTCGGGTCGATGGACATCGGCAGCGAGAGCATCTTCGACCCCGCGCACTGGTCGCCTTGTCCGACGGTGCCGGGCGCCAAGACGACGGTGGGCCGCGGCCCCCTGCCGTGCCACGGCGCGGTCGGCTCGACCACTGCGCCGGTGACGGCCGTCGGCTTCCCGTCCTGCCGCGTGGTCGTGTACATGATGCGGGTCGCGGTCCCCGGCCATTGGTTGCGAACGCCCGGGATCTGCAGCAGGAGCTGCGTGGGCTGGGTGCGAACCACCGATCCCGGGGCCTCCGACAACCGAGCGGGAGGGCGATAGAAGTCGCCGACGGCACCCGCGTCGCCGGTGCCGGCGACGAGCCCGGAGGCCGCGACCGCACCGACGACGGCGATCGAACCGGTGCGCCTGACGACGCTGGAAACGGATGAACTTCTGGACGAGACGAATCCCCGAATTTTTCTCACGGGAGTAATCTACGCCATAAGTTACCGCTTGGTAAGTCCCGATTTCGACGTTCGCCGCCGACGAGCGAACCCGCCCGCCGCCAGGCGCGCGTCGTCAGACCAGCAGTTCGGCGATCTGGATCGTGTTGAGCGCGGCACCCTTTCGCAGGTTGTCTCCGGAGACGAAGAGCGCGAGGCCACGCCCCTCCGGAGCGCCCGGATCCTGACGGATACGCCCGACGAGAGAGACGTCGCCGCCGGCCGCGTCGAGCGGGTTGGGCACGTCCGCGAGCCGGACCCCGGGCGCGCCGTCGAGGATCTCGCGTGCCTGCTCGGGGGTCACCGCTTCATCGAACTCGGCGTTGATCGACAGCGAATGGCCGGTGAAGACCGGGACGCGGACGCAGGTTCCGCTGACCAACAGCTCGGGGATGCCGAGGATGCGTCGCGACTCGTTGCGCAGCTTCTGGTCCTCGTCGGTCTCACCGCTGCCGTCGTCGACGAGGTTGCCCGCGAGCGGCACCACGTTGAACGCGATCGGCGCGACGTAATTGATCTTCTCGCCGAGATCGACGGCGTGCCCGTCGTAGACGAGCTGCTCGGCGCCGTCGACGCCGGCGCGCACCTGCCCCGCGAGTTCCTGCACGCCCGACAGCCCGCTGCCCGAGACCGCCTGATAGCTGGAGACGATCAGCCGGCGCAACCCCTTGGCGTCGTGCAGTGGCTTGAGCACCGGCATCGCAGCCATCGTGGTGCAGTTGGGGTTCGCGATGATGCCCTTGGGCGGGTTCTTCGCGAGCTCACCGTTCACCTCCGACACGATCAGCGGCACATCGGGATCCTTGCGCCAGGCCGACGAGTTGTCGATCACCGTTACTCCGGCGGCGGCGAACCGCGGCGCCTGCACCTTCGACATGGTTCCGCCCGCGGAGAACAGAGCGATGTCGAGCCCCGCCGGATCTGCGGTCGTCGCGTCCTCGACCACCACTTCACCGCCGCGCCACGGCAGCTTCTTGCCCGCCGACCGCGGCGACGCGAAGAACCGCACCTCGTCGGCCGGGAAGTTCCGGTCTTCGAGGATCTGACGCATGACGCCGCCGACCTGGCCGGTGGCGCCGACTACTCCGAGTCGAATACCCATCTGAGCGTCCTCCTATCGTCCGGTGCCGCCGTAGACCACGGCGTCCTCGTCGGCGCCGAGACCGAAGGCCTCGTGCAGAACGCGGACCGCCGGATCCAGATCGGATTCACGGACGAGGACCGAGATCCGGATCTCGGAGGTGGAGATCAGTTCGATGTTGATGCCCGCGTCGCTGAGCGACTCGCAGAAGGTCGCGGTGACCCCCGGATGACTCTTCATTCCCGCACCGACCAGCGACACCTTGCCGATGTTGTCGTCGAGCACCACCTCGCGGAAGCCGATCTCCGACTTGAGCTTGCCCAGTTCGGCCACGGCGACCTCGCCGAGCTCCTTCGGCAGCGTGAAGGTGATGTCGGTCTTCCCGGTCTCCACCGCCGACACGCCCTGCAGGACCATGTCGATGTTGATCTCGGCGTCGGCGACGGCGCGGAACACCTTCGCCGCGTAACCGGGCTTGTCTTCGATGCCGACCACGGTGACCTGAGCTTCGCTGCGGTCGTGGGCGACGCCGGTGAGGATTGCTTCTTCCACGGGGATGTCCTCCATCGAGCCGGACACAACGGTGCCGGGCTTAGTCGAGTACGACGAGCGCACATGAACTGGAACGTTGTATCGGCGGGCGTATTCCACGCAACGCAGCATCAGCACCTTCGCGCCGCATGCGGCCATCTCGAGCATCTCCTCGAAAGAGATGTGATCGAGGTGCTTGGCATTGCTGACGATGCGCGGGTCGGCCGTGTAGATGCCGTCGACGTCGGTGTAGATCTCGCAGACGTCGGCCTCGAGAGCGGCGGCGAGGGCGACGGCGGTGGTGTCCGATCCGCCGCGGCCCAGCGTGGTCACATCCTTGGTGTCCTGCGAGACGCCCTGGAAACCGGCGACGAGGACGATCTTCCCCTCGTCGAGCGCACTGCGGACCCGGCCCGGAGTCACGTCGATGATCTTGGCCTTGCCGTGGCTGCTCGTGGTGATCACGCCGGCCTGCGAGCCGGTGAACGACTGCGCGTTCTCCCCGAGGCCCTCGATCGCCATGGCGAGCAGCGCATTGGAGATGCGCTCGCCGGACGTGAGCAGCATGTCCATCTCACGGTCGGGGGGATTCGGGTTCACCTGTTCTGCCAGATCGAGCAGTTCGTCGGTGGTGTCACCCATCGCAGAGGCGACGACGACCACGTCGTTCCCTGCGCGCTTGGTCTCGACGATGCGCTCGGCGACCCGGCGAATGCGCTCGGCATCCGACACCGAGGATCCGCCATACTTCTGGACGACCAGTGCCACGTCGTGCAACCTTCCTTATCTGTACAGCTGTCTCGTCTACATGAGCTTCTGCAGCTTCTGCGGGAATCGCGCGGGGTTCACCTTACCCGCCGGACCTGGCGCGGCACATTTCGCGGAGGCCACCGTAGGATCACCTCCGATGACTACCGTGCGCCCGATGTCCACCATGCGACGCTTCGGCATCACCCACGAGTTCGCCCTTCGATGCGTCGGGGTGTACCTGACGATTCGCGTCGTCGGCATCGTGATCCTCACGGTCTTCGCCGGACTCCACCACACCGGTCTCACCGCGCTGCTGTCCATGTGGGACGGCGAGTGGATGCTCGGCATCGCCCAGCACGGCTACGGCGGAATCCCCCTGTGGTTCACCGACGGAAACGGCGTCCACACGGAGTTCACCGCGTACGCATTCTTCCCCGGTTATCCGATGACGGTGCGGACCGTCGCCCTGGTCCCCGGCCTGTCGCCGTTCGCCGCGGCCATGATCGTCAACGTGGTCGCGGGATGCCTCGCCGCGGTGGCGGTGGGTCGTATCGGAGTGATCTGCTCCGGGCGGATCCGTTCCTCGGTTCGGTCGACGCCCGACCAAGCCTCGACGGCCGGACTGGTCCTGGTGGGCCTCTTCGCCGCCACGCCCATGTCGGTGGTGCTGAACATGGCCTACACCGAGGCGGTGTTCTGCGCACTCGCGGGCTGGGCGCTCGTCGGAGTCCTGGAGCGGCAGTGGCTGCTCGCCGGACTCTGCGCCCTCGGTGCCGGACTCGTCCGGCCGACCGGCGTCGCGGTGATCGCCGCCGTGATGCTCGCAGCGATCGTGGCCCGGCGCGACGGCCCTCGTGCGTGGGCCGCCGTGATTCTCGCGCCGCTCGGTTACCTCGGCTACCTGGCAGTGGTGTGGGCGCAGACCGGCTCGGCGACGGGCTGGTTTCAGATCCAGACGACGGGGTGGAACACCACATTCGACGGCGGCGCGGCCACCTGGCGATTCCTCACCCAGACGCTCGGCAGCGGATCGGACTTCTCAGCGATCGCAACGGCCCTGTTGATCATCTCGGTGCTCGTGTTGTTCGGTTGGTCGGTCGCCGACCGCGTGCCGTGGCCGGTGCTCGTCTACGCGGCGGCCGTGCTGGCGTCGATCCTGCTGTCGGACGGCCTGATGATGAGCCGTGCGCGACTGCTCCTGCCCGCGTTCGTCCTGCTGATCCCGGTGGCCGTGCGGATCGCGCGACGGCCGCGGACCGAGATCATCGCCTTCCTCGCAGTCGCCGCCCTGTTCTCCGGCTGGTTCGGTGCCCGCATGCTCACCGTCTTCCAGTACGCGATCTGACGACGGCGCGCGGCTATCCCTTGATCTGAAGCCACGCCTTCGACCACCCGTCGTAGCCGACGCACTCGACGTTCTTGCGACCGTCGACGCAGTCGCGCATCGGCGTGGTCCAGTACCAGATGTGCGAGGCGTACTCGGGGTCCGCGGAGTGGTACACCGCGCAGTGCGTCCGGTCCCGCATCAGCTCGCACGCCTGCGCGTTCGCGGGTGACTCGCCGAAGTACTCCGCGACGCGCGCGTTGACCCGCGCGCTCACGATGTAGTCGACCCAGCGGTACGCGCAGTTCGGATGCTCGGCCCGGGAACTGATCATCCACGAGTCCGACCACCCCGTCGATCCCTCATCGGGCAGCACCGTCGCCACCGGAGCACCGCCGTCGCGGGCGAGGTTGGCCGCCATCTGCCACGTGGAACCGAGCACGCTCCAGCCCGCGCTGAACGCCTGCACCTCGCGGACGATGTCGTTCCAGTACTCGCCGACCGCTCTGCGCTGCTCCTCGAGCAGCGCGACGGCCGCGTCGAACTGCCTCCGGTCGAGCGCGTAGGGATTCGTGATGCCGAGATCGGGCCGGTGCCGCATCAGATACAGCGCGGCGTCGGCGATGTAGATCGGCGAATCGTAAGCGGTCACCCGGCCCGCATAGCGCGGCGCGTCCTCGAACACGGCCCGCCAGGACGTGGGCGCGGGTCGCACGACGTCGGTGCGATACATCAGGAGATTGGCACCCCAGCCGTGCGGCACGCCGTAGGTGATCCCGTTCTTCGCATTCCACGGCTTGCCCTTCAAGAAGGGATAGATGTCGGAGTACGAGGGGACCAGCGCGGTGTTGATCGGCTGTACGTCACCGGCGTCGATCAACCGCAGCGACGCGTCGCCCGATGCCGAGACCACGTCGAACTGACCGGTCCGCATCAAGGACACCGCTTCGTCGGAGGTGCCGAAGGTCTTGACCTCCACCTGGCAGCCGGTCAGGTCCCGGAACGGCTGCACCCAGTTCACGGACCGGTTGTTGCTCCCGTCCTCGGCGTAGCCCGGCCATGCCAGGACGTTCAGCACGCGCTCTGCCCGACCGAGGACCGATCGCATGGGCACCGGGCCGGGACCGGCGGTGCTGCAACCGGCCACGAGTGCGGTCGCCGCGACGAGGATCGTCGCGGCGGCCAGCCTGCCGATCGTGGCCACGCCTCTCCTTGCCGGCCGCCGTGGGCGGCCTCCACAGCCCGTTGTACTCCACCCGGGACCGTCGCGGTCCGCGATCGAATCACCGGTGTGCTTCTGATGTCGATCGGCCGGAAACGAGGTCGCTGACCACCGCATATCCGGCGTAGCCTGAACGGGCCGCGGTCGCGCTTGCATCGCCGGCCGCGCCCGCGATCCACCCCTCACAGATCTGGAGCCCGCACGCATGCCCTCGGTCCCGCCGCCCACCGGCACCGCACCCGCGGCCGATCGGAAGACATGGTTCGGGCTGGCGGTTCTGATGCTTCCGGTGCTGCTGGTCTCGATGGACTTCTCAGTGCTGTACCTGGCGATGCCGACGATCACCGCGGCGCTCGACCCGTCGGCCACACAGCAGTTGTGGATCCTCGACATCTACGGGTTCCTGATCGCCGGGCTGCTCATCACGATGGGCAACCTCGGCGATCGGATCGGGCGACGGCGGATTCTGCTGTGCGGCGCGGGTGTATTCGGCGGCGCGTCGGTGCTCGCCGCGTTCTCGCCCGGTGCCGGGGCTTTGATCGCGGCCCGCGCGTTGATGGGCGTGGGAGGTGCGACGCTGATGCCCGCGAGCCTCGCGCTGATCGCCAACATGTTCAAGCGCAGTCACGAACGCGCTCGCGCCATCGGGGTGTGGACCTCGGCGTTCGCCGGCGGTGCCGCCATCGGCCCGGTTCTCGGAGGCCTTCTGCTGCACCACTATTGGTGGGGAGTGGTGTTCCTGATCAACGTGCCGGTGCTCGCGGTGCTCTTCGCGGCGGGGCCGTTCGTCCTCCCCGAGTACCGATCGGCCCGCACCGGTCGGTTCGACGTCGTCGGTGTCGCGCTGTCACTGCTCGGCATCCTCCCCGCCGTCTACGCGGTCAAGGCGCTCGCGACCGAGGGGGTCTCACCGCTTGCGGCGACGGCGGGTCTGGTCGGCATCGCGATGTTCGCAGTATTCCTCCGCCACGAGGCGCGCACGCGCGATCCCCTGCTGGACTTGAACCTGTTCCGCAACCCCACGGTGAGCGTGTGCCTCGCCATCGCGCTGGTGGGAATGATGGCCGAGGGCGGCATCGCCTATCTCTCGAACGTCTATCTCCAGTCGGTGCTGGGCCACGACGTTCTGGCCGCGGCGCTCGCCGGACTCCCGATGGCGGTGACGATCGCCGTCTTCTCCGTCGTCGCCGATCGCATCGCCCGACTGGTCGGAAAGCGGTACGCCCTGGCCGGCTCGCTGGTGGTCGCCGCGACGGCGAATCTCGGATTCATCGCACTGGGCACCACGTCGTCGCTGTGGGTGTACATGGCCCTGAGCGCTCTCGCCGGAATCGGATACGGTGTGCAGTTCTCGCTGGTGACCGATGTGGTGGTCGGCGCCGTGCCGCCGGAGCAGTCCGGTGCCGCGTCGGGCATCTCGGAGACCTGTTTCGAACTGGGAACCGCCCTCGGCCTGGCTCTCTTCGGCTCGCTGGCCACCGCGGTCTTCCTGTCCCGCGGCGGCGACAGCGGGGTGACGGGATCGCTCGGTGAGACCCTCGTCCGCGCCGACGCCATGAGCACCGGCGGAGACGCCCTGGCAACGGCCGCGCGAGAGGCCTTCGTCGACGGACTGCACGCGACCACACTGGTGAGCGGTCTGCTGCTCGCGGTGTTGAGCATCGTCACCGTCCTCGCGATGCGCCGCAGCGAGCACCGCGCCGAAGCAGCCGTCGAGGTGTGACGACGAAGACGCGGGCCCCGACGTCCACAGTCGAGACCCGCGCCCTGCCGCAGGAGTGCGCCTACTCGGCGCATCCGTTCACGGATCAGCGGTGCCAGAGAATCTCTTGCCCGAGAATCGCATTCACACCCATGGCGAATCCGTCCCACACCGGCAGCCAGACGCTGTTGTAGAAATCGGACTGTGCGAAGGCGACCCCGAGGTCGCCGATGATCGGCACCTCATGCCACTGCACGCTTCCGCTGCTGCCCATCTCGTCTCCATTTCTCTAAAGAATTTGTAAACAAGGTGATCCTAACCTAACTTTTTGTGATGGCAACCGGCCCCGGCATCGCCGGACTCAAGTGCTATCGTTGATGTCATGCAGCGTGCACTCCTCCTCGGTTGCCGCGGCGGGGTCTGATCCGACCGGCCCTCCGTCGCGGGGCCTCTTCACGCGCCGGTCAAAACCCCTTCTTTTGATCAGGAGATTGACCCCTCATGGCACCAGCAGACGCTTTCACCTCCGGTCCGAGCCGCATCGTCGAGCCCAACGGACCCATCCCGGACGGCCAGCCCAGCTGGAACCCGCAACGCAATTCGGCGATGCCCGTCCACCGCTACCGCAGCTTCGCCGATGAGGTCGAGAAGATCGCGCTGCCCGACCGCACTTGGCCCGACAAGGTGATCGACCGGGCACCGATGTGGTGCGCCGTCGATCTGCGCGACGGCAACCAGGCTCTGATCGATCCGATGAGCCCGGCCCGCAAACGACGCATGTTCGATCTGTTGGTCCGCATGGGCTACAAGGAGATCGAGGTGGGCTTCCCCTCCGCGAGCCAGACCGACTTCGACTTCGTCCGCGAGATCATCGACGAGGGCGCCATCCCCGACGACGTGACCATCCAGGTGCTGACCCAGGCCCGCCCGGAACTGATCGCCCGCACCTACGAGGCCTGCGCCGGCGCGCAGAACGTGATCGTCCACTTCTACAACTCCACGTCGGTCCTGCAGCGCCGCGTCGTATTCCGCGCTGACAAGGCCGCGATCACCAAGATCGCCACCGACGCGGCCGAGCTGTGCCTGGCCGAGGAGCAGAAGTACCCCGACACCAACTGGCGTTACGAGTACTCCCCCGAGAGCTACACGGGCACCGAGTTGAGCTACGCCAAGGAGGTCTGCGACGCCGTCTCCGAGGTGATCGCCCCGACCCCCGACAAGCCGTTGATCATCAACCTGCCCGCGACCGTCGAGATGACGACGCCCAACGTGTACGCGGACTCCATCGAATGGATGCACCGGAATCTGGCGCGCCGTGACTCGATCATCTTGAGCCTGCACCCGCACAACGACCGCGGCGAGGGCGTCGCGGCCGCCGAACTGGGTTACATGGCGGGCGCGGACCGGATCGAGGGCTGCCTGTTCGGCAACGGCGAGCGCACCGGCAACGTCTGCCTGGTGACTCTCGGCATGAACCTGTTCAGCCGCGGTGTCGACCCGCAGATCAACTTCTCGGACATCGACGAGATCCGCCGGACCGTCGAGTACTGCAACCAGCTGAACGTTCCCGAGCGGCACCCGTACGGCGGCGACCTGGTCTACACCGCGTTCTCCGGCAGCCATCAGGACGCCATCAACAAGGGCCTCGACCAGATGAAGGTCGACGCCGACGAAGCCGACAAGGACGTCGACGACATCTTGTGGCAGGTCCCTTACCTGCCCATCGACCCGAAGGACGTGGGCCGCAACTACGAGGCCGTGATCCGGGTGAACAGCCAGTCCGGCAAGGGCGGCGTCACGTACATCATGAAGGCCGACCACGGACTGGATCTGCCGCGTCGACTGCAGATCGAGTTCAGCCGCGAGATCCAGAAGATCACCGACGGCGAGGGCGGCGAGGTGAACCCGAAGGCGATGTGGGACGTGTTCTCCCGCGAGTACCTGGAGCCCGTGAAGCCACTCGAGCGGGTGCGGCAGCAGGTTTCGGCTGCCGAGACCGACGACGGCGAGGACTCGGTGACCGCGACGGTTCTCGTCGACGGCACCGAGAAGGAGATCTCCGGATCGGGCAACGGTCCGCTGGCCGCTTTCGTCGACGCACTGTCGACCATCGGGTACGACGTCCGGGTCCTCGACTACTCGGAGCACGCGATGACGGCCGGCGGCGATGCCGAGGCCGCGAGCTACGTCGAGGCGGAGATCAACGGCGAGACGGTATGGGGCGTCGGCATCGCCTCGTCGATCACGACCGCGAGCCTGCGCGCCGTCGTCTCCGCGGTGAACCGGGCCTTCCGCACCGAGACGCCGGCCGAGACCGCCGCCGAGGGCGCCCGCACGTGGGCTCCCTGACGCGCCCGCGTCGCAGCCGAACCGAGCACTGAACCCCGAACGCACCGGACCCCGCGAACCGAAGCTCGCGGGGTTCGGTGCGTTCACGCCCGGTGCCCGGCTGTCAGAAGAGTCCTCGGACGAGGTCGGAGACGACACCGCCGCCCAGACTGCCGCTGCTGCTGCCGAGGCTTCCGTCGCCGTCGGGAGTTCCGGGAGTCGGAGGATCGGCGTCATCATTCACCGAGACGATGACCGGACCGGAGATAGCACCGGAATGGCCCGCCGTGCCGCTGTAAACCGCGGTGACGGTGAAGTCTCCGGCGGCCGCGAACGCGTGCTGCAGCTTCGCCGCGCCGCCGGAGACCGTCACGGGCCCGCCGACGTCGTCGCCGTTGACCTTGAACTGCACTGTCCCGCCGGTCAGGTCGGCCGGCGTCAGCTCCGCCTTGAGCTCCACTGCGGCACCCGGCTTCGCGGTCGCGGGAGCGATCACCTTCACCGTGGTCTCCGTCTCGCTCGGCTCGGGGTCGGAGACCTTGATGGTCTTGGCCGCCGACGTCGAGCCGGAGAACCCGGCCGCACCCGAGAACACCGCGGTGACCTCCTTGTCCCCGGCCGAGGCGAACGAATGCTTCAGCACAGCCGCACCGCCGGAGACAGCCACCGGAGCACCCAGATTCGCTCCATCAGCCTTGAACTGCACAGTGCCCCCACCCGGATTCGGCGACACCGACGCCGACAACGTCACCTCGTCACCGGTCGTCGCGGCGCCCGGCACCGACAAGGTGGTCACCGTGTCCTCATCCACCGGCGCGGCATCCACGCGAATGGTGGCGAGCGGACCGGCGCCGGCATTGGTCGGGCCACCGTCGCTGTCGCGCGGCGAGCAACGGGTCGGGGCCCACTGAGTACCGAACAGACTGGCCTTCGCCAACTGTGTACTGAAGTTCTCGTTCGCGTTCTGGTTCGCGGCGTTACCCGCGATCCGCACGGTGGGCTCGATGACGCCGGCGGTGCCCGCCTTCAGCGTCACGTCGATCGCCGGCATGCGGAACCACGTCTCACCGCTCGAATTGGTGGTGCCGTCGAGGTTCTTCTTCGTCTTCGGGATGACGATGCCGCCCTCGCTGTTCGTGCTCGACGTAGGGCTGTTCGCGATGACCTGGTTGTTGCCCGACAGCCTGATGACCGAGCCCGTCGGGCTCACATTCCCGCTGTTGTCGACCAGCAGAACATTCGGCGCCACGCCACTGAGGCCGACGGACGATCCCGCCACCACATCGGCGCTGACGAAGGTGGAGTTCGCCGGGACGGCGAAGTCGTACTTCAAACGCGACAGGTTGGTGGTGGTGGCACCGGAATCCTTGTCGGGGAACGAGGACGGGTTCGGCTGAATCCGGATCGTGAACTTCTCGCCCTCGGACACCGACTCCGGAGCGTCGACGGTGATCGTGTTGCCGACAGGCTTCTTGACCGTCACGATCGAACTCGCCACGCAGATCGACTGGAAGGTGGTGTCGGTCGTCGCCGCCGAGGCCGGCGCGTCGACGACCACCATCGCTCCGGCTAGAAGTACCGATCCGCTCGCCACGGCGAGCACTCGGCTGGTGGACAGTCTCATTCAAGAATCCTTCACTGGGATGATTGACAACGTTCGTAGGACAGGTATGTCAGGAAAGCCGTGGCCGGGAATCGCGAAATGTGACCAGAGGCACAAAAGTCCTCTTTACCGGCGGGTCGTCCGAATAGACGACAGAACTGGTCAAAACAGTGCGAGTGCGAACACCGAATCCGCCGCCGTGGCTCGCCGGTGGGCCGTACGGCCTGACGATCAGTCACGAGGTCGGTTGCGAGATCTCACCGCGAGGCGCCGCGTACCTGGATTGGCTCACAGCTCGCTGACCGGAAGCTATCGCTCCGACAGGTACAGCGCCCGAGCCTCCCGCACGTTGCGTCCACGCAACGCGCGCACGACGTCGGCCGGAACCTCGACGAACTCGTAGTCGGCGTCCAGTCCGCCGAGCGCCAGCGCGATCCACCCCGGATCGTCGGTCTGCATGGTGACCAGGCAGCCGTCGGGGTGCTCGGTGACCTCCGACCACCGGCCGATGCGGCCGCGCACCGCCTCCGGCTCGGCGTGAACCACGGCGCGCACCTGGAGTTGGTCCCGGCCTCCGCGCAGGCTCTCACGCACATAGGCCGCGGGGTCGCCGCCCGGCACCGCACGCGGCGCGAACCGCCGCTTCTGCGGTTGAGCAGCGCTGAGCCGGTCGAGCCGGAACGTGCGCCAGTCCTGACGATCGAGGTCGTACGCGAGCAGGTACCACCGGCGACCGACGGGAATCAACCGCAGCGGCTCGGTGCGGCGAGTGCCGGACGCACGTCCGGCCCGCGGTGCGGGCGCGTAATCGAAGGTGAGCTCCGTCGCGTCCCGGCACGCCAATGCCACTGTCGTCAGGGTCTCGGCGTCCACGGCCGGCGCCTGCTGTTCGCCGGGGAGCAACACGCTCATGGCCCGCAGCGCATCCGCACGCCGGCGCAGCCGAGGCGACAGCACCTGCATCACCTTGGCCAGCGCCCGCACCGAGGCCTCCGCCATACCGGCGGCCGAACCGTGCGCGGCCGTCCGCAGCGCACTCACGATCGCGACGGCCTCCTCCTCGTCCACAACCAGCGGCGGCAGCGACCCGCCGGGAGCCAGTTGGTATCCGCCGCCGCTGCCCCGCACCGACTGCACCGGATAGCCGAGATCCCGAAGCCGTTCGACGTCGCGGCGCACGGTCCGCTCGGTGGTCTCCAGACGGTCGGCCAGCTCCACCGCCGACCACAGGCGGTGCGCTTGGAGCAGCGCCAGCAGCTTCAGCGTCCGCGTCGTCGTATCGGCCATGACTGCATCATGCCCCAAACAACGGACAGAAACTGACCGGATTATCCGCCGCTCTTCCGGACGGGAATCGTCCGCAATGGTTCGTAGCGTCATCGGTGCAACAGACCCCCATCACCACAGGAGTTCCCGATGACCGTCACAGCCGAGCCCCCTCCCCTGGCAACCGCGTCCACGAGGAGTTTGGACAGTCCGCCGATCGTCGGGCGCGCCCGGACCGTCGCCTTGGTCTGCCTGTTGGCGGCGTCGTTCATGGAGTTGATGGACGCCACGGTCGTCAACGTCGCACTGCGGACGATGAGTGCCGATCTCGGCGCGTCGCCGACCGCGATGTCGTGGATCGTCGCGGGCTATCCGCTCGCCTACGCGACCGGGCTCGTGCTCGGTGCCCGTCTGGGAGATCGGTTCGGTCGACGCCGACTGTTCCTCATCGGTCTCGTCGCCTTCGGCGTCACCTCACTGGCCTGCGGTCTCGCCGACACGCCGACGCAACTCGTCGTGTTCCGGATCCTGCAGGGTGCCGCGGCGGCACTGATGATCCCGCAGGTGCTGACCAACATCCAGGTGCTCTATCCACCCGCCGAACGCGGCCGCGCGATGGGACTGTTCACCTCCGTCATCGGGATCGCCGCCGTGGCCGGTCCGGTGCTGGGCGCCGTCATCACCTCGGGCGACTGGTTCGGACTCTCGTGGCGGCCGGTGTTCCTCATCAACGTCCCGGTGGGGCTGCTCGCCCTGGTCGCGGCGCGCGTCTTCATCCCGGAGACTTACGCTTCCCGTCCCGCGCCCATCACGCCGATCTCCGCGGCGCTGCTCGGCGGTTCGCTGGCAGCGTTGATGGCGCCGGTCACACTGGGACCGGAGAATGATTGGCCCGCTTGGGGATTCGTCATGATGGCGGCGGGCGTCGCCGGCCTTGCACTCTTCGCTCGGCGGCAGGTCATCACTGCTCGCGCAGGCGGAACACCGCTGGTTCCGCCCGCGGTGTTCCGGTCTCGTTCGTTCACCGCGGGGCTGACCGCGTTCACCGCACTGAGCATCCCGACCGGCGGGTACTTCCTCGTCCAGTCCCTGCACGTCCAGGCCGCGCACGGCTGGTCGGTCCTGCACACCGGCCTGATGTGGGTGCCGTTCTCGATCGCCGTACCCGTCTTCGCCGGTCTGTCCGCGACTGTCCTGGCCGCCCGATTCGGCAAGCACGTCCTGCAGGGCGGAGCGTGGGTGTTCATCGTCGGGATGACGTCCATGATCGTCGCCGACCGCTCGGCCCATCCGGCCCTGTGGTTCACCGTCGCACTCATCGTCGCAGGCGCTGGTTTCGGACTCATCGTCGGGGCCGCCGGCCTGCTGGTTCTGAACGACGTGCCGGTCGGGCTCGCCGGCGCGGCGTCCGGCGTGTTCAACACCGTGCAGGCACTGTCGGTGGCGACGGGTGCGGCGGTGATCGGCACGGTGTACTCGTCGGTGTCGAGCGCATACGGCCTCGCCACCGGCTACCGGGTCTCGTTCCTGGTGATGATCGGACTGGTCGCGGTCGGTGCAGCGGCCGCCCAACTGATGCCGAAGCCCGTGCGGATCGCGGTGTAGCGGCCCAGGCGGGGCGAGGACGTCCGCCCGGCGGGAGCGCCAGGCGGACCCTCTATCCGGCCGAGGCGACCGCCTTCGCCACAGCCTCACCCATCCGCCGGACGGTGGCCTGCGCGTCCGGGCTCAGCAGCGCCATATTCGCGAATCCGTGGATCATCGTCCCGGCGCGCTCCACGGTCACCGGGACGCCGGCCTGTTCGAGCGCAGCCGCGTACTCGAGGCCTTCGTCCCGCAGCGGGTCGAACCCGGCGACCACCACGTGGGCGGGCGACAACCCGGAGAGATCTTCGGCAAGCAATGGCGAGACCCGAGGATCGGACAGTTGGTCGCGCGAAGCCAGGTAGGTGTCGCAGAAGTAGTCGATCTGTTCCTCGGTGAGGTAGTAGCCGGTGGAGAACTCATGGACCGACGGCCGCTTCCGCGACATGTCGACCACCGGATAGATCAGCAATTGCAGACACGGGGTGATCTCCTCGCCACGCACCTGCTGTGCGACGACCGCAGCGAGATTGCCTCCCGCGGAATCACCGGCCACCGCGATCTGACGCGGATCGACGCCCCAGTCCGGCGCCTTCTCGACGGCGTAGCGCCAAGCCGCCACGGAGTCGTCGACCGCCGCCGGGAAGAGGTGCTCGGGGGCCAACCGGTAATCCACCGACAGCACGTCGGCGCCCGAGGCGATCGCGAGCGCCCGGACCACCGAGTCGTGGCTGGCCCGGCTGCCCAGGACGAACCCGCCGCCGTGATAGAAGACGATCAGTCCTCGGCCCTTGCCCTCGAGGCTGTATCGCGTGACGGGCACGCCTCCGGCGTCGGTGTCGATCACCAGATCCTCTTCGACGGCGAACGGCTCGAAGGCCTCCGCCATCATCGCGCTGTGATAGTCCATCGACTGCCGTGATCGGGAGACCAGATCGCCGACCAGCGCCAACGATGGAATGTAGGCCGCCGCGGTCACGACCAGTGCGAGCATCGGGTCGAGACGATCACCGTCGCCGTTCACCGTCGTCAGGCGGCTCATCGCCTTCCGCACGGGTGCGGGCAGTTTGGCCGACGCCTTGAGCGCGGTCCGCTGGATCTTGAATGACATGGGCAGTTCGACTGCTGTTGCGCGACTCACAGTGCAGAACTTATCACCGTCAACTCATCGGGTCACCCCTCAGATAAGAACAGTTGACTGTGCAGTTAGCTGTCTAATTGCTAGAGTTGCACTCATGGTCCAGCACTCGTCCGCCGAAGTCGGAAACCGTCTGCGCGCAACGATCGCCGAGCTGAACCGGAAACTGAGGGCCAATTCGTCGGTCCTGGACCTCACCCGTTCGCAGTCGGCCGTGATCGGCTACCTCGATCGCCACGGCGCCTGTTCCACAGCCGATCTCGCCCGTGCGCACGGTGTGCGTCAGCAGTCGATGGCCGCGATCGTCGCCGCCCTCACCGACGCCGGCCTGGTGGTCGGCTCCCCCGATCCGACCGATCGCCGCCGCACCTTGCTCGCCCTCTCCGAGAACGCCCGCACGGAACTGACCACCGGACGGCTCCAGCGAGCGGACTGGCTCGCGCACGCCGTCGACGCGGCCCTCACTCCGGACGAGGTGGCCCGCCTGGCCGATGCGATCGAGTTGCTCGGCCGCATCGCGGACCAGCCCTGAAGCACCTCCGCCCCACGAAAGGATCACCATGCCTGTCACCGCAGTCGACCGCGACGCCGCACTGATCGTCATCGACCTCCAGAAGGGGCTGTCGGGCCGCGACCTCGCACCGCACAGCTTCGCGGACGTGGTCGAGCGTTCCGCGGCGCTGACCGACGCGTTCAGCGCGCGAGGGCTGCCGGTGGTCATCGTCACCGTCGACGCCGTGCCGCCCGGCCGCACCGACCTCTCCGGCCCGCCCATGGAGTTCCCCTCCGGCTGGAGCGACTCGGTAGCACCCTTCTCCGACGCCCCGGACGCGTGGCGCGTCACGAAGCGGTCGCCGGGCGCCTTCACCGAGACGCCCCTGCACCGACTGCTGCGCGAGCGTGGCGTCACCCAGGTGGTGGTGGTCGGCGTGTCGACGTCGATCGGCGTCGAGATGACCGCGCGGCAGGCCTACGAGCTCGGATACAACGTCACCGTCGCCCTCGACGCCTGCTCGGACAGCGAAGGGTCGCGGCACGCCTACAGCGCCGCCTCCGTCCTGCCGAAGGTCGCCGAGACGGGATCGGCCGCGGACGTCATCGCTGCGCTGACCCGGGCGTGAGAACAGACACCGACCGCCGCCTCGACGCCCATCCGTTCGGCATCGGATTCACCGCGCCGCTGATCCTGGCGTCGGTCCTCAACCCGATCAACAGCTCGCTGATCGCGACCGCGATGGTGGGCATCGGCGTCGACTTCCACCGCGGCCCCGCCGACACCGCGATCCTGATCTCGGTGCTCTATCTGTGCAGCGCCGTCGCCCAGCCCACCATGGGCAAGCTGGGCCCGCTGTTCGGCGAGCGGCGCGTGATGATCGCGGGGATCGGGCTCGTGCTGACCGCCGGCGTCATCGGCGCAGCGGGCTGGTCGTTCGGGGCGCTGGTGGCCTCCCGCGCACTGCTCGGCGTCGGCACCTCCGCCGCGTATCCGATGGCGATGTCGCTGATCCGCAAGCGGTCGGACGCCGCCGGCGTCGGAGTGCCCAGCCGGATCCTAGGCGTCTTCTCGATCACCGGACAGGTGATCGCGATGGTCGGACTGCCGATCGGCGGCGTCCTCACCGGCGTCTTCGGCTGGCGAGCGGTGTTCTTCATCAATGTTCCCGCCGCCCTCGCCGCTCTGCTCCTGGTGCTCACCGGTGTGCCGAAGGACACCGTGGCCTGGCCGACCGACCTGCGTCGGACTCTGACCGCCGTCGACCCTCTGGGCATCGTGGCGTTCGCCGTGGCGATCGTCAGCGCACTCCAATTCATCGACTCGCCCAGCGCGTCGACGTGGTGGCTCGCGGCGGTGGCCGTGGCGGCGACCGCCGTCCTCATCGGATGGGAACGCCGGTTCTCGACTCCGTTGATCGACGTCCGGATGCTGGTGTCGAACCGCCCGCTGATCCGCACCTATCTGCGGCAGACGCTCGCCTCGCTCGGCATGTACACGACCATGTACGGCGTCAGCCAATGGATGGAGGACGCGGCCGGCTACCGGCCGACGCAGGTCGGCATGCTCCTCGCTCCGATGTCGGCGACGAGTATCGTCGTCGCCGCCGTCTGTTCCCGGCGCAGCACCGTCCGCAGCCCGCTGATCGCGACCGGCATGGCGTTCTGCGCGGCCGGAGCCGTGATGCTCGCGCTGCGCCACGACGCCCCGGTCTGGGCGATCCTCGCCATGTCGCTGCTGGTCGGTCTGGCGAACGGCCTGAACAGCTTCGCCAACCAGGCGGCCCTCTTCATGCAGTCCCCGGCCGACCAGGTGGGCGTCGCATCCGGCCTGTACCGGACCTTCGCGTACATCGGCGCCATCACCTCCGCGGGCCTGATCGCCGCGGCGTTCGGCAGTCGGGCCACCGACGCCGGGTTCCACATCGTCGGATGGGCCACCATGGCGATCGGCCTGTGCGCGGCGACCCTGACATTGACCGACCGCACGCTGCCGCGACACGCGTGAGCTGGGCTGTCACCGCCCTCACAGTCGGCGCCGGGCGATCGTGCTCCCCGGATATGGGAAACTCGTGGAATGTCGGAAGCCCGCCGCATCCCTGACCGTCCGCGCCCGCCCGTCCGCACTCGCGTGGCACTCACCGCCGCTGCCGCGGCCCGCTGGGCCTCGCGTGCCGCCGGCCGTGGGAAGGGCTCGATGATCGGCGGCCTCGTCGCTGAGAAGATCGATCCGCGCATCATGCTCCGGCTCGCCGCCGGCCGCGAGATCGCGCTGATCACCGGAACCAACGGCAAGTCGACGACCACCCGCATGACCGCCGCCGCCCTCGCCGGGCTCGGCGAAGTGGCGACCCAGGCCGACGGCGCCAACATGGACGCGGGCATCATCGCGACGCTCAGCCTCCAGCCCGACGCCCCGGTCGCCGCGCTGGAAGTGGACGAACTGCACGTGGCCCACGTCGCCGACAACACGTCGCCGCGTGTCTTCACCCTGTTGAACCTCTCCCGCGACCAGCTCGACCGCGTCGGCGAGATCAACATCATCGAGCAGAGTCTGCGCGGGGGAATCGCCCGCCACCCGGACGCGGTGGTGGTCGCGAACTGCGACGACGTGCTCGTCACCTCGGCGGCCTTCGACGCTCCGAACGTGGTGTGGGTGGCCGCGGGGGCCGGCTGGGTGGGCGACTCGGTGAGCTGCCCGCGGTCGGGAGAGCCGATCGTGCGCCACGGTGAGGACTGGTACTCGACCGGCGACGAGCGCTTCCGGCGCCCGGCCCCGCAGTGGTGGTTCGACGACGACAAGATCTACGGCCCGGACGGGTTCGTCGCACCGATGGCGTTGAGGGTGCCGGGCCGGGCCAATCGCGGCAACGCCACCCAGGCCGTCGCGACCGCCGTCGCGATGGGCGCCGACCCCGCGGACGCCGTCGCGGCCGTCGGCACCGTCGGCGAAGTGGCCGGCCGATACGGGACCGTGCAGCTGGGCGACCATCGGATCAGGACCCTGCTGGCGAAGAATCCGGCCGGCTGGCAGGAGGCCCTGGCGATGATCGACACCGACGCCGACAGTCTGGTGATCGCGGTGAACGGGCAGGTCCCCGACGGGGAAGACCTCTCGTGGCTCTGGGACGTGCGCTTCGAAGAGTTCGAGCAGGTCGAGGTGGTCGCCTCGGGCGAGCGCGCCGCCGACCTCTCGGTGCGTCTGCTGTACGCGGGCGCCGAGCACACCGTGACCGACGATCCGTTCGCGGCGATCGCCGCCTGCCCACCGGGCCGAGTGGAAGTGCTCGCAAACTACACCGCATTCCGCGACCTCGGCGTCGCACTGGAACGCGCCGGAGCCCGGCCGGTCGAGAACACTGTGGAGGACAACGCCCGATGAGCGAATCGACCCTGCGGATCGGTCTGGTGCTTCCCGATGTGATGGGCACCTACGGCGACGGCGGAAACGCCCTCGTCCTGCGACAGCGTGCGCGCATGAGAGGCATCGACGCCGAGATCGTCTCGATCACGCTCGACGACGAGGTACCCGAGTCGCTCGACGTCTACACCCTCGGCGGCGCCGAGGATTACGCCCAGCGGCTCGCCACCCGTCATCTGCAGCGGTATCCGGGGCTGCAGCGCGCGGCGGACGCCGGACGCCCGGTGCTCGCGATCTGCGCGGCGATCCAAGTGCTGGGTCACTGGTACGAGACCGCTGCGGGCGAGCGCGTCGCGGGGATCAGCATGCTCGACCTCACCACCTCTCCGAGGCAGTCCCGGGCGATCGGCGAGCTCGTGACCGCACCGATCATCGACGGTCTCAGCCAACCGCTCTCCGGGTTCGAGAACCACCGCGGCGCGACCTCCCTGGGCGCCGCGGCCGCACCGCTGGGCCGGGTCCGCCACGGTGTCGGCAACGGCGCCGGCGCCGGGGTGGAAGGCGCCGTGCAAGGCAGTGTCGTCAGCACCTACATGCACGGCCCGGTCCTCGCACGAAATCCCGAACTGGCCGACTATCTGCTGTCGAAGGCGGTCGGCACGGAACTGGAGCCTCTCGACCTGCCGCAGGTGGACCGGCTGCGCCGGGAACGGCTCGCCGCCGCTCGCTAACCGAGCACCCGGCACCTCGCCCGCGTGTCGTCGACCGCGAACCAGCCCTCCTCGAAGTCCTGCCACCGGGCCAGATGATCGCGTTCGGCCTCGCCGTCACGCTGCACGGTTCGGCGCAACCGGTCGGCGGCGGGAGGACCGTCGATCCAGAACCGATGCGTGAAACGATCGGCCGTGCAGCGCCGCGCCGACGTCACGCCCTCGACGATCAGAATCGGCTGCCACCGCATCCAGACCTCCGGCCCCACCTCCGGTCGGCCGTCCACCCAGACCCGGGGCCGATAGAAGTAGTCGTGACGCCGTTCGTAGGCGCGGATCACATCGTGAACCAGTTCCGGCCACCACGAGGCGGGGTCGTCCCACGTCGCGTAGTCGTCGGTGCTGACCAGCACTGAGGCGCGGCCGCGCTCGGCGAGCGCACGGACGAGCTGCGCTGCGAACGTGCTCTTGCCCGCCCCCGACGGACCGTCGATCGCCACCATGGCGTCGGTCAGCCCTCCGCGGACCGCGATCTCGTCGGCCAGCCACGCCCAGTCCTGCGGTGAGGGATCGCGCTCCGCCGGTGGAAGGTGGTCGTCGGCCAACGCTCAGACCAGGATGCGCCGACCGGACAGCGCGCGGCCGAGGGTCAGTTCGTCGGCGAACTCGAGGTCGCCGCCCATCGGAAGTCCCGACGCCAGACGGGTCACGGACAGCCCGGGGAAGTCTTTGAGCATGCGCAGCAGATATGTCGCCGTCGCCTCGCCCTCGGTGTTGGGATCGGTCGCGACGATGATCTCGGAGACGTCCTGGCCGTCGGGCTGGTCGCCCAGACGACGCAGCAGTTCGCGGATCCGGAGCTGGTCGGGGCCGATGCCGGACAGCGGGTCGAGCGCACCGCCGAGGACGTGGTAGCGGCCGTCGAACTCCTTGGTCCGCTCGATCGCGTAGATGTCCTTCGGCTCCTCGACCACGCAGATCTTCGTGACGTCCCGGCGGGGGTCGCCGCAGATGCGGCACAGCCGATCGGCGGCGACGTTGCCGCACTCGACGCAGAAGGTGACGTCGTCGCGCACGTGTCCGAGGGCGGCGATCAGCCGGTCGATCTCCACGTTCTCGCCCGCGAGCAGGTGGAAGGCGATCCGCTGAGCACCCTTGGGACCCAGCCCGGGAAGTTTCGCGAGCTGGTCGATCAGATCCTGGATCGGGCCTTCGTACATGCGCCAGTCCGTCAGCCCAGGCCGGGCAGTCCGCCGCCCGCCAGCGGCCCCATCTTCTCCGCGACCAGGGCATCGCGCTGAGCCACGAAGTCGGCGAACGCACCGACGATCAGATCCTGCAACGTCTCGACGTCCGCGGGATCGACCACCTCCGGCGAGATCTCGACGGCGGAGACCGTCCCGGCGCCGTCACCGGTCACCGTCACCAGTCCGTTGCCCGCCGACCCCACCACCGACGTCGCGGAGATCTCCGCGTGCGCCGTCTCCATCTGGGTCTGCATCTGCTGAACCTGGGCCATCAGCCCGGCCATCGGGTTGTCGCCGCCGGCGCCGCCGAACAGCGCACTGGGGTCGAATGCGTCAGTCACGACTCCCAGGGTAGTCGCCGGGACCGGCCAGGAGACGCTCGACGTGTTCGGCGAGTTCGGCGACCGTGGTGCCCGAACCCGGTACCACGCGGAACGACAGCACCTCGTCGCCGAAGAGTCGAGCCGCTCGCGGTGCGAGCGCGAACTCGAAACGGTCGTCACCGACGCGGCGCCACTGCACGACGCCCCCGTACACCGGGGCGCTCGCGCCCGTGGTCACACAGTATCCACCGGCCCGGGGACCACCGGGGAGATCGCGCAGCAACTGGAAGCAGGCGTCCGAGTCCTCGTCGAGGAACACCACACCCTCGCAGCCGAGGTCCGGGTGCCGTTCGAAGGATCCGATGATCGCCACGACCGCGAGGATACGCGCCGGAGACCCCTGCGCTCGCCGCTCAGCGGGCGGTGCGGAACTCCCGGCGCTCACCGCTGAACGGATCGGTGAACTCCAGTGCCGCGGCGACGAGCCGGAGGGGCCGGGAGAAGTCACCACGATCCGGTGCGGCCGCCAGGTCGGCGTCGACCTCGGGGTACAGCGGATCGCCGACGATCGGGACGCCGAGCTGAGCCATGTGCATCCTGAGCTGGTGGGTGCGGCCGGTGTGCGGCGCCAGACGGTATTCGGCCAGCCCGTCGCCGAGCCGGGTCGACAGTTCGATGTCGCTGATCGCGTTCACCTCGCCCTCGACGACGCGGGCACGCAGGTCGCCCGCGGTCTTGACGATCCGGTTCTCGATCCGCACGCCGCCGGCCAGAGCGTCGTCCGCCGGCGCGATCGCCCGATACTCTTTGCGAACGCGCCGCTGCGCGAAGAGTTCCTGATAGGCGGCCCGCACCTCGCGGCGGCGCGTGAACAGCAGCACGCCCGCCGTCAACCGGTCGAGCCGGTGTGCCGGGGCCACGTCGTCGGAGCCGAGTTCGCGACGCAACCGCACCAGCGCCGTCTGCGCCACATGCGCTCCGCGCGGCATCGTGGCGAGGAAGTGCGGTTTGTCGACCACCACGAGATCGTCGTCCAGGTGCAGGATCGGCATGTCGAAGGGCACCGGCGGCTCCCGCGGCGGGTCGCGGTACAGGTACACCGGAACCGGTCGGAGCACCGGCGCATCGAGATCGACCGGACGGCCGTCGGCGTCGACCAGTTCACCGGTGCGCGACCGCAACTCCAGATCGGCCGCAGTGACGCCGGTCAGGACCGGAGCCGCGAGGAGCGCCTCACGCACCGACCACCCGCCGGGGCCGTCCGGCAGACGCAGAACCACCCGGGTGGCATCGATGCCGTCCCGGGCGGTCAGCGGTTTGACGCGGCGGCGTCCCCTGCGGCTCAGCTCAGCTCTCGAGACGCTGCTTGAGATTGGTGAGAAGGGCCGTCTGGATGCGGTTGAGTCCCTTCGGGGCGAAGGTCTTCTCGAAGAACCCGCCGATGCCGCCCGCGCCCTTCCAACTCGTCGTGGTCTCGACGCGCGAGCCGGTGCCCTCGGCAGTGACGCGGTAGGTGGTGACCATCGTCGAATTGCGATCGGTCTCGGTGATCGTGTCGCCCGCGACCGTCACGTCGGCCAGCACGTCGCGCTTGCGCTTCTCGGTGGCCTGCAGAATCCAGTGGACCACCGTTCCCGAACCGTTGCCGCCCTCGTCGACGCGATAGTCGCGGTAGTTCTCGGGAAGAATGCCCTCGCGCACGTTCGCGTAGTCGGCCAGGGCCGCACTGACGGCCTCGGGAGCTGCGTTGATCTGGATTGCTGCGCTGGCTGTTAGCTGTCCCACGTCGGAAGGCTCCTTCTGAACTCGTCTTGGGTCCGATTCACTTCGTTCACCGTACGGCGATCAGGCTACGGTAGGAATGTGGCTTTGAACGCATCCGAGTACGACGATGCCGCCTTCGCGCGCGGCAAGCAGAAACTTCTCGACAGCTACCGAGCTATCCCCGACGGCGCCACTGTGCGACTGGCGAAGAAGACGTCGAATCTGTTCCGCAAGAGGGCCGAGACGTCCGCTCCGGGTCTCGACGTCTCCGAACTGCATCGCGTGATCTCGGTCGATCCCGAGGAACAGACCGCGCAGGTCGCGGGGATGTGCACCTACGAGGACCTCGTGGATGCGACTCTGCCGTACGGACTCGTGCCCCTGGTGGTCCCGCAGCTCAAGACGATCACCCTCGGCGGCGCCGTCACCGGGCTCGGTATCGAGAGCACCTCGTTCCGCAACGGTCTCCCGCACGAGTCGGTGCTCGAGATGGAGATCCTGACCGGATCGGGCGAACTGATCGTCGCGACACCCGACAACGAGCACCGCGACCTGTTCTTCGGATTCCCCAATTCCTATGGGACGCTTGGGTATTCGGTCCGACTCAAGATCAGGCTCGAACCGGTTCCGCCCTTCGTCGAGTTGCGTCACGTTCGCGTGCACAGCACCCGCGAGCTCCAGGATCTGCTCGACCGGGTCGCGACCGACCGCGAATACCGCGGCGAGCGCGTCGACTATCTCGACGGGGTCGTCTTCACCTCCGACGAGGCGTACGCCGTGCTCGGACGGCAGACCGACGAGCCCGGCCCGGTGAGCGACTACACCGACGCGAACATCTTCTACCGATCCATCCAGCACGACGGCGCCGAACCCAAACGCGATCGGCTGACCATCCGTGACTATCTCTGGCGCTGGGACACCGACTGGTTCTGGTGCTCCCGCGCATTCGGTGCCCAGAATCCGCGCATCCGCCGGTTCTGGCCCGCCAAGTACCTGCGCAGCAGCTTCTACTGGAAGCTGATCGGATACGACCAGCGGTGGAACATCGGCGACAAGCTGAACGCCGTCAAAGGTCTGCCGCCCACCGAGCGGGTGGTTCAGGACATCGAGGTCCCGATCGAGCGAACGGCCGATTTCGTCGACTGGTTCCTGGACGAGATCCCGATCGAACCGATCTGGCTCTGTCCGCTCAAACTGGCCGAGCCGTCGCCGATCGCCGTCGCCGGCGACGACGAGACCGTCCAGCCGTGGACCCTGTATCCGTTGGAGCGCGGGAAGTTCTACGTCAACATCGGGTTCTGGTCCGGGGTGCCCGTCACCCCCGGCCGGCCCGGGCACACCAACCGGATCATCGAGCAGAAAGTCAGCGAGCTGGGCGGACACAAGTCCCTCTACTCCGAATCCTTCTACGGCTCGGAAGAATTCGACGACCTCTACGGCGGCGAGGCGTACGACGATCTCAAGCGTCGCTACGATCCCCGCGGCCGTCTGCTCGGCCTTTACGAGAAAGCGGTGAAACGCGCATGAAGCTGGCCCAGATCTTCGAAACCCTCGTCGGCGACGATCTCGCCGTACGGATCACGGCATACGACGGCAGCACCGCGGGACCCGAGGACGCCGAGTACGGGCTGAATCTCAAGACCTCGCGCGGCACCACGTACCTCGTGACGGCGCCCGGCGACCTCGGGCTCGCCCGGGCCTACGTCTCCGGCGACCTCGAGCTGATCGGCGCGCATCCCGGCGACCCGTACAGCGCACTGCAGGCACTGGCCGCCGATCTGAAGTTCTCCAAGCCGAGCCCGCTGGAGATGGCTCAGGTGGCGAGGGCCATCGGGCTCGAGCATTTCAAGCTGATCCCGCCGCCCCCGCAGGAGAGCCTGCCCCGTTGGCGCCGGTTCGCCGAGGGGCTGCGACACAGCCGCGAGCGTGACGCCGAGGCCATCCACTACCACTACGACGTCTCGAACCGCTTCTACGAGCTGGTGCTCGGTGAATCGATGACCTACACCTGCGCGGTGTACCCGAACGCCGACGCCACCCTCGAGGAGGCACAGGAGAACAAGTACCGGCTGATCTTCGACAAGCTGAACCTGCAGCCCGGCGACCGTCTCCTGGACATCGGCTGCGGCTGGGGCGGGATGGTCCGGTACGCCGCGCGCCAGGGCGTCCACGCACTGGGAGTGACCCTCTCCAGCGAGCAGGCCAAGTGGGCGCAGCAGGCGATCGAGGAGCAGGGGCTGTCGAAGTTCGCGGAGGTCCGCTTCAGCGACTACCGCGACGTCACCGAAACGGGTTTCGACGCCATCTCGTCGATCGGACTCACCGAGCACATCGGCGTCGCCAACTACCCGAAGTACTTCGGATTCATGCGCGACAAGGTCCGCACCGGCGGCCTCATCCTGAACCATTCGATCACCCGCCCCGACAACCGTTCGCGGAGCAAGGCCGGCCCGTTCATCGACCGCTACGTGTTCCCCGACGGCGAACTCACGGGATCGGGCACCATCATCTCGAAGATGCAGGACGTCTCGCGCCTCGAAGTGCTGCACGAGGAGAACTTCCGCCACCACTACGCGATGACGCTGCGCGACTGGAACGCCAACCTCGTCGCGAACTGGGACGAGGCGGTCGCCGAGGTCGGCGAAGGCACCGCCCGCCTGTGGGGGCTGTACATGGCGGGATGCCGCATCGGCTTCGAACGGGACATCGTGCAGCTGCACCACGTCCTGGCGACCAAGATGCAGCTCGACGGAACCACGAATCTACCGCTGCGTCCCTGGTGGCAGCCGTAGGTCCGAGTTCGTGAACGAATCCCCGATTCGCCGTCCGGCCTGCGCGGCCGAGTAGTCGGCGGGTCGGGGATTCGTCTACGCGCGGCTACTCGACCGGCCGAGCGCCGAGCTCCGACTTGAGCAGTTCCAGGGCCACCTGGTCGGGGTCGAGACGGTCGTCCGGGGTCCCCGACTGGGCCTGCGCCACCATCTCGTCACGTTCGGCGTCGGTCAGCTCCTCGTCGGGCACCGGCGGCTCCGGTTCGGGTTCCTCCGGCGCGGGCGGCGGGGCCGGTTGCTCACCGTGCGTCTGCTCCGACCGTGGCCGGCTCGGCCGGGTGTACGTCTGACGGCGGGGCTGTTCCCGTTCCGGGGTGCGCTGCGGGGTCGGCGCCGCCGCCGGTGCCGACCCGGGCTGGGCGTGCACGACGGCGACGCTGAAGCCCTCGCCGAAGACCTCGACCACCGCGGCGGTCAGGGCACGCAGTCCGCGATCGTCGGACAGGCGTCCCACCAGCGCGGGATGCGGATGTCCGAGCACCACCTGGGTGCCGTCGACCTGATGTACGAAAGCGGCCGAGAGCATCGCTTCGAGGACGGTGCTCTGCGTCCGCACAGCCGCACGGATGTCCGGCCACCGAGCCGAGACGGCGTCCACCGTGAGTCCTGTCGGGGCCTGCGGTTCCGGTTCGGGGGCCGGTTCGGACGCGGGATCGGGCTGGTGCGGCTCGTCCGCCGGCGGGAGCTGATCGGCGTCCATCGGCGGTTCGGGCGGTGGCGGGATCTCCTCGTCCGCGGCGGAGCGCTGCACCTGTTCGCGCTGCGTGTGCTCGCGTCCGACGGGCTCGCGCTGCTGCGGCGGCTCCGGAGCCCGTGGATCAGACACCTCCGGCGGATGGGGAGCCGAGACCGCGGGCTCCTCGGCGCGCGGCGCCTCAGCGGACTCGGGGGCGGGAGTGCTGGGTTCGGGTGCGCTGGGTTCGGGTGCGGGCGTGCTCGGCCGCGGAGCGGGAGGCTCAGGCGCGCGGGGCTCGGATGCCGGCGCAGGCGCATCGGCCGTGTCGACGGCCGCACGCGCTTCTTCGACGGCCTTGCGCTGCGAAGGCCGGACGAAGCGCGGTGCGGGCTCGTCCGCGGCGGGGGCGGCGGGAGCGTCCGTCACCGCGACGGGCACGGAGCCCGGGGCGGATGCTCCCGCGGGACGCCGTTCCAGCGTCTCGATTCGCTGCAGCAGCGCAGCGTCGTCGGCCGAGGCCGCAGGCAGAAGCAGACGGGCGCACATCACCTCCAGCAACAGGCGCGGCGACGTGGTGCCGCGCATCTCGCCGAGCGCGGTGTGCGCCACCTCGGCGTACCTCGTCAGAGTCGCGGGCCCCAGTTCGGCCGCGGCCTCGCGCATCGCGGCCAGTTGATCCTCGGGGGCCTCCACCAGCCCGCGCTCGGTGGCGTCCGGCACCGCCTGCACCAGGATGAGGTCGCGGAAACGGTCGAGCAGATCGATCGCGAAGCGTCGCGGATCGTGCCCGGCGTCGACCACCCGCTCGACGACGCCGAACAACGCTGCGCCGTCGCCCGCCGCGAGGGCCTCCACCGCGGCGTCGATCAGCGCCGAGTCGGTGACACCGAGCAGGGCGAGCGCGCGGTCGTAGGTGACGCCCTCGTCACCCGCACCGGCGAGGAGCTGATCGAGGATGCTGAGGCTGTCGCGCGGGGAGCCGCCGCCGGCGCGAATCACCAGCGGATACACCTCGGGCGCCACCACCACGCCCTCCTTGGCGCAGATGTTCTCCAACAGACCGCGCATCACCGGCGGCGCGAGCAGACGGAACGGATAGTGGTGCGTCCGCGACTTGATGGTCGTCAGCACCTTCTCCGGCTCGGTGGTCGCGAAGATGAAGATCAAGTGCTCCGGCGGCTCCTCGACGATCTTCAGGAGCGCGTTGAAGCCGGCCGACGACACCATGTGCGCCTCGTCGATGATGAAGACGCGATAGCGCGACTCGGCCGGCGCGTAGAACGCGCGGTCGCGGAGATCGCGGGTGTCGTCCACGCCGCCGTGGCTGGCCGCGTCGAGCTCCACCACGTCGAGATTGCCCGGTCCGCCGGGACCGAGCGAGACGCAGGACGAGCACGTGCCGCACGGGGTCGACGTCGGGCCCTGCTCACAGTTGAGTGAGCGGGCCAGGATGCGGGCCGACGAGGTCTTGCCGCAGCCGCGCGGACCGGAGAAGAGATAGGCGTGATTGATGCGGCCGGTATCGAGGGCTCGGCTCAGAGGCGCGGTGACGTGCTCCTGGCCGACGACTTCGGCGAAGGTTGCCGGGCGATAGGTGCGATAGAGAGCCACGACGCAAGACTACCGGCGAGCCCCGACAGCCGTGCCGGCGCTCACGACCGGCCGGCCGCGGGCGCCGGTCGCCCGGGTCCGGGCCGTCGATACGCCACGATCGTCACCACCGAGGTGACGACGAGGATCAGTGTCAACGGCTGGGTGGTGAACCAATCGAACGGCGGGGGGTGCTTGAAGAACAGGCCCGTCAGGTACGCCTCTTCCACGCTGCGGTTGGCGTACCACATCGGGAAGGCGAAGTGCGTCCGCCAGGCGATCGCGGATGCGAACCCGCCGAGGGCGAGCGCGGCCAGCGCGAAGGCGCCCGGGCCGGGGATCCGTTCGGCGATCTGGTGGATCGCGACGACCAGCAATGGGACCAGCCACACCCAGTGGTGCGACCACGCGACCGGGGAAACCGCGCACGAGGTCATCCCGACGATGGAGAGCGCCAGCAGTTCCTGACCGTGCCGATGCGCCAGGACGCAGGCACGGCCCGCCAGCAGCACCAGCGCGGCGGAGAGCACCAGCCACAGCAGGGTGCTCGGGTGGTCGGTGTGGGTGAAATTGGCGATCGCGCCGCGAATGGACTGGTTGCCATAGGTCTGCGGCGAGGAGACCCGGTCGGAGTCGAACATCGTGCCGAACCAGAAGTCCTTCGACGCCGACGGCATGAGGGCGAACCCGAGCACCACCGACGCCGCGAAGCCGGCGGCCATGCGCGCCGCGGTCCGCCATTGCCGGATCGCCAGGAGGTACGCACCGAACATCAGCGGTGTCAGCTTGATGCCCGCGGCGATACCGGCGCCGACGCCCCGAAGCCGGCTGCCCTCGGGCCGCGCCAGATCGGCGATCACCAGCAGCATCAGGAAGACGTTGATCTGTCCGAACCAGATGGTCGACCGTACCGGCTCGAGCAGCGCGCTCAGCAGCACGATCGACACCGCGATCGCACGCAGCCGCCAGGTGACCTCGTGTCCGAGACTCTTGAACCCGAGCACCACCACCAGATACAGCGCGACGAAGATCGCGATGGTCCAGACCAGGTGCGCCGGGCCCGCCGCCATCCACGCGAAGGGAGCGAAGAGAACCACCGACAGCGGCGCATAGGTGAAGTCCATCTGGCCGAGCAGCTTGGCCTGGTAGAGATCACCGCCGTCGAGCACCACCTGGGCGCCCGCCCGGTACACGTCGAGATCGAGGAAGTTCTGGAACAGCCCCCAGTACGGCTCGGTGAAGGGGATCAGGGAGTGCTGTGCCCAGACCGAGAGCAGCCCGGCGAGGAGGAATCCGACGACCGCCGGCGTCGACCGTTCGAGCTTCACCGGGAGTCGCTACTCGGAGCCCAGCAGCACCTCGGTCGCGGCGAGCAGCGCGCAGGTGGCGACGCCGTCCATTGCGGTGGCGAGCTCGTCGATCGACGGGAAGGTCGGGGCGAGACGGATGTTCTCGTCGCGCGGATCCTTCTTGTACGGGAAGGTGGATCCGGCGGCCGTCAGCGCGATGCCGGCATCCTTCGCCAGCTCGATGGTGCGTTTCGCGGTGCCGTCGATGACGTCCAGGCTGATGAAGTAGCCGCCCTCGGGGTGAGTCCATGAGGCGATCTTGCTGTCGGCGAGCCGGTCCTCGAGGATCTCCAGCACCTTCGCGAACTTGGGTGCGATGAGCTCGCGGTGCCGGGCCATCAGTTCACGCACGCCGTCGGCGTCGCGCAGGAACATCAGGTGCCGCAGCTGGTTGAGCTTGTCCGGACCGATGGTCGAGACGCTGACGTTCTTTGTGAACCAGTCGAGGTTGGTCTTCGACGACGCGAAGAACGCCACGCCGGCGCCGGCGAAGGTGATCTTGCTGGTGGACCCGAAGACGTAGACGCGGTTCGGGTTGCCGGCCTCGGCGGCCAGATCCAGGATCGGCAGCGGTTCGGGTGCGCGTTCGACCAGCGTGTGCACCGCGTATGCGTTGTCCCAGTAGATGCGGAAGTCGGCGGCGGCGGGCATCGCGACCAGCTTGCGCGCGACCTCCTCCGACACCGAGTACCCGGTGGGGTTCGAGTAGGTCGGGACCAGCCACATGCCCTTGATCGACGGATCGGCGGCGGTCAGCGCCGCGCAGGCATCGACGTCGGGGCCGTCGGGGTTCATCGGGACGGTGATCATCTCGATGCCGTACCGCTCGGTGATGCCGAAGTGGCGGTCGTAGCCGGGAGCCGGGCAGAGGAACTTGATCGGCTCGGCCGACCACGGCTTGTCGGAGTCGGGGTTTCCGCCGAGCAGTGAGTGCACCGTGATGTCGTGCATGATCTGCAGGCTGGCGTTGCCGAGGGCAAGGGTGCGGTCGGCGCCGGTGCCGAGCAGTTCGCCGAAGATCGCACGGAGTCCTGGCAGACCGGTGACGCCACCGTAGTTGCGGCAGTCGGTGCCGTCCGGGCTGGTGTACGTCTGCCCCGGCAGCGACAGCATCTCGTTGGAGAGGTCGAGCTGGTCGGGGGCCGGCTTGCCGCGTGTCAGATCGAGCTTGAGTCCGGCTGCCCGGAGGACCTCGTAGCGCTTTCGCAGATCGTCTTGGGTGGTGCGGAGTTGGTCGACACTCATCGAGTGAAAGTTCAACGTGAACCTCTCCCACAGACGCGGCCTCGCGGCGGCTGCAGATGTAACGCGCGAAAAAAGTTAAGCGGACCCCGCGCACCCGAGAGAGCCCGTTGACCCTTGCTGCCTTCCGGCCCTGGGGGAGTTCACAGGATGCACGCCGCGCGGGATCCGTAGAACAGTGTAGCGGGTCGTTTTGGGTTCCATGCACCCCACCCGCTACGATCGTTCTGCCTGGAGGATTCGCCTAGTGGCCTATGGCGCTCGCCTGGAACGCGGGTTGGGTTAACAGCCCTCAGGGGTTCGAATCCCCTATCCTCCGCAGATGTGGTCCCCTGCCCGTTTCCGGGCAGGGGACCACTTGAATTTCGCGCGCAGAATCCTGTCGAGTCGGCACCCTCTCAGGTACTCAACTCGACAAGATTCTCGTGCTAGCTCAGAAGAGCCGCTTGAGCAGGTTCGTCTCGGCGAGGTCGACCAGTTCGTCGCCGCGGCCGGACATCACGGTCCGCAGCGCGTACAGCGCGAAGCCCTTCGCCTGAGCGGCGGAGATCGCGGGCGGAATCGACAGTTCCTGCCGCGCGGTGGTGACGTCGAGGACGGCGGGGCCGTCGTGCGCCAGGAAGTCGCGCACCGCGGCTGGCAGGGCCGAGGCATCGGTGACGCGGCGGCCCCAGATCCCCACCGACTCGGCCAGCGCAGCGAAGTCCGGATTCTCCAGATCGGTGCCGAACGTGACGAAGCCCGCCGCCTTCATCTCCAGCTCCACGAAGTTGAGCGACGAATTGTCGAAGACGACCACCTTGACCGGCAGCGAATTCTGGACCAGCGTCAACAGCTCGCCGAGGAGCATCGCCAGCCCGCCGTCACCGGCCATCGCGATCACCTGACGCGCGGGGTCGACCGCCGAGACTCCCACACTCTGCGACAGCGCGTTGGCCATCGATCCGTGGTTGAACGATCCGATGAGACGACGCCGGCCGTTCATCTTCAGGTAGCGGGCCGCCCAGACCACCGGCGACCCGACGTCCGGGACGAAGACTGCGTCGTCGGCGGCCATCTCCGACAGCAGCTTCGTCAGGTACTGCGGATGGATCGGATCGCCGTCGGCGGACGACGTCGCCAATTCGTCAAGCCCGGCGCGAGTGCGCGCATAGTGGTCGAGTGCCGTGGTCAAGTGCTCGTCGCTGCGGCCGCCGGAGATGAGCGCTGTCAGCAGGGGCAGTGTGTCGGCCGCGGATCCGATGAGCGGGAGATCCACACGGCAGCGCCGACCGATCTGGCTGCCGCGGACGTCGAGCTGAATCGTGTACGCCTTCGACGGCAGGAACTGGGAGTACGGGAAGTCGGTGCCGATCATCAACAGCGTGTCGCAGTGCTCGATGGCGCGGTAACCCGACGAGAAGCCGAGCAAGCCGGTCATGCCGACGTCGTAGGGATTGTCGTACTCCACGAACTCCTTGCCGCGCAGCGCATGCACGATCGGCGCCCGCAACGCCTCGGCCAGCGCCACGAGCTCGTCGTGGGCACCCGCAACTCCGGCGCCGGCGAGGATCGTCACGCGCTCGGACTCGTTGAGCCGGACGCCGGCGAGCTGCAGCGACTCGTCGTCCGGGCGCATCACGGTGCCCGCCGCCCGAATCCGGGACACACGGTCCGGCCTGTCGATCTTCTTCAGGAACAGTTCGCCCGGAATCACCAGGACCGACACGCCTCGCTCCTCCACCGCCGTGCGGACGGCGATGTCGAGAAGGTAGGGCAGCTGGTCGACGGTGCTCAGCGTCTCGCAGAAAGAACTGCATTCGGCGAAGATCTGCTCGGGATGAGTCTCCTGGAAGTACCGCGTCCCCACATTGCCCGCCGGGATCTGCGCCGCGATCGCCAGTACCGGCACCCGCGACCGATGCGCGTCGTACAGGCCGTTGACGAGATGGAGGTTTCCCGGACCGCAGCTGCCGGCGCACACCGCGAGCCCGCCGGTGATCGCGGCCTCACCCGCCGCCGCGAAAGCGGCCCCCTCTTCGTGACGCACATGCGTCCATGTCACGTCCTTCGACGTCCGCAGGACGTCGGTGAAGCCGTTCAGCGAGTCACCCGGGATGCCGTAGATCCGTCGCACCCCGGCTGCCGCGATGGTGTCGACGATGAGGTCTGCGACCGTGTAGCTCATGGATTCTCCCCTCCGGAGACGTCGACGGGCTCCTCCAGGAGCCAGTCCTGATCGAGGCCCTCCTGGGGCCGGAAACTCACCGCGGTGTTCGCGAAGGCCAGCAGCGGGACGGCGAGCAGGCCGCCGACGATTCCCGCGACCATCAGGCCGATCGCGATCACCAGGATCACCGCCACGGGGTGCAGCTTCACCGAACGCCCGAGCAGGAAGGGCTGCAGCACATGCCCTTCCACCTGCATCACGACGATCAGCACGACCACCACCAGCACCGCGGTGAACCAGCCGTGCGTGGCCAGCGCGACGAGGACCGCGAGCGATCCCGCGGCGACCGATCCGACGATCGGGATGAACGCGCCGAGGAAGATCAGCGCCATCAACGGCATCACCATCGGCACCCGCAGGATCGCCAGGCCGATGCCGATGAACACGGCGTCGATGAACGCCACCAGCACCGTCGCGCGGACGTACGACTGCAGCGTCCGGTAGCCGGCGTCGCCCGCCCCGCGCACGTGCTCCCGGTGCGCCGACGGCACGATCCTCGTCACGAACTCCCAGATGCGGTGGCCGTCGTACAGGAAGAAGATCAGCAGGAAGACCGTCAGCAGTGCGGCCGTCACCAGTTTGGTGGCGACGGTTGCGGTGTCGAGGGCTCCGGTCGCGATGCTGGCCTCGTGAGCCTTGAGCCAGTCGATCATGTCGTTGCTGACGTTGCGCAGGTTCTCCGAGTCCATGTGCAGCGGCCCGGTCTCGAGCCAGTTGCGGGTCTTGGAGATGGAATCGGCGATGTCGCCCGACATCCGAGGGATGCCCACGATCAGCTGCTGAACGACGAAGGTGAGTCCGGCGGCGATGATCGCGAAGGTCGCGACCACCGCGGTGAGAACCCCCACTGATCGCGGGATCCGGTGCCGCTCAAGCCATCCCACCAACGGCACGAGGAGCGCCGAGAGCAGGATCGCGACGGCGACCGGGACGAAGACCTCCTGTGCGAAGAGGAAGAGCTTGCCGAGCGCGTACAGCCCCGCGGCGAGGATCAACAGACGCCAGGTCCACGCGGCGGCCGCGCGAACGCCCGGATGGACCTGTGCTGCGGCCCACGACGGGTCGTTCGGGGACGGGCGGTCGCCCGGTTCGGCGCTCACACGGCGAGCTTACTTGGGCTCGGCGATCCGCGAGCGGTGTCGAGGCCGCCGATCCGCCGTCAGAACCGCACGGTCACCGGCGACGCCTGCCCCAGCGACAGCGCGGCGAGGGAGACGGGAGTGATCCCCGAGCGGAAGGCGGCGGCGATCGCCGTGACGTCCTCACCGCGCGAGAGCCGCTCCACCTGCGACCGCGTGAGCGTCAGATCGGCGACATCGACACGCCGCAGAACGTCGTCACCGTTCATGTCGGTGGTGGACGTGCGCATGCTCAGCACCGCGCGGGTGCCGTCGACACGGATGATCGGATCGGCGAGCGCGATCTCGAGCAGGTGGAACTTCGTGGACGCGACGACGGTTCCGCGGTACCGCAGTTCTCCCCGCCCGTTGCGGACCGTGTTCTCGGCGAGCGCGAACGACATCGCTCCCGCGTCGTCCACCCCCGCGCCGCCGCTCCCCGACAGCGCACCCGAGGTGGTGCCGCGGACGGTCTGCGCGAAGCTCGGCGAATACGCCCACACCAGGTTCTTCGGTGCGGGCTGAGGCGTGTTCGGGCCCGGCTGCGTCGAATAGTCGAGCGGCACCGACAGCTCCTGGGCCGCGTTCACCGCGTCCGCAGCACCGAAGGTGTAGATGCCCCAGCGGCCGCCGGCCGGCGAGGTCTTCGGCGTGGCCAGCGTGATGCGGGCGGTGAACTCGCCGCTGCGGCTCAGCGGCACCCACTGCTGCCGGACGGTGCGGCGCATGTCGAACGGAACGTCGGGCACCCGGTCGAGCGCGTCGCGCGAGAGCACCCACTTGGTCTGGGCTCGGACGGTGGTCCGCGACGATTCGGGAGCTCCCTGCGACGGCCGCCAATCCGGCGCGAACGCACCGAAGGTCACGAACGTCCCGTGCGGCACGCCCGGCGGGACCGGAACCGGAAGACCGGAGGTGTTGGCGCGCGGATCGAAGCCGGTGCCCTTGACGACCACCTGATCGCCGGGGTGCAGTCGCGTCGCGCCGGCCGGGGTGACCCCGTCGGCGAGGAACACCTCGATGGCGGGCTTCCACGTCTTGGCGTCGGCAGTCCCTACGCAGAATGCGGTCAGCGACAGTGCCGTCAGGCCGGCGGCGAACAGCACGGCCACCCGAAGGAGCTTGTTCATGAGCCGAGCCTAACCTATGTCCACTTCCGGTCGAATGGGGCTTAAGTCCCGCGACCGAGACTGCACCGCGTGCCGATTTCTTCAAGAACGCGGCGACGCACGGGCCGACACTGGAGACATGAACGAGAGAAAAGACACCAACATCTGGGCAGGCATCACCTCCGACGACCCCGTCGCACTGCGCGAATGGCTCGAATCCATCGGCTTCGAACCCGGAATCCTCGTGGAGGGCGACGGCGACGGCGAGGTCCTGCATTCGGAGATGCTCTGGCCCGACGGAGGACGGGTCATGGTCCACTCCGCGTGCAAGAAGGACACGACGTTCTCCACTCCGGTCGGATCGGCCTCCCTCTACGTGGTCGTCACCGACCCCGACGCCGTGTACGCGAAGGCGACGGCGATCGGTGCGCGACTGGTCCGCGACATGGCGGAGGAGGACTATGGATCACGAGGGTTCTCCGTCGCCGACCCGGAGGGGAACACATGGAGCTTCGGAACCTACGCGGGCTGACCGGCGTCGGGATCGTCCCCTACGACGTGACGGGCAGCGCTCCAGGCGAGCACCTGGGGCTGCCCGGCACCAGCGCCACCCTGGTCGTCGACCTCGCCGACGGCCTCGTCCTCAGTTCCGGCGACAGCCCGGTCACCACCACCTTCCGGTGCTGTATCGCCGGGATCCACCTGCGACCGGTCACGATCCACCACAACGGCGTCCAACGCGGCGTGCAGCTCGACCTCTCGCCGGCGGCGGTACGCGCACTGCTCGGGATGCCCGCCGGCGAGCTGGCCGGGCAGATGGTGGAACTGTCACAGATCGACACCGCGTTCGCCCGCCGACTTCACGAACGACTCGCGCAGACTCCGGCAGGCGAGCGGGGCGCGGTGTGCGCCGCGATGCTCGCCGAGACGGTCTCCGAGGACACACCGCGGTCGGACGCATTGTCGGTCTGGGAGGTGATCGCCCGCCGCCGCGGTGATGTCACCGTTTCCGAACTGGTCGAATCGTCGGGCTGGTCGGCGCGACACCTCACCGCGATGTTCAACGCAGAGTTCGGCATCGGCCCCAAACAGGCGGCCCGCCTCACCCGATTCGAGACCGCCCGCGCACGGCTGGAGTCCGGGCACCGGGCCGTGGACGTGGCCGCATCGTGCGGTTACGCCGACCAGGCCCACATGTCACGGGAGTTCACCGAACTGACCGGATACTCGCCGCGCGCCCTGCTGAAGCGCAGGGCCGAGGAGTTCGCGTGAGCGCTGCTCCGACTGCCGGTCACTCCACCCGGTTCCCCGCCTCATCCCAATGCTCGGCCACCTTCTTGCTCGGCTGGACGCGCGGCGGTTCGCCCGGCATCTTCGGGTAGTTCGGCGGGTAGACCATGTCGCCGAGACCGTTCGCCTCGTCGCGCTCGACCATCTCGAGCAGGCGCTCGAGCCCCGAGTGGTGCTCGTCGATGCCCGACCACGGATCGCCGCGCCGCTCCACCAGAGCCGGGACGGTGGCGACGGTGAGATCATCGGGATCGACGTCGACCAACTCCTCCCACGTCACCGGTGCGGAGACGCGGGCGCGCGCGGACTTGCGCACCGAGTAGGGCGAGGCCATCGACCGGTCGCGCGCGTTCTGGTTGTAGTCGATGAAGATGCGGTCGCCGCGCTCCTCCTTCCACCACGACAGGGTCACGGCGGCGGGGTCGCGCCGTTCCAGTTCGCGACCGAACGCGATCACCGCGCGCCGCGTGGCGATGAAATCCCACTCCGGGCGGATCGGTACGAAGACGTGCACCCCGCGACTGCCCGAGGTCTTCACGTACCCGGTCATCCCGAGATCGTCGAGCAACGGTCTGACCAGATCGAGCGCCACCCGGCGGACGTCGTCGAAACCCTTGCCGTCCGGCGGATCGAGGTCGATCCGAAGCTGATCGGGATGGTCGTTGTCGGGCGCCATCGTCGGCCAGGTGTGGAATGTGACAGTCCCGAGGTTGGCGGCCCATACGACGTCGGCCGGGATCCGGGGGCAGAAGGCATCGCCGGTCCGCTTGGACGGGAACACGATTCGCGTGGACTGCACATGATCGGGGTGATGCTTCGGCAGGTGCTTCTGATAGATCTGCTCACCGTCCACGCCGTCCGGGAAGCGCTGCAGGAAGGTCGGGCGCCCGCCGATCGCGCCCAACAGCGGTCCGGCGAGCGCCACGCTCCGGTAATAGTCGACGAGATCGGCCTTGCGACCGCCGTGCTCGCCCAGTTCGGGGAAGTAGATCTTGTCGGGGTTGCTCAGCTTCACCTCGACCCCGTCGACGTCGAGCAGGACCGGCTTCGGTTTCGGCATGTCACTGTCCTCCGGTCACGAGAACGTCGAAGACGTCGTAGGTCAGGGGCACGTCGAGCTGGTCGTAGCCACAGCTCTCCGGTTCCCGGTCGGGGCGCCACCGGAGGAACTTCACCGTGTGCCGGAATCGCTGATTCTCCATCTGGTCGTAGGCGAACTCGGCCACCAGCTCCGGCCGGATCGGAATCCACTCGCCGCTGCCGGCCGCGCGCCAGCGGCTCACCTCGCCTTGTGCGACGCGATCCGGATCGAGCCGCATCGGCTCGAGCATCTCCTGCAGTTCGATCCGCTTCTTGTCGGAGAACGCACTGGAACCGCCGACCATCCGCAGTTCCCCCTCGGCGTACAGCCCGAGCAGCATCGACCCGAGTCCGGTGCCCGACTTGTGAATGCGATACCCGATCACCACGCAGTCGGCGGTGCGCTTGTGCTTGACCTTGACCATCTCCCGTTTCCCCGGGACGTAGACGCCGTCGAGCCGCTTGCCCACGACGCCGTCGAGCCCGGCGCCCTCGAACGCGGTGAACCAATCGGTCGCGACCGCCGAGTCCCGGGTGACGCGGCTGACCTGGATGCGGTCGTCTCCGGATTCGGCAGCGGCGTCCAGCAGCGCGCTGCGCCGGACCTCGAATCGCTCCGCCGTCAGGTCCATCGAGTCGGTGGCCAGGGCGTCGAAGCCGATGAACACGGCCGGTGTCTCCTCCGCCAGTCTCGCCACGCGCGACGCCGCGGGGTGGATGCGTTGCGAGAGCGAATCCCAGTCGAGCCGGTTCACCCCGCCGATGGGCCGGGCGACGGCGACCTCGCCGTCGAGGACCACCCGCTCGGGAAGCACCGCATGCGCCGCGTCGACCAGCTCCGGAAAATAGCGGGCCAGATCCTTGCCGCCCCGCGAGGACATCACGACCTCGTCCCCGTCCCGGAAGATCAAGGCCCGGAAGCCGTCCCACTTGGGTTCGTACGACCACACCGGCTCGCCGCCGGGTTGGTCGGGCACGGCGGTGACCGCCTTGGCCAGCATCGGTTGCACGGGCGGGTTCACCGGGAGGTCCACCCGTTCATCGTCGCCGAGCAACCGGTGGTTGGCAATCACCCCGGCCGTCGGCGGCACGGCTCAGGCGATGTCGGCGCGTTCCCGCCCGGCGCCCACTGCTCGCCGGACGAACTCCGCCACCCTGGCCACAGCGTCCCTGGTCTGCGCCGAACCGGGGACCGCGGCGGGGAAGGCGTGGATCTGACCGGCGTACAGGTGGAGTTCGTTGGTCACCCCGGCGCGGTCGAGGGCGGCGCACAGGTCCATCGCGTCCTTCTGCAGCGCCTCGCCGCGACCGCAGACGACGATCGCGGGCGGGAACAGCCGCGCCACCGCGTCGAGCGTCACGTTCAGCTCGCCGTCCAGCACCTCCGGGCCCTGGTCGTAGAACTGCCGCAGCTTCTCGATCTTCTTGATCGGCAGCATCGCGTCGTGACGGCTCGTCCGATCGGCGCCCGGCGAGAGGTTGAGCAGCGGCGACAGCCCGACGTACGCGTCGGGGCGGGCGAGGCCGTCCCGCGCGGCGTACTCGACGATCTTGGCCGCGATGTAGCCGCCCGCCGAGTCGCCCGCGACCACCACGGCGTCGAACTCGCCCGACCGCCGCAGCTCGCGGTACACCGCATAGCCGTCGCGCACCGACGTGCCCACGCCGACTTCGGGGCACTGCCGGTAGGCGACGTTGACCACCGGCGCTCCGACCGCCCGCGCGATCGCGGCGGCGATCGGCCGGTGGGTGTCGAGGCCGCCCGCGAGGAACGCGCCGCCGTGCGTGTACAGCACGGCGATCCGCGAATCCTCGATCCCGTCCGGCGTGATGCGCTCGACGCGAACCTCGGCGATCGTCTCCGGCGTCACGAAGACGCCCCGGATCGGGCGGGCGTTCCGCGCCGCCCACTGATCGAGGACCGCCAGCCGGCGGAGGGTGGAGGGCGTCGCCGGAATGATGCGCATGAGCGTTTTGACGATCAATCGGCAGAGCCAGAACACCAGGAAGGAACGGGCGTCTCGCTCATCGTGTTCAACCAACGGCATCGTCTCATCCTCCCCCACCTGCGCGCGGCGGAGTCGATCGACCCCAACCCGTCCCCTTCGCCAACTCCGCCAGCGCCGGCACCGCACGGCGCGGCAGCGGCTCGGTCAAGGTGAGCCAGGTGGTGGAGTGGATCACGCCGGGGTACCCCACGATGGTCTCGATCAGCTCCAGCAGCTCGGGCTGAGTGGCTGTCGCGACGCGCACGAGCAGATCCTCCCGCCCGGTCACCGTGTGCACCTCGATCACCTGCGGTATCTCGGTGACCTCGCGCGCGATTCTGGTGAGGCTGCCCTGCTCGGTCTCCAGCGCGAGGAAGGCCTGCACCACCAGACCCGCCTGCGCCAGGTCGATCTGTGGACGGTAGCCGGCGATCAAGCCGCCTTCTTCGAGCCGCCGGATCCTCGACTGCACCGTGTTCCTCGAGATCCCGAGAGTCGTCGACAGACTCGCCACGCCCTGGCGGGCATCCCGCTCGAGCAGTTTCAACAACTCCACGTCGAGCTCGTCGATGCTGAGCATATTCGTCACCTCTCACTGAGATCCACGTCACCAACTGAACAAATCTACCAGTTGCAGATCGATCAGTTGACCACCTTGCCACCCGATGGCCACCATTTAAGCATCATCCGGTGATCCGCCTCACAGATGCGGACCGACAGATTGGTGGCCCATATGACCTCCGTCGCCGAACCGCAGGCACCGACGTTCGATCTGGCAGACAAGTACCGCCCCAATTCGGGACCGGTCCTGCTGACGGGCGTCCAGGCCGTGGCACGCATGCTGATCGAGAACCACGAACGCGAGCGCCGCGCCGGCCGCGACGTCGCCGCCTTCGTCTCCGGCTATCAGGGCAGCCCGCTGGCCGCGGTCGACAAGGTCTTCGGCGAGGTACCCGATCTCGCCGGGCACGGAATCCGGTTCGTCCCCGGCCTGAACGAAGAACTCGGCGCGACCGCCGTCTGGGGCAGCCAGCAGGAGCTGCCGAAGGGCAAGCGGACCCACGACGGCGTGGTCGGCGTCTGGTTCGGCAAGGGCCCCGGTCTCGACCGCGCGAGTGATGCCTTCCGCCACGCCGCGATGTACGGCGCGCACCCGAAGGGCGGAGCCCTGGCGATGGTCGGCGACGACCCGGCCGCCAAATCGTCCACCGTGCCGGCCGCCAGTGAACGTTCCCTGGCCGCGCTCTCGATGCCGGTCCTGTTCCCGCGCAACGCCGAGGAGATCATCTCGTTCGGCATGTTCGGCATCGAACTCTCGCGCGCCACCGGCTGCTGGCCCGCGATGAAGCTCGTCGCCGATGTGTGCGACGGCCTGTGGACCCTGAACCGCGACTTCGCGGACCTGCACATCGAGGTTCCCGACCTGGAGTGGGAGGGCCGCCCCTGGACGTACCGCCAGCGCGTCATGGCGGCGCCGCCCGACAGCGTCCTGGCCGAGGCCGACCTGTACGGCCCGCGCTGGGCGATGGTCGAGAAGATGACCACCGCGAACGACATCGACCGCATCGAGGTCGATCCGGCGCACGCCTGGCTCGGCATCGTCGCCGTCGGCACCGCGTACGACTCCGTCCGCGAGGCACTCGGCGAACTCGGACTCACCGAGGACGACCTCCTCCACGCCGGCATCCGCATCCTGCGCGTGGGCATGCCCTACCCGCTCGGCTCGGAGAAGGTGCGTCGACTGGCCGACGGCGTCGAGAGCGTTCTCGTGATCGAGGACAAGACCTCGTTCGTCGAGTCCCAGGTGATCGACATCCTCTACGGCCGAGCCGACGCGCCCCGGATCCTCGGCAAGCGCGACGCCGACCGCCGGCCGCTGGTGCCCGCCGACGGCGAGCTCACCGCCGCCCGTCTTCTCGCGCCGCTGCGCCGGGTGCTCGCCGGGCGCGTCGCGATCACCGTGCCGAAGCCGGCACCGCCGAAGCTGACTCTCCTCGACACCAAGCGCACGGCCTACTTCTGCTCGGGCTGCCCGCACAACCGCTCCACCGCGGTGCCCGACGGCTCCCTCGCGGGTGGCGGCATCGGCTGCCACACCCTCGTCACCATGAGTTCGCGTACCGACTCCCAGGTCACCGGCCTCACGCAGATGGGCGGCGAAGGCGCACAGTGGATCGGCCAAGCGCCGTACACCGACGTCGAGCACATCTTCCAGAACGTCGGCGACGGCACGTACTTCCACTCCGGCCAGCTCGCGGTCCAGGCGTGTGTGGCCGCCGGGGTCAACATCACGTACAAGATCCTGTTCAACGCGGCCGTCGCGATGACCGGCGCGCAGGACGCCGAGGGCGGTCTCACCGTCGGACAGCTGACGCACAAGCTGCGTGCCGAGGGCGTCGCCAAGATCATCGTGTGCGCGGAGGATCCGTCTCGCCACCCGAAGGGCTCGCTCGCCGCGGGCACGCTCCTGTGGGACCGCGACCGGCTCGACGAGGCCCAGCGACTGCTGCGCGAGGTCAAGGGCGTCACCGTCCTGATCTACGACCAGCAGTGCGCGGCCGAGGCGCGCCGCAAGCGCAAGCGCGGGACCCTGCCGACGCGTCGCACCCGCGTCATCATCAACGAGGCGGTCTGCGAGGGCTGCGGCGACTGCGGCGTGAAGTCGAACTGCCTGTCGGTGCAGCCGGTGGACACCGAGTTCGGCCGCAAGACCCGGATCGACCAGACCAGCTGCAACACCGACTACAGCTGCCTCGACGGCGACTGCCCGTCGTTCGTCACCGTCGAACTGCCCGAGGACGGCGCGGGGGCGAAGGCGCCGAGCAAGCCGGCGCCGGTGCCGCCGGCGGTCGCCGACCCCGAGGTCGACACCCTGCGCGGCACGCACAACATCTTCCTCGCGGGTATCGGCGGCACCGGCATCGTGACCGTCAACCAGGTGCTCGGCACCGCCGCCCTGCGCGCCGGGCTCCACGTGGAGGGCCTGGACCAGACCGGCCTGAGTCAGAAGGCCGGTCCGGTCACCTCGCACCTGCGGCTCAGTGACGACACCGCGTCCAACGGAACGGCCCGGACGACTGCCGGCGCGGGATCGAACCGGATCAGCCCGGCCTCGGCCGACTGCGTCCTGGCGTTCGATCTGCTCACCGCCGCCGACGCGAAGCACGTGGGCGTCGGCGACGCCGAGCGCACCCTGACGGTGGCCTCCACCAGCGCGGTCGCGACCGGTGAGATGGTCTACGACCGCAACGTCGCCTACCCCGAGGACGACACGCTGCTGCGCCGCGTCTCCGACCACGCGCGACGAGTGGTCTCGTTCGACGCGCTGAGCGCGGCCGAGGCGATCTTCGGCCACACCGCGGCGGCGAACTTCCTGCTGGTGGGCGCCGCCTACCAGGCGGGTGCCCTGCCGATCCCGGCCGCCTCGATCGAAGAGGCGATCGCGGTCAACGGCGTCGCGGTGAAGGCCAATCAGACGGCCTTCCGCTGGGGCCGGGTGGCCGTCGCCGATCCGGAGGCGTTCGCCGCGGCCACCGCGGCCGCCGAGGTGGTCTCGCGCAGCGACACCGTGGTGCCCACGCATCTGTTCACCCGCACCACGCTCACCGGGACCGTCCTCGAACTGGTTCAGCGGCGCGCGGCGCAGCTGATGGCGCATTCCGGAGAGCGGGCCGCCGCTCGGTACGTCCGGGATGTGGAGCTGGTGTGGCAGCGTGAGCGGGCGGTCACCGACAGCACCGAGCTGTCGGCCGCCGTCGCCGAGAACCTGCATCGCCTGACCGCCTACAAGGACGAGTACGAGGTGGCGCGCATGCTCACCGACCAGGCGTTCATCGACTCGGTCGCCGCCGAGATCCCCGGTGCCACCGGCCTCACCTACAAGCTGCATCCGCCGGTGCTGCGCGCCATGGGCCGCGAGAAGAAGATCGGTCTCGGTCCGCGCTCGCACGTCGCGCTCCGCGTGCTCGCCAAGGGCAAGTTCCTGCGCGGCACCAAGCTCGACCCGTTCGGCTACGCCGAGGTGCGCAAGATCGAGCGCCGCCTGCTCGCGCACTACCGCGATCTGGTGACCGACCTGGTCGCCGGCCTCACCGCCGCTCAGTTCGACGAGCAGCGGTACGCGGCCGCCGTCGACGTGGCCCGCGCCCCCGAACTGATGGTCGGCTACGAGGACGTCAAGCTCCGCAACATCGACCGCTACCGCGCCCGTCTCGCCGAACTCGGCGTCGACACCACCCCCATCCGCTGAAAACCGACCGTCTCAACCGCCCCCCGGAGGAACCACCATGACCACTGCGCACTCATCGTCGGAAGCCACTCGCGTCCTCGCCCAGACCAGCGTCTTCTCGCACCCGGACATGTCGATCGATCCCCCGCACGAGCAAGTGGTGTTCTGCCGCGACGCCGAGACCGGACTGCGCGCGATCATCGCGGTGCACAACACCGCCCTCGGGCCGGCGCTCGGCGGAACGCGCATGTATCCCTACGCCGCGGAAGCCGATGCGGTCGGCGACGTGTTGCGGCTCTCGCGCGGAATGACCTTCAAATCGGCCGCGGCCGGACTCGACCTGGGTGGCGGGAAGGCGGTCATCATCGGCGACCCCGCGGTGCACAAGACGCCGGATCTGCTCCGCGCCTACGGCCGGTTCGTCGACACCCTCGGCGGGCGCTACATCACCGCCGGCGATGTCGGCACCACCTCCGACGACATGGACCTGATCGGCGAGGGCACCTCGTATGTGGCGTCGAAGACCGTCGCGGGCGGCGGTTGGGGCGACACCGCGCCGATGACGGCTCTCGGAGTCTTCTACTCACTGCTGGCGGCCGCCGAACGCGTGTGGGGTTCGGCTGATCTCACCGGCCGAACGGTCGGCGTGGAGGGCGTCGGCAAGGTCGGCGTCCAGCTGGCCGACCTGCTGACAGGTGCCGGAGCGACCGTGTTGGCGGCCGATCCGTACGCTCCCGCCCGCGAGGCCTTCGCCGCCCGCTTCGCGCAGGCGCGCATCGTCGACGACGTCCGTTCGGCGCAGCTCGACGTGTACGCGCCGTGCGCGATGGGCGGCACCGTCACCGAGACGCTCGCAGGCGAGACCGCCGCGGCGATCATCTGCGGCGCGGCGAACAACCAGCTGACCAGCCCGTCGGTTGAGCAGGTTCTCGGCGCACGCGGCGTCACCTGGGTTCCCGACTACATCGCCAACGCGGGCGGCGTGATCCAGGCCTTCGGCGAGCAGCAGAACTGGACCCGCGACCGCGCCCAGGAGAAGGTGGAGGCGCTGCGCGACCGTGCGGGCCACGTCCTGGACACCGCGGCATCGAAGAAGATCACCTGCGGCGACGCCGCCCGGCTGATCGTCGCCGAACGGCTGTCGCAGGCACGGTAGTGCCGTGCTCCCGTAACGGGAGCCGGGAGGAGACGCCGGGCGATACACTTGCGCACTCATGGCGACTCCTCCCGAACGGATCTCCGAGTACTCCCGCAGGCACTTCCTGGGCCTGACCGCGAGCGCGGCCGGAATCGCAAGCGCCGCAACGCTTCTTCCTCCTTCGTTGGTGTCGGCAGCGGCACAGGACCGGCCTGCGGGATCGCTCGAGGATGTCGAGCACATCGTCGTCCTGATGCAGGAGAACCGTTCCTTCGACCACTATTTCGGGACGATGCGCGGGGTCCGCGGCTTCGCCGACAATTCGGCGAAGCCGGGGGTCTTCCTGCAGAGCGGCGTCCACCCGTTCCTCGCCCGCGAGGCCGCCAATCGCGGCTCCCTGTCGGTGGAGTACCTCGCATCTCTGCCTCACGAGTGGGCCGACGGACAGCAGGCCCTGGCCGGCGGGCGGTGCGACGGCTGGGTCGCGGCGAAGGGCAAGGCCACGATGGCCTGCTACGACCGCCGCGACATCCCGTTCCACCACGCGCTGGCCGAGACGTTCACCGTGTGCGACGGCTACTTCGCATCGTCGCCGACCGGGACCGGCACCAACCGCAACTACCTGTTCTCCGGCACCAGCGGATTCGAACCGTGGGGCGCGAGGTCGGTGGGCAACGAGATGTACGCACCCGTCCATCCCGGTCTCACCTGGGAGACGTACGCCGAGTCGCTGCACCGCGAGGGCGTCGACTGGCGCGTGTACCAGGAATGGGACAACTTCACCGACAACAACCTCGACTTCTTCGCGCACTTCCGAGGCATAGGACGCGACGCCGTCGCGCGCGCCGGACAACCCGGAGTGGATCTCACCGGTTTTTACACTCTGCTGATCGAGACCGGGGCCAAGGACGCGCACGGCAACGTGGTCCCGTCGGCGGATCAACGCTCCCGGGCACGGGCGGTGCATCGGGCCGCCCGCGGCCTCGGCGAACAGGCCGCAGAGCTCTACGATCGCGCGCTGTATCGCAGCGAACCGGGCACTCTGGTCCCGCGCTTCCGCCGGGACGTCGAGAGCGGGCGACTCCCGGCGGTGTCGTGGATCGTCACCTCCGAGGCCGACTCCGAACACCCCCGCAGTTCATCGCCGGTCCAATCGGCGGGCATCACCTACCGACTGCTCGACGCGCTGGCGTCGAACCCGGAGGTATGGCGCAAGACGGTGGTGCTGCTCAACTACGACGAGTTCGACGGCTACTTCGATCACGTGGTTCCGCCGCTGCCGCCGGTCGGGGAGGCCGACGAGTGGTGGGAGGGAAAGCCGATGGGGCTCGGATTCCGGGTGCCGATGACCATCGTGTCCCCGTGGACCGTGGGCGGCCGGGTCTGCTCCGAGGTCTTCGACCACACGTCGGTGATCCGGCTCATGGAGGCGGTCACCGGCGTGCGCTGCCCCAACATCTCCGCGTGGCGCCGCGCGGTGTGCGGAGATCTGGTGTCGACCTTCGATTTCGGCCGCACTGACGGACTGCGCGTTCCGGCACAGCCCGCACCGCCGCCACCTTTCCGTCGCCGCTGGACGGCTCGGCCGGGCGGCGCCGCTCCGACGCAGGAGACTGGAACCGCCACGGCGCTGCCCACGCCGTACCGGCTTTCTGCGAACGTGGTCGACGGTGTCCTGGAACTGGTGAACACGGGCCGTCGCGCCGCCGTCTTCGGCGTCTTCGCAGACGGCGACGCCGCTCACCACACGGTGCTCGGACGCCGCCGGGTCCCTCTTCCTCAGCGCGCGCGACGGGTCGTCGTCACCGGTCCCGACCGCTTCCTGCGCGATCTGTCCCTCCGCCCGGGAGGATCGTCGGCGCAGGTGATGCCCGACCACGACCGCGGGCGCCTGTCGGTCGACGGGCGTGACGTCACCGCAACGCGCGTGCACGGCAGCTGGTACGAGGTGACCGTGGTCGGCCCCGAGGGGAGGCAGTACTTCACCGGCCGCCTCGAGAGCGGAGCCGTCACCCGTACGAGTCCCCTGCGCCGCCCGCCCGGCTAGTCGAACCGTCGAGACAGCCTCCACCGCCCACACCCGATTGACCGACACCACCCAGCGTCATATAGTCCACATGGACTAATTGATCTGGAGCATTCGATGTCGGCTGAACAACCGCGGCTCACGCCGCTCGGTGTGATGGTCCTCGCGCTGCTGCGCGAGGGCGCCATGCACCCGTACGAGATGGTCCGCCTGCTCAGACAACGGCGCGACGACCGCATGGTGTCGATCACGAACGGCACGCTGTACCACACCGTGGACCGGCTGAATCAGCAAGAACTCCTGGTCGAAGTCGGAGTGGACCGCGAGGGCAACCGCCCCGAGCGGACCACGTACCGACTCACCGACGCCGGGCGCGACGCGGTCACCGAGTGGGTTCGCCGAGAGCTGCCCCGGAACGACCGCACGGCGCAATTCCGGGTCGCCCTCGCCGAGGCCCACAACCTCGACCGCGACGAGGTGATCGCTCTCCTGACGCTGCGGCGCGAGGGGCTCGCCGCCGATCTCGAGGTCCACCGCCGAGGCCTGAGCGATGCCACCGGCCGCGGTGTGCAACCGCAGTTCCTCATCGAAGTGGATCGTCAGGCCGATCTGATCGAGACCGATCTCCGCTGGACCGACCGCCTGCTCCAACGCCTCGCCGATCCCGACTACGCGTGGGGCGTCGACTCCGCGACATCACCGACACCCGTGCTCCGCACCGACTCGAAGGACTCGAAATGACAGTCTCGTCCGGCACCGCCGACTCGCAGCGGAGCCCGTGGCCCGCACTCTGGGCACTGGTGATCGGCTTCTTCATGGTCCTCGTCGACACGACCATCGTGTCGGTCGCGAATCCGGCCATCAAAGAGGCACTCGACCCCGACACCGACAATCTCGACAACGTCGTCTGGGTCACCAGCGCCTACCTGCTCGCCTACGCCGTGCCGCTGCTGATCACCGGGCGGATGGGCGACCGCTTCGGTCCCCGCAATCTCTACCTCATCGGCATCACCGTCTTCACCCTGTCGTCACTGGGCTGCGGTCTGTCGAACTCCCTGGCCATGCTCGTCGCGTTCCGCGCCGTCCAGGGTCTCGGCGCCGCGATGATCACCCCGCAGACCATGGCTGTGATCACCAGGACGTTCCCGGCGCATCAGCGCGGAGCGGCGATGGGTCTGTGGGGTTCGGTGGCGGGTGTGGCGATGCTGGTCGGCCCGCTGGCCGGCGGTCTGCTGGTCGATCACGCCGGTTGGGAGTGGATCTTCATCATCAACGTCCCGGTGGGCGTCATCGGCTTCGCCGCGGCGTGGCGCTTGGTTCCCCGCCTCGAGACCCACCAGCACCGGTTCGACGTCGTCGGCGTGACGATCAGCACGATCGGCCTCTTCCTCATCGTCTTCGGTCTCCAGGAGGGCGAGAAGTACGACTGGGCCGCCTGGGTGTGGACGATGGTGATCGGCGGTGTGGCGATCATGGCGCTGTTCCTCTGGCAGCAATCCCGCACCGCGAGCGAACCGCTGGTTCCGCTGGCACTGTTCCGCGACCGGAACTTCTCCATCTCCAACCTCGGCATCGCCGTCGTCGGCTTCGCGGTCACGAGTATGACGCTCCCGATGATGTTCTACGTCCAGGTGGCACGCGGACTGAGCCCCACGAAGTCGGCGCTGCTGCTGATTCCGATGGCCGTCCTCGCCGGGGTGCTCGCCCCGCTCGCCGGCAAGCTCCTCGACCGGACCGATCCCCGATTCCTGCTGGTACCCGGCCTCGGCCTCTACAGCGTCTCGCTGTTCTGGTATGCGTCGATGATGAACGCGGACACCGCCATTCCGATGTTCCTGCTGCCCGCCGCGCTGATGGGCATCGCCAACGCCGGCATGTGGGGACCGCTGGCGACCACCGCCACCCGCAATCTCCCGCCGCGGCAGGCCGGCGCCGGAGCCGGCATCTACAACACCACTCGACAGATCGGGTCGGTGATCGGGTCGGCCGCCATCGCCGCCGGCATGCAGTCCCGGCTGGAGGCCAACGTGCCCGGCGCGGGCGACACCGGCTCGGTGGGCGTCGGGCAACTGCCGGACTTCCTGGTGGCGCCGTTCTCCACCGCCATGGCGCAGTCGATGCTGCTGCCCGCATCGATCCTGATAGTCGGTGTGGTCGCGGCGCTCTTCCTGGTCCGGCCGGAGAGCACGAGGCCGGGGTACCGGGCGGAGACGACGGCGGCGGTCGACACTACCGTGTAGACATGCTGCCGCCGAGCCCCGCGGGCCGCTTCGCACCGTCGCCGTCGGGCGATCTGCACATCGGAAACCTGCGCACCGCGGTCCTGGCATGGTTGTTCGCCCATGCCACGGGCCGCGGTTTCGCGATCCGGATGGAAGACCTCGACCGCGTCCGGCCGGGATCGGACGTCCGGCAGTTGCGGGATCTCGCGGCGCTCGGCCTCAGCTGGGACGAGCCGGTCGTCTACCAGTCACAGCGGCTCGAGGAGTACCGCGCCGTGGTCGACGAATTGGTGGCCGCCGGACGCACGTTCGAGTGCTACTGCACTCGCCGGGAGATCCTCGAAGCGCCGAGCGCACCGCACGCGCCGCAGGGCGCTTACCCCGGAACGTGCCGCGACCTCAGCGAGGCGCAGCGCGCGCAACGACGGTCGGAGCGGCCCGCCGCGATCCGCCTGCGCGCCGAGGTCTCGTCGTTCACCGTCCACGACCTGCTGTACGGCGAGTTCACCGGCGACGTCGACGACTTCGTCCTGGTCCGGAACGACGGAACCCCGGCGTACAACCTGGCGGTGGTGGTCGACGACGCGGCCACGGGTGTCGACCAGGTGGTCCGCGGCGACGATCTGCTCAGCTCCGCACCCCGGCAGGCCTTCCTCGCGACTCTGCTCGGTCACCGCCCGCCCGAATACGCCCACGTGCCGATGGTCCTCAACCGCTCCGGGGCCCGCCTCGCGAAGCGCAACGGCGCCGTCACCCTGACCGATCTCGCCGGCCACGGGGTGGACGCGGCATCGGCGCTGTCGATGATGGCGGAGTCGCTGGGACTGGCCGCCGCCGGTGAACCGGTCACATTGAGCGTTCTGGCGGAGCGATTCGACCCGTCCACGCTGGTTCGCACACCCTGGGTGTTCGTCCCGCCGGAGTGAACGGCGGTCCCGGCCGCGTTTCCCGGGGCCGACCGCTGCGACGAGAGGCCCGACCGGGCGAACCGGTCGGGCCTCTCGTCAGCGGACTCTGAGCGTCAGCCCAGGCGATCGCGCAGGTGCTTGAGCTGGTCGGCGAGCTCGGCGGGGAGCTTGTCCTTGCCGTCCTCGACGAACTCGAACCACTCCTCGATGGTCGGCAGTTCGTCGCGCCATTCGTCGGCGTTCACCGCGAGTGCCTCGGCGAGATCGGCCTCGGAGACGTCCAGTCCGGTGAGATCGAGCTCGCCCGGCGCCGCGACGATGCCGATCGGGGTCTCGACGCCCTCGACGTTGCCCTCGATGCGATCGACCATCCACTTCAGGACGCGGCTGTTCTCGCCGAAGCCCGGCCACAGGAAGCGGCCGTCCTCGCCGCGGCGGAACCAGTTGACGTAGAACACCGCGGGGAGCTGCGCGCCCTCCTTGCGGCCGATGTTCAGCCAGTGCTTGAAGTAGTCACCGACGTGGTAGCCGAGGAACGGCAGCATCGCCATCGGATCGCGGCGGACGGTGCCCACCTTGCCCTCGGCCGCGGCGGTCTGCTCGGAACCGACGGTCGCGCCCATGAAGACCGCGTGCTCCCAGTCGCGGGCCTGGGTGACCAGCGGCACGGTGGTCTTCCGGCGACCGCCGAAGAGGATCGCCGAGATCGGCACGCCCTGCGGGTCGTCCCACTCGGGAGCCAGCGTCGGGCACTGCGACATCGGGGTGCAGTAGCGCGAGTTCGGGTGGGCGGCGTTGGTCCCGGACTCGGGGGTCCAGTCGTTGCCCTTCCAGTCGATCAGGTGCGCCGGAGTCTCGCCGCCGATGCCCTCCCACCACACGTCGCCGTCGTCGGTGCGCGCGACGTTGGTGTAGATCGTGTTGCCTGCCTCGACGGTCTTCATCGCCGTCGGGTTCGAGTCGTAGCTGGTGCCCGGTGCGACGCCGAAGAAGCCGAACTCCGGATTCACCGCGTACAGCCGGCCGTCCTCGCCGAAGCGCATCCAGGCGATGTCGTCGCCCACGGTCTCCGCACGCCATCCGTCGAGAGTGGGGTGGATCATCGCGAGGTTGGTCTTGCCGCACGCCGACGGGAACGCCGCGGCGACGTAGTAGACCTTGTCCTCGGGGCTGATCAGCTTCAGGATCAGCATGTGCTCGGCCAGCCAGCCCTCGTCGTGCGCCATCGCCGAGGCGATGCGCAGCGCGTAGCACTTCTTGCCCAGCAGCGCGTTGCCGCCGTAGCCCGAGCCGTAGGACCAGATCACCCGGTCCTCGGGGAAGTGGACGATGTACTTCTCGGTGTTGCAGGGCCACGGCACGTCGGTCTGTCCCGGCTCCAGCGGGGCGCCCACCGAGTGCAGGCCCTGGACGAAGAAGCCGTCCTCACCGAGCGCCTCGAGCACCTTGGGGCCGACGCGGGTCATCACGCGCATCGACAGCACGACGTACTCGGAGTCGGTGATCTCGATGCCGAGCTTGGGATCGTCCGATCCGAGGGGACCCATGCAGAACGGGATGACGTACATGGTGCGTCCGCGCATGCAGCCGCGGTACAGCTCCGTCATGGTCGCACGCATCTCGGAGGGCTCCACCCAGTTGTTGGTGGGGCCTGCGGCTTCTTCGGTCTTGCTGCAGATGAAGGTGCGAGATTCGACGCGGGCGACGTCCGCGGGGTCCGAGAGCGCCAGGTACGAGTTGGGCTTGCGCTCGTCGTTCAGCTTGGTGATGGTGCCGGACTCGACGAGTTGCGCAGTGAGGCGATCCCACTCCTCGTCGCTGCCATCCGACCAGACAACTCGGTCGGGCTGCGTCAATTCGGCAACCTCGGCCACCCAGGCGATGAGCCCGGCGTGCTTGGTAGGGGCGCTCCCGGGCTCGACGCCCGGAATTGTCGCAGCGGTCATGCGGATCTCCTCATCGAAAACTCACGGGTGCCTGCGCGCAGTGGCTGTGCGAACGCATACTGGCCCCAGGATACGCCCCATACGCCGTGGACCGAACCCCCGGGCATCGCGACCAGCGGCTATTCGAGTCGGCCCAGCGTCGTCGGACTCCACTCGGCGTCATGCTCGCCCAACGCCCCCGCGTCGACTCGGCAATCTGTTCGCAGAACGGACACCTGGTCCACTCGCCCGTCCCCGTCGGTATCGGCGACGATCGCCGGGGAACCATCGACCTCGCAGGTCAGCGAGTCACGGACACCGTCTCCGTTCGCATCGAACTCCGCGGGCCCGAGGTCCCACAGGGCACCGTCCGAGTACCACCACAGGTGGTCGTGAACATCGACACCCGGCGAGTTCTCAGCGTCGGACATCACATCGAAGCCGGACGGGTGGTGCACCCCTCCCTCCGGGGAGATGAGACCATCCTCACTGTCTCCGGCGAGTCCTCCGGTCAATTCGTCCATCGGTTCCATCAGACGCGAGCGGGTCGCGTCCGGTTCCATACCTCTCTCGTGAACTGAGCTTCGGCCGCGCCGGCCCTGGTGCCGATGCGGTGTTCCATGCCGAGCCGCCTCGACGCGATCACCTCAGCGGCCCACCGTTCCAGCCGCGCGTGATCGGCGGATGCGCGGCGGACGGACACCACCCATGCGGCGAGCGCGACGCCGCCCAGGAGGGTGAGCACGGTCCCGGCGATGCCCAGTCCGGCCCACTGCAGGGTCGGCGCGATCACCATCCGGCCGATTCCGAAGCCCATCGATGCGCCGAGGAGCAGCACCATGACATCCTCGGTGCGGCGACCGCCCTGCGGTCGAGGCACCACCCGCATGCCGTTCCCGAACGGCTCGGGCGGAGACGGCGGAGACGAGCCGCCGGCCAGTCCGCCGACGGCCGCTGCCCGAACCTGATCGAGCCGCTGCGCGAAGTGGTCCATCACCCGGTGTTCGAGCGCGTCGAGCAACGACGGCAGCCAGTCGGTGAAACCGGGAGCGGCGCTGGCGTCCGGCACGCAGCGATGCACATCGGACGTCGCGGCCCGCAACGATTCGATCGCCTCCGCCCTGGAGGCGACGATGCCCGCTCGCAGTCCGGCGAGCCGATCGGCACGGATCAGCGCGACCGACTCCGAGGGCGGCTGCGCCCTCTGTCCGCTCTCGGCCCGCGCGGGAGTCCGGGGAACGGCTTCACCGTCGGCCCGATCGCGGCACCAGCGTGCCAGTTCCGGGACACCCGACGCGGAACCGGACGCGCTCGCGAGCGCCGCGGAGGTCGCGAACACCGGAAGTCCGCGCTGCGGATCCAGGCGGCGCCGCGTCTCGGCCAGCGCTTTCGGCCATGCCGGGAAGGCGTCGACGCGACACGCCACGAGTGCCGTGGGCAGGCCCGCCGCGGCGAGTTCGGCCAGCAGCAGGTCTTCTTCTTCGCACGCCGGCATCGACGAGTCGATCGCCAGCACGGCCGTCCGCGCCCGCGTGGCCTGCGACGCGGCGTCGGCCGGGCTGCCCGCGACGAGGATCTCCTCCTCCCACAGCCCGGCGGCCGCCAGTGCGGCGGCGAGTCCCGCCGGATCGGCTCCGGCGGTTCCGGCGATCAGCAGAGTCATCGGACCCGCTCCCCCGCCAGACGCCGTACGAGCGCGACGCGGTCGAAGCCGCGGGCCGCATGCAGGCGCAGTCCCGAGAGTCTGCGCACCCGGCGGCCGCGCGCGATCTCCGCGGATGCGGCGGCGATCGGCGCGACCAGCGCGTCCAGACCGCTCGCCTGCCGCAGCCGCACCGCCAGCGCCTGCGCGTCCAGGTCGGGGTCGGTCGATACGGCGGCCAGCGACTCCACGAGGCCGGCGCGACCGAGCAATGCGAGGAGCCGCGCTGCGGAGCCCTGGTCGGGCGCGGCTGCGGCGAACGCCGCCGCGGACTCGGGAACGCGGACCCCGGCGGCCGCCCACGACCGCAGAACGTCCACGTCAGCTGAAGTGATCCGCGCCGCGGCCGGCAGTGCGGACACCGGATGCACCGGACAGGCGAGATCCTCGCTCGCGTTCGCGGCGAGCCGGTCGGCGTCGGGCCGGGTGTCGGCCTTCGTGGCGACGACGACCACCGGCACCTCCGCTGCCCGGATCGCGGCGCGATCACAGGCGCGCGCCTGTGCGCCGATGACCCGGATCAGCAGATCCGCGGGGTCGTCGAGGCGCCGGTCGTGATCCGGACCGTCTCCCCGGTCCTGACCGACCGGTCTGGCGACCACGCCGAAGCGCGCGGCGAGCGCGGCGGCCATCGTCGAACTGCCCGCGCCGGGCGCCCCGGAGACGTCGACCACCAATGGTGTGCGTGCGAAGTCCGGCCCGTCGAATGCGAGGCCGCTGAGAATGGGTTCCACCCCGTCCACCTCCCCCAAGGTGTCTGCGTGCACTGAACCTACCCCGCAGGTCCGACATTGTGCGGCGGTCGCCGGAATCGGGCGATCCGAGGCGGCTGATCGGGGTGTCCGTTGTGAGCGAGCACCGTAAATAGGACACCATGGAACGGTGAACACCGACGCCGCCGATGGATCGGCGCCCGACACCGACCGCTCCCGCCTCTACCCGAGAGTCACCAGCTTCCGGTTCCGGCGCGGGACTCTGACCCCCGGACAGCAGCGCAATTGGGAGACTCTGTGGCCCCGGCTGGGTCGCGACCTGCGCACCGGACCCGACCGCGCGGACGAGCCACCGCTCGAGGCGGCGGAGTGGTTCGGACGGCAGGCTCCCCTCATCGTCGAGGTCGGCAGCGGCACGGGCATCTCCACCGCGGCGATGGCCGAGGCCGAGCCGGACGCCGACGTCGTGGCCGTGGAGGTGTATCAGCCCGGGCTCGCGCAGTTGGTCGGCCTCGTCGACCGAGCCGGACTGACCAACGTCCGCATGGTCCGCGGCGATGCGACCGTCGTCCTCTCCGAGCTCATCGGTCCCGACACCCTCACCGGCGTCCGCGTGTTCTTCCCCGACCCGTGGCCCAAGTCGCGCCATCACAAGCGGCGTTTCCTGCAGTCGGGCACCATCGAACTGATCGCCGATCGACTCAAGCCCGGCGGCGTCCTGCACATCGCGACCGATCACGCCGATTACGCGCTGTGGATCGCCGAACTGCTGGCGACGCAGCGTCCGGACCGGCCGCATGTGGTGCCGCTGACCTTCGACTCGCCGATTCTGCTCGACCGCCCGACCACCAAGTTCGAGGGCCGCGCCCAGGAGGAGGGCCGAGAGGTCAACGAGTTCGTCTACGTGAAGCCGCATCCCAAGCCCACGCGCACGGAGACCAGGGAGGACGACGCATGAGCCCCGAGTTCGCGGAGACGATCTCCGGCGCGAGCAGTGCTCGCCGACTGCTGCTGGTGTGGGACGCCCCGAATATGGACATGGGTCTCGGAGGAATCCTCGGCGGCCGCCCGACCGCCGCGCACCGGCCGCGGTTCGACGCCCTGGGCCGCTGGATTCTCAAGCGGAACGCCGCTCTGGCGGCGAGTCTGCACGCCGAGGTCGAGCCCGAAGCCACCGTCTTCACCAACATCGTGCCCGGCAGCGCCGACGTGGTGCGCCCGTGGGTGGAGGCGCTGCGGAACGTCGGTTACGCGGTGTTCGCCAAGCCGAAGCTGACCGAGGACAGCGACGTCGACGCCGACATGCTCGACCACATCCAGGTGCGACGTCATACACCCGGCCTCGCCGGTGTGATCGTCGCCTCAGCCGACGGCCAGGCCTTCCGGGAACCGCTGCTGGAGATCGCGGCCGAAGGTGTGCCGGTCACCGTCATCGGTTTCCGGGAGCATGCGAGCTGGGCGTTGACCTGCGAAGAGATCGAGTTCATCGATCTCGAGGAGATCCCCGGCGTGTTCCGCGAACCGCTGCCGCGGATCAGTCTCGACTCGCTGCCGGACGAGGGCGCCTGGCTCACCCCGTTCCGTCCCCTCACGGCGTTGCTCAAGTAGACAGGTCTTCAGAGACCTGAAGCCGTGCGCAGGTTTTCTCAGTTTAGGCTGCGAGAATCGCACTTTCGGTACCCGCAAGTAGGAAGGACACCGGCGTGTTCGGATCCATCGGCTCATTCGTCTACCGAATGCGCTATACCGTCATCGCCGTCCTCGTCGCATTGATGGGCGGTCTGGGGCTGTACGGCATCAACCTGCCGCAGTACCTGTCCCAGAGCGGATGGTTCGACCCGGGCTCGGAGTCGGCCCAGGGATCCGTCATCGCCGACACCGCCCTCGGGCGAGACCACAAGTCCGACGTGATCCTGCTGATCACGCCGCCTGCGGGGACCAAGGTCGACGATCCGGCGTTCAGCGCCAAGATCGAGAACATCGTCGACGACCTGGTCAAGGAGCATCCGGACATCGTCAGCCGGGAGTCCGGCGACGGGCACGCGGGCATCATCGATCCGTTCGAGAAGGCCGACGCGGGCGCCGGTCAGACCGCTGCCGAGATCAAGCAGTCCCGGATGTGGACGGCCGACCGAAAACACGGTTTCGTGTCCATCGGCGTCGCGGGTGACGACGACACCACGATCCTGAACAACTACAAGACCATCGAGCCCTTCTTCGACGGGCTCGCCGAGCGGTACGACCTACCGGGAACCAAGTTTCAGCTGGCCGGTCTGCAACCGATCGCGGCCGCGATGAGCAAGGGTATGGAAGACGACATCTCGCGCGCCGAGGTGATCGCGCTACCGGTGGTGGCGATCATGCTCCTGTTCGTCTTCGGCGGCGTGGTGGCGGCCGTGCTGCCGGTCTTCATCGGCGGTCTGACGATCGCCGGCTCCCTCGGCATCATGAAGGTGCTGGCGCAGCTCACCGAGTTGAACATCTTCGCCCAGTCGGTGGTCACGCTGATCGGTCTGGGCATCGCGATCGACTACGGCCTGTTCATCGTCAGCAGATTCAGAGAGGAACTGGCCGAGGGATACACGGTCAAAGCCGCGGTCCGAAGAACCGTGATGACCGCGGGCCAGACCGTGGTGTTCTCGGCGACCATCATCGTCGCCGCGCTGGCCTGTCTCCTGATGTTCCCGCAGGCCTTCCTGAAATCCGTGGCGTACGGGGCGATCGCGTCGGTCGGTCTGGCCGCCATCCTGTCGATCACCGTCCTCCCGGCGATCCTGGCGATCCTGGGCCGCCGGATCGACGCGCTGAGCCTGCCCTTCCTGCGTCGGACCAAGACGCGCGAAGAGATCGAGGCCGGATTCTGGGGCCGCCTGTCCGGATGGGTGATGCAGCACCCGGTCAAGACCGCGGCACCCACGGTCCTGCTGCTGCTGGCGCTGATCATCCCGTTCGGCAACATCCAATTCGGCGGCATGACCGAGGCCTATCTCCCGCCCGACAACGCGAACCGCGTCGCGCAGGAGGACTTCGACAAGTACTTCCCGACCGAGCGCACCGAAGACCTCAAGCTGATCGTCACCTACGACCAGAACACCGACGACGCGGCGGGCAAGATTCAGCGGATCGCCGACGAGGCCAACCAGATTCCCGGGTTCACCAAGCAGTTCTCGCCCACGGCCGACGGCGGAGCCCTCGAAGGCGTGTACGGCGACGACGAGACCGGGCTCGGCGTGACGCAGATGTCGGCCGGTCTGGTGGACCGCAACACCGCACCCGAGGCGATCAAGAAGCTCCGCGAGATCGACGACCAGGGCATGACCGTCTACGTCGCCGGCACCCCGACCCTGACCCAGGACTCCATCGACGCGCTGATCAAGCTGCTCCCGTGGATGGCCATCCTGCTGGTCCTGGTCACCGGCCTGCTGATGTTCCTGGCGTTCGGTTCGGTCATCCTGCCGATCAAGGCGGCGCTGATGACCGCGCTGGGTCTGGGCTCCACGCTCGGGATCCTGACGTGGATCTTCATCGACGGTCACGGCTCGTCGATCGCGAACTTCACTCCCGGGCCGCTCTTCGCGCCGGTGCTGGTTCTGATCATCGCGATCATCTACGGCCTGTCGACCGACTACGAGATCTTCCTGCTCTCCCGCATGGTCGAGGCCCGGCAGCAGGGCGCGTCGACCACCGAGGCGATCCGGGTGGGCACCGCGCACACCGGCCGCATCATCACCGCGGCCGCGGCCATCCTGGTGGTGGTCACCGGCGCGTTCGGCCTGTCGGACATCGTCATGATGAAGTACATCGCCTACGGCATGATCGCAGCGCTGATCCTCGACGCGACGGTGATCCGCATGCTGCTGGTGCCGTCGATCATGAAGTTGCTCGGCGACGACTGCTGGTGGTCGCCGCGCTGGATGCAACGACTGCAGCAGAAGATCGGCCTCGGCGAGACCATCCTCGAGGACGACCCGAGCCAGAAGCGCCCCGACTACTTCGACGCGGTGCCCGCGGGCACCTCGGGCGGCGTCGTGGCCGCGGCGGAGGCACCGACCACCGCGATGCGGGTACCGGCCGGAGTGGCCGAACGTCCAGTGGCCGGACGGGCCGAGCCGACGGGGCCCCGCCGCGCGCTCTCGCGGCACGAGACGCCGGGTGAGTCCGACAGCGGACCCCAGCCCACCGCCGACAGTACGCTCGACGAACTCGTCGACGACGAGGTGGTCGCGCCGTCCGCCGCGCGCACCGACCGCCGCGGCTCCGGCCCCGACACCGGCTCGTGGAAGCTCGGACTCGGCGGCGTCCGCCAGGTGAGCCCGGATCAGCGCCCACGACCGCAGGCAGCCCCGTCGGCACGACCGCAGACCGCACCGCCTGCACCTCAGCCGCGTCCGGTGCGGACGCCGATCGCACCGACGACGGGCGGTGCGACGCCCGCTGCACGGCCACAGGGACCCGCTCCCACCGCCCCGGCGACCGCGCGCCGCCCGATCGGTGCACCGCCGGTACCGCCGCGCCGGGTTCCGCCGCGCCCGGTGGTACCGGGTCAGAGCGGCCCGCAGCCCGTGGCTCCTCGCCCGGCGACCGACCAGCCGCAGGCCCCCGCGCCGCGCCGCGCCCGGGCCACTCCCCCGGCACCGACACCGCCTCCGCGCCCGACCGCACCGGCACCGGAGGCCCCGGCCCGTGAGCCCGCGGCACCCGAGCCGCAGGCCCCTTCGCGCGAGCTCCGCGCCGACCGCGGCGAGGAGGGAACCCAGATCAGCGTGCAGGATCTGCTGCGCCGGAGCCGTCGGGCACAGCAGGACGGGGAATAGGTCCCTCGCTACCGGGCAGTTACGCTGTAGCGCATGCCCAACGACGACGCCGACCACGTCGCCGCGGACCCGACGCCCGAGGGCGGGTCCTCGCGACCGTGGCGCCGTTGGCTCCGATGGGGTCTGATCGTCCTCGTCGTCGCCATTCTGGTCACCGAGGGCGTGATCGTCTGGCCCAAGCTCACACAGACCTGGGCGCGCATCGGCGAGCTCCGGTGGCAGTGGGTCTTCGTCTCCATCGTGGCTGCTCTGCTGTCGATGGACAGCTACGGCCAGGTGCAGCGCGTCCTGATGCGTTCGGCAGGCGTCCGGGTCCGGCAGCGCGAATCACTGGCGGTGATCCTGGCCTCGAACTCGGTGTCCCAGACCCTGCCCGGCGGACAGGTCCTCGCTCCGGCGTTCATCTACCGCGAGAGCCGGCGCTGGGGCGCGACACCGGTGGTCGCCTCCTGGCAGCTGGTGATGTCCGGGCTGCTGGCGGGCGCCGGACTGGCGCTGCTCGGTCTCGGCGGAGCCCTGCTCGCCGGCGCCAAGACCAGTCCGTTCTCGGTGATCTTCAGCGTCTCGCTGTTCGTCGTGTTCGTGGCGGTCGTGCAGTACATGGCCAGTCATCCCCAGGTGCTCGAGACCATCGCCGCCCGGCTGCTCGGCTGGTTCAACGAGTTGCGCGACAAGCCCGCCGACTACGGGACAGACCGACTCCACCAGATCATCACCCAGCTGCAGGCGGTGAAGCTCGACCGGCGCAACGCCGTCGAGGCGTTCAGCTGGAGCCTGTTCAACTGGGTCGCTGACGTTCTCTGTCTCGCCGCCGCCTGCTATGCGATCGGCGCGCATCCCTCGATCTCGGGTCTGATGGTCGCCTATGCCGCGGGCAAGGCGGTCGGCACCGCGGTTCCGCTGCTGCCCGCCGGCATCGGCGTCGTCGACGGCGTCTTGGTCGCGGCCCTCGCCTCCGCGGGCATGGGCGCCGCGGATGCGCTCACCGCCGTCCTGATCTACCGCATCATCAGCTACATCCTGATCGCACTGATCGGTTGGGTCGTCATCGCGGTGCGGTACCGGGGTGCGTTCAAGTCCCGGCGCAGTCTGGACGACGAGATCGCCGAAGACACGACGCAGAAGTATCCGGTCATCGACCCCGGACAGCTGGATCGACGGTCCGACGACGGTCGCGATCCCGGTGCCGGCGAGACGCCGAACACAGGGTAGGGAAGGCCGGCCGGTCCGGGGATACGGTGGGGACATGACCGCACCCGTATCCGTCGCGCCGGTTCAGCGACGTCTCGTCCTCCCCGCCGTCGCCGACTTCGCGGCGATCTGCGTGTTCGTCGCCGTCGGCCGCAGCAGCCACGATGAGGCCGGCTCGTTCACCGGATTCCTGACGACCCTGTGGCCGTTCCTCGTCGGAGCGATCGCCGGCTGGGCGATCGCCGCCGCGACCACCCGGGGCCGAGACCTCGCGCCCGCCGCACTCTGGCCCGCCGGCGTCGCGGTCTGGGTCTCGACCGTCGTCGTCGGGATGCTGCTGCGCGTGGTCTCCGGGCAGGGCACGGCCCTCTCGTTCTGCATCGTCGCCACCATCGCGACCGGTGTCCTGCTGCTGGGCTGGCGCGCCGTCGCCGGTCTGGTGACGCGGCGCCGCGTCACTTCAGCGTGAAGTACTTCTGCGCCACCTGAAGGGCCGCGGTACCGGACTTGTCGCCCTCGCAGTAGATGACGATGATCTTGCCGCCCTGAGAGCCGACGAACCAACCGGGTCCCTGTGGCCCGTTGGTGCCGACCAGCGCCTTGAGGCCGGGAGCACGGGTCAGATCGCTGGCGTCGCCGGTCTTCGCCGTGGTCGTCATGGACGCCTGGATCCGCCGGACCACGCCGTCGTCGAGTTTGCCCAACTGGCCCCCGGTGACCTTGGTCTTCGACCCCTTGATGACGAACGGCGGAGCCGCGGTCCGGTCACCGCCGGCTCGTTCCAGGGCGACTCCCAGGGCCGCCATGTTGATCATCGACGCCGTGTAATCCTTCGGGTGGTACGCGGCGGCGGACACCTTGGGCGCGGTGCCGCTCGGCAGGCTCATTCCCGGAACCGTGAACTGCAGGCCCAACCCGAGTGAGTGCAGCACCGACTCCGCGCTGTGCTGATCGGCGCCCTTGCCCTCCGCGGCGATCGCGTCGAACACCGGGTCGAGGGTGCTGCCGACGGGATAGGCGATGCCCGCCTCGATGTTCTTGGCGGCCGCGGCGTCGTTCTGCGCCATCCCGCGGATCGCTCCGGTGGCGGCGTCGAGGGTCATGATCGTCGCCGGCTGCGCCACCTCGACGGCGGCGTCGCCCAGGGTGAGCTGTTCGTTCGGGTCGATCGTCGTCACGATGTCCGGGCCCGCCCCGCCCTGATGCCCGGCGAGTTTCTGCGGCGGCGCCCCGGGCGCCACGAGCTGCACCTGCCAGCCGGCGGTGGCGTCGCGGATCGCGTTCCAGTAGTTCGTCAGACCGGCGCTCAGCGGGGTCGACAGCCGGCGGTCGGTCATCACGAGCATGCCCGACTTGTTGACGTTGACTCCCGCGATCCGAGCCGGATCGGAAGTGAGCATCTGCATGTCGGAGTCGCGCAGCGTCACCGCGACCACCTGCCGTCCCTGGGAAGCGGCGAGCTTGTCGTCGATCGATTTCACCGTCACCATCGGGGCCACCGGAGCCACCGCGTTCGCCAGCGCTCGCACCGACTTGTCGAGATCCTTGGTCGCGGCCGGGTCGATGGTGATCTCGTTGACCGGCTCCATCTGCATGAACGGCTTGCCCGACGCGCTGCGCACCACCGGCGCCGGAGTGGCGTCGGTGCGGACCTCCTGCAGTCGGCCGTCCGGGGTGAGGCCGGTGTACAGCAGCCCCGGATCCCACTGGACCTTCCAGCCGGAGGAGAGCCGGCGTGCCGACCCCGAGGTCTTGGTCTGGAAACTCCGGTCGCCCGCCCAGTTCCACGTGGTGGTCAGGGTGAACGAGGCGCTGCCGTCGCTGTACTCCACGAGCCGCCCGGTGTCGACGGACACCTCACGCGGATGCATTCCCGCGAACGTGACGCCGAGCAGCTCGGCCGCCTGACTCGGCGACGTCGTCAGGTCGGCCGCTCCCTGCGTGTCCTGCCTGCTGATCGCGTCCGCGAATGCCGAGACCGCACGCGAAGCATCCGAATCGTCGTCGGAAGAGCACGAGACCATGGCGAGAACCACGGCCAGCGCAGCGACGACAGCGAACACCGCTCTTCCAACCCGCGAAACCATAGTCCCAATTATCACTTCATTCCCACCCGTTTCTCTGGCCACAAGCTCGCATTCCGGGAACTATGTGGTCACAATCGCACAACGCGCCGCTCACGGCACCCGTTCCGGGCGACGGAGGACAATGGACTCCATGAGCACGTCCATCCTGCGATCCACGGACCGCGCGCGCACCACCACCGGCTGGCTCGACTCGGCCCACTCCTTCTCGTTCGGCGACCATTACGACCCGGCGAACACCCACCACGGCGTGCTCCTGGTGCAGAACGAGGACGTGATCTCTCCCGGTGAGGGCTTCGACACACATCCGCACGCGGACACCGAGATCGTCACCTGGGTGCTGTCGGGATCGCTGGTCCACCAGGACTCCGAGGGACACAGCGGCGTCATCTATCCCGGCCTCGCACAGCGGATGAGCGCAGGCACCGGCATCCTGCACTCCGAACGCAACGACGACGCCGAGTCGGCGGACGAGCCGGTGCACCTCATCCAGATGTGGGTGATGCCCGACGAGTACGGCATCACACCGGGCTACGAGCAACTCGACATCTCGGGCGAACTGCGACCGGGACGCCTCGTCACCGTCGCCTCCGGTTCCCCCCGCCACGACTCCGCGATCCGAATCGCCAATCGCGGGGCCACCCTCTCCGCGGCCAGACTCACTCCCGGACAGACCGTCGCGGTGCCGTCGTCCCGCTTCACGCACCTGTTCGTCACCCGCGGCACCGCGCAGGTGGAGGGCGAGACGCTGGAGGCCTCCGACGCCCTGCGCGCCACCGACTTCGGCGGAACCGTCGTCCGGGCGGCCACCGATTGCGAACTGCTCGTCTGGTCGATGGATGCGCGGCTCGGGGAATAAACCCCGGCGTGATGTCACTATGGAGGGCGTGACTATCGAGCAGACCTCCGGGCTCGACCTCGAGTGGGTCGAACCATCCGTACGCGCCGCAGACGACCTCTTCACCCACGTCAACGGGAAATGGCTTGCCAGCCACCGGATTCCGGACGATCGCAGCATCGACGGAGCGTTCCACGTGCTGCGCGACAACGCTGAGGAGGACGTCCGCGCGATCGTCGAGGAGTGCGCCGAGGGCTCCCCCGAGCCGGGCACGCCCGCCGCCAGGATCGGCGACCTCTACGCGTCGTTCATGGACGTCGATCGGGTCGAGGAACTCGGGGTCACACCGATCGCCGATCAGCTCCAGGAGATCGCCGGCGTCTCCGACACCTCCGAACTGGCCGCTCTGATGGGGCGTCTGCAGCGCGAGGGAGTGGGCGGCCTGTTCGGCTTCTACGTCGACACCGATGCGCGACGGTCCGACCGCTACCTGGTGCACATCACCCAGAGCGGTCTCGGACTGCCCGACGAGTCCTACTATCGCGAAGACAATCACGCCGCCGTGCGCGAGGCCTACCGCGCTCACATCGCCGCGATGCTCGGACTGGCCGGTGTCGCCGACGCACAACGGCAGGCGACGGCGATCTTCGACCTCGAGACCGCGATCGCATCGCATCACTGGGACGTGGTGCGGCGACGCGACGCCGAGGCCGCCTACAATCTGCGGACCCTCGCGGAATTCGGCGATCTCGCCGCCGGTTTCGATCTCGCCGGCTGGCTGACCGGTCTCGACGCGGGCGAGACGTTCGCGGAGGTGGTGATCGGTCAGCCGTCGTTCATCGAGTCGAGCGCCGGACTGCTCACCTCGCAGCCGCTCGATTCATGGAAGAGCTGGCTCGCCTGGCGGCTGCTGCGCACCGTCGCACCGTATCTCTCCAGCGCCTTCGTCGACGAGAACTTCGCGTTCTACGGCAAGACCCTCACCGGTGCCGAGGTGATCCGCGACCGATGGAAGCGCGGTGTCGGTTTCGTCGAGCAGGCGGCAGGCTTCGCGGTCGGCGAACTGTACGTGGAGCGACACTTCCCGCCCGAGGCGAAGGCCCGGATGGACGAGCTGATCGCCAATCTCGTCGAGGCGTATCGCCGCAACATCGGCGATCTGCCATGGATGACCGAGGCGACGCGCGCCCGGGCCCTGGCGAAACTCGACAAGTTCACCCCCAAGATCGGCTACCCGGCCAAGTGGATCGACTACTCGACTCTGGAGGTGGACCGCACCGACCTCGTCGGCAACTCCCGCCGCGCCGCGGCTTTCGAAACCGCACGCGAGCTCCGCAAGATCGGCCGCCCGGTCGATCGCGACGAGTGGTTCATGACGCCGCAGACGGTGAACGCCTACTACAACCCGGGGATGAACGAGATCGTCTTCCCGGCGGCGATCCTGCAGCCCCCGTTCTTCGATCCGAACGCCGACGACGCGGCCAACTACGGCGGCATCGGCGCGGTGATCGGCCACGAGATCGGCCACGGCTTCGACGACCAGGGCGCGAAGTACGACGGCGACGGCAACCTGGTGGACTGGTGGACCGACGACGACCGGGCCGAGTTCGGCAAGCGCACTTCGGCACTGGCAGCGCAGTACGGCGAGTTCACGCCTCACGGGCTGGACGAGAAGTACAAGGTGAACGGCGAGTTCACCCTCGGTGAGAACATCGGCGATCTGGGTGGGCTGTCGATCGCCCTGGTGGCATACGAGATCGCGCAGGAGAAGTCCGGCGCCACGCCGCCGGTGATCGACGGACTGACCGGACGGCAACGGGTCTTCTACAGCTGGGCCCAGATCTGGCGTACCAAGACCCGGGACGAGGAAGCCATCCGGCGTCTGGCCATCGACCCGCACTCGCCGCCGGAGTTCCGCTGCAACGGTGTGGTCCGGAACGTCGACGCCTTCTACGACGCGTTCGACGTCGTCCCCGGCGATGCGCTGTATCTGCCGCCCGCCGATCGCGTCCGCATCTGGTGAGGCAGCCGACCGGCGCTCTCGATGGTGCGAACACCGCATAGCCGGTAGACATGGAGGCCATGACCTCCTCGCGGCTCGCCCGCACGCTGGTGCCCGCCGTGCTCGTGCTGATCTGGCTCGGGGTGGCCGGGGCCACCGGACCGCTGGCCGGAAAGCTCAGCACGGTCACCACCGACGACGCGAGCGCGTTCCTGCCCTCGTCGGCCGAGTCGACCCGCGTGGCCGAGCAGCTGCCCGCGTTCACCGACACCGGCTACTTCCCGGCGATCGTCGTCGCGGAGAAGCAGGACGGCGGGCCGATGACTGCGGCCGACACCGCCTTCGTCTCCGACGCCGTGACTCCACTGGCCGGAACGCCGGGCTTCGCGCCGCAGTTCTCTCCCGCGATCGGGGCGGCGGACGGTGCGGCCGTCCAACTGTTCGTCCCGGTCTCCACTGACGGGAAACCGAAGGAGCAGATCGGGAAGCTGCGCGATGCGCTGGCGAATCCACCGCCCGGAGTGGCAGTGGCCGTGACCGGCCCCGCCGCCCAGGCCGCCGACCTCTCGAACGCCTTCGCGGGCATCGACGGCGTCCTGTTGCTGGTGGCCGGGGCGGTGGTGCTGGCGATCCTGATCGTCGTATACCGCTCGCCGATCCTGCCGCTGGTGGTGCTGCTCTCCGCAGTCTTCGCCCTCGCACTGGCGTCGGGCGTGGTCTACTGGCTCGCGTCCGCGGGCACCCTGGAACTCAACGGGCAGAGCCAGGGAATCCTGTTCATCCTGGTCTTCGGCGCCGCCACCGACTACGCCCTGCTTGTGGTGGCTCGCTACCGCGAGGCGCTGTCGGCGAAACCGGACGCACGCGCGGCCCTGCGCACCGCGTGGCGCGCCACCCTCCCCCCGATCTGCGCGTCGGCTGCCACCGTGATCCTGGGCGTCCTCTGTCTGCTGCTGTCCGACCTGAACTCGAATCGCAGCCTCGGCCCGATCGCGGCGATCGGCATCGCCGCTTCGTTGCTCGTCTCGATCACCTTCCTCCCGGCCGCCCTCGCGCTCATCGGACGCACCGCGTTCTGGCCGCGCCGGCCCGGGCCGGCCAACGGTTCGACGCACCGGATCTGGCAACGGGTCGCCGCATTCGTCGCCCGTTCGCCGCGCAAGATCTGGGCGGTCACCCTCCTGGTGCTCGTCATCGGCGCCGCATTCGCCCCCGCTTTCCGCGCCGGCGGCGTCTCCACCGACGACTTCTTCCTCGGTGAGACCGAATCGGTGACCGGCGCGCAGATGCACGGCAGGCACTTCGACGCCGGGTCGGGCACCCCCACCTGGGTGATCACCGACGATGCGGCCGCGGTCCGAACCGCGGAACGGGTTCGTGCGGTCGACGGCGTCGCAGCCGCCGAGATCCTCGCCGCCGCATCGGGTCCCGTCACCCACGACGGGAGGCAGGCGATTCAGGTGACGCTGAACGATGACCCGAACTCCCTCGCCGCACAGGACACCGTGGTGCGGATCCGGAACGCCGTCTCGTCCGTCCCCGGTGCCGACGCGGAGGTCGGCGGCGCCACGGCTGTCGACCTGGACACCCGGACCACCGCCGAACGCGACCGCAACGTCATCATCCCCATCGTGTTGGCTGTGGTCCTCGCCGTCCTCGTCGTCCTGCTGCGGAGCCTTCTCGCACCGCTGATCCTGCTCGCGACCACGGTTCTGTCGTTCGGGACCGCGCTGGGCGTCGCGGCACTGATGTTCAACGGCCCGTTCGGCTTTCCCGGCGCCGATCCCGTCGTCCCGCTGTTCGCGTTCGTGTTCCTCGTGGCGCTCGGCATCGACTACAACATCTTCCTGATGACCCGGGCCCGGGAGGAGGCGCAGGCACACGGCACCCGCGACGGGATGATCAGAGCCCTCACCGGCACCGGCGGCGTCATCAGCGCAGCCGGTCTGGTGCTCGCCGCCACGTTCAGCGCCCTCGCGGTGATCCCGCTGCTGTTCCTGGCCCAGGTGGCCTTCCTCGTCGCGTTCGGCGTCCTCGTCGACACGCTGATCGTGCGATCGCTGCTGGTTCCGGCGCTCACCCTCGACATCGGACCGCGGATCTGGTGGCCGGGCGCCATCGCCGCCGACACGTCCCAGGACGCGCGCACCGCGGACTGACGCGCTCCTCGCGCGAACCGCCCGGCGCGGGGTCAGTCGCGCGGCGTCGTCCCGAAGACCGCCACGGCCCGCTCGGGCTTCGCCTCGGCGTAGTACACCTCGGCCGTATCGCCGACCAACGGCCGAGCGCCGAGGGGGAACTCGTCTCTGCCGGTCAACTGATGGGTTCGGCCCTCCGCGTCCCGATACTCGATCCGGTAGTGGACGGTGGCGTGGGTGCTCTCGATCGCCTCGGCACGGTCGCCGTCGGACTCGACCACTGTTCCGCGGACCCGCGTCCCCTGCCGATAGAGCCAGATCCGCGGAACCACCCGAAACAGCCAGATCACGACGCAGATCACTCCGACCACGGCGGCGGGGACGGCGACCCACGGCACGCCGCCGGCCGCCGCGCCGATCGCCGCTCCGACGCCCAGCGCGCCGACGGTCAACGACATCCACGCCGTCGGGATCGCGAACCCGCCGGCGATCGCGGCGAGCAGTGCCACCGTCGCCAGCGTGAGACTCTCCGATCCCCGGATCCCCGCGGCGAAGATCGCGCACCACACCGAGCACCACAGGGCGGCGCTCACTGACACCACCAGGGTGCGCGTCATCGTCTCGGGACGAGGCCACATGCTCCCAGACTAACGATCCCGACCGATCGGACACCGAATCCGCTTCGATCCCGTGCGGAACGCACTAGCGTCGGCAGCACCCAGCCGATACGACCTCCGGAAGTGATTCCCGTGACCGCTGCCTCCCCAGAATCCGATGTGCGCCATGACTTCACCTCACTGCGAGCGGGCGGGATGAACTGGCAGTCGTTCCCGCTCCGACTGTTCACCAAGGGCAACGCCAAGACCTGGAATCCCGCGGCGATCGATTTCTCCCGAGATGCGCAGGACTGGGCCGCGCTAGACGACGAGCAACGCCGGAGCGCCACCTACCTCGTCTCGCAGTTCGTCGCGGGAGAGGAGGCGGTGACCCAGGACATCCGGCCCTTCATGGACGCGATGGCGTCCGAGGACCGGTTCGGTGACGAGATGTACCTGTCGCAGTTCTGCCTCGAGGAGGCCAAGCACGCCCAGGGTTTCCGACTCTGGATGGACGCCGTGGGCCTCACCGGCGATCTGCACCCGTACGTCGCCGAGAACCCCTACTACCGGCAGCTCTTCTACGAACAGCTGCCGCAGTCGCTACGGGTGCTCTCCGCCGACCCGTCGCCGGTCAACCAGGTCCGCGCCAGCGTCACCTACAACCACGTGATCGAGGGAAGCCTGGCACTCACCGGCTACTACGCGTGGCGGCGCATCTGCGTCGAAACCGAGATCCTGCCGGGAATGCAGCAGTTGATCGGCCGAATCGCCGAGGACGAGACCAGGCATATGGCCTGGGGCACGTTCACCTGCCGCAGGCACGTGGCGGCCGACGACTCGCTCTGGCAGGTGGTCACCGACAGGTTCGGCGAACTGATCCCCCTCGCGATGGGCATGATCGCCTGGGTCGACGATCAGTTCGACGAACCGCCGTTCGGCATCGACAACGACGACTTCCTCGAGTACGCGGCAGATCGCGCGCAGCGCAGGCTGCACGCGATCGAGTCCGCGCGCGGAAGGAACGTCGAAGACATCGACGTCGATTACAGTCCGGCGACGCTGGAGGAGACGTTCAACGCGGAGGACGAGGCCTCGCTCGGTGGCGACACCGAGGCTTGAGCGCCCGCGTCAGCTCGTCAGGTGTTGCCCGCCTTCCACTGATCCCAGCTGAGTTCCCAGTCGCCGTAGGTGTCCCAGACGGGCAGCGGCGGGCCGCCCGAGTTGGTGATCTCGACGACGTCGCCGAGACCGAAGTGATCGAACATCCACTGCGAGTCGGCCGGACTCAGATTCACGCAGCCGTGCGAGACGTTCGAGGCGCCCTGCTGCCCCACCGACCACGGCGCGGAGTGCACGAACTCACCGTCGTTCGAGATGCGCAGATCGTTGTAGACGGTCTCGCGGTAGTAGCCGGGATCGCCCTGGCAGACACCGAAGGTGCACGAGTCCATGACGGTCTGCGCGGCCTTCTCGGACACGACGTGCGGACCTGTGTGCGACGGATTGTTCGGCTCGCCGAGGCTCATCGGCATCTGTTTGACCTGCTCGCCGTTGTGGAAGACGGTGAGCAGTTCGGTGGCGCCGTCGGCCTTCGCCACCCAGGAGTCGTGGACGGTGTAGTCGACGGCGTTGTCCTCGGCGCCGTAGACGCCGCCGCCGAGATCGACGCCGTATACGTCGGCTTCGATGTGGATCTTGGTGCCCGGCTTCCAGTATTCGGGGCCGCGGTAGTGGACGTTCTGGTCGTCGATCCAGTACCAGGCACCCGGCTGAGCGGGTGTGGTCGTCACTTTGAGGTGTTTGGTCACTTCGGCCTTGTCCTTCACCGGCTTGGTGAACTGGAAGACCATCGGCTGACCGACGCCGATGCCGACGTCGGAGACCACGTCCGGTGCCGGGACGACGTTGGCGTACGCGGTGTCGTCGGGGGTGATGGTGGTGACGGTGAACGACTTCGTCGTCGGCTTCTTGTCGCTGTTGACCGCTGTGGCGTCCACGGTGTAGGTCCCGCCGTACCCGAGGTCCTCGGAGGTGGTCCAATGCGTCGCGGTGGCGTCGAGCTTTCCGTCGACCTTCTTACCCGCCGCGTTGGTCACCGTCACAGCGGTGAGTTCTCCTCCGGTCGCGTCGACGACGATCGGCGTCGTCGGATTGATCGGCTTGCCGTTCGCCACGGGCACGCCGATCGCCGCGGGAGCCGGAGGCGGGGCCGAAGTGCCACCGCTGCACGCGGCGAGCACCATCGCCACGCCCACCAGGCATGACACCAGCGCGGCGGAATTACGTCGAATCACCATCTATCCCCTCGAGAGCAAAGAGCGGTGCCGTGCACCACTCGACGATTCTCCCCCGACTTCCTGTGAATCACTGAGCCGATCTGTCAGCGAGCGTCAAGGCGACCGCCGTCACACCTGTGGCCGCACCCGTCACGACCAGCACGGACGGCCATGCGCCCAGCTTCTTCGCCAGCGGGTGTGAGATTCCGAACGCACCGAGGTACGTTGCCGACAAAGCTCCCGTAACGGCCGCGCCGCGATGGAGCCAGCTGCGGCCGGCGCCGACGCCGGCGGCGGCGAGCACGGCACCGCCGAGGGGACGGATCCCGGAGTATCGGGCGGCGGCGAACCCGCCGATCAGACCTGCGGCGACGAGCGGAACTGAGACATCGATCTTCACGCGCTCCAGGATACGTCCAACCAGCAACTAGAACACGTTCTATTATGGCGGAATGGACGTGACCTACGAGGGAACCAGACGCGAGATCAGCACCGACGAGGGAGTAATCCGGTATCACGAGGCCGGTGAGCACAACGACGACGTGCTCATCCTGCTTCACGGATCCGGCCCCGGCGTCAACGGCTGGCGCAACTACCGCGGCAATCTCGGCTTCTTCGCCGAGACGCACCACTGCTACATCATCGAGTTCCCGGGGTTCGGCGTCTCCGATCCCGTCGACGGCCATCCCGTCCTGACCGCGGGCGCATCCGTCATCCGGTTCATGGACGCCCTCGGCATCGCCTCGGCGGCGATGATCGGCAATTCGATGGGCGGCGTCGTCGGCATCAACCTCGCGATCAAGTATCCGGACCGGGTAGAGAAGCTGATCACCATCGGCGGCGTGGGGCCGAACATCTTCAGCCCCAGCCCGTCGGAGGGGATCCGTCTGCTCCAGGAGTTCACCGACGCACCCGACCGCGACAAGTTGGTCCGGTGGCTCAACTCCATGGTCTACGACCGCGCGCTGGTGACCGACGACCTGATCGACGAGCGGTGGGCCGCCGCCAACGATCCGGCCGCGCAGAAGACCGCCGCGATGATGTACGGGTCGAAGGCCTTCGAGATGATGCAGCAGTACCAGGCGAACGCCGACACTCCGCCCTACTGGGCGATGATGCACAAGGTGAAGTGCCCCACCCTGCTGACCTGGGGCCGCGACGACCGCGTCAGCCCGCCCGACATGTCGATGGCGCCGATGCGGCTGATCCCGGAAGCCGAACTGCACGTCTTCCCCCAGTGCGGCCACTGGGTGATGATCGAAGCCAAGGACGCCTTCGAGTCGACCGTTCGGGCCTTCCTGGCCCGCTGACGCCGGGCGCGGCGGCTCAGGACGCGCCGTCGCGCTCGGACGCGCGGGCCGCGATCACGGCCGGTGCGAGCACCGACGCGAGGTCGTCGGCGACGTCGCTGTCGGCGTCCGGGGCGGGCGGCATGGCCACGTAGCTCAGTGCCGTGCGCGCGATCATCCGCGCGATCCGGCCGGCCGTCTCCGCGTCGATGGCGATCCACGACTCCACGAGGATCACCTCGAGGCGGTCACTCGCCGCGGCGATGATCGGCGCGGCGTCGGTGGTGATCAGCTTCAGCAGGTCCGGTTTGGCCTCGCCCGACAGCAGCGACTGGATCATCGGGTCGTCGGCGGCACTGGCCAGGAAGCGGGCGAAACCCGATCGCAGCGCACCGGTCACGTCTCCGACGTTCGCGGCCACGGCCGCGCCGATCTCGCCGGTGAACTCGTCCGCCAATCGCAGCGCGTAGGCCTGCGACAGGCCGGCGCGGGAGGCGAACTCGTTGTACACGGTCTGCCTGCTGACACCGGCCTGCCGGGCGACGTCGGCCATCGTCACCCGAGCCCAGTCCTTCTCTCGCAGCAGAGTGCGGAGACCGTCCAGCAGCGTCGTACGCAGCAGCTGCTTGCTCGCGACCGCGAAGCTGGACGAGGACTGGGCTGGGGCACTCACACCTTCGAGACTAGCGCCGCCGCGATCTCCGAGCGGCACGCGCGGGCGGCCGCCGCCCGACCGATGGTGACCGCGCCCACCAGTTCTCCGTCGACCACCGTGCGGACGGTGGCGTCGGCGTCGTCGATGGAGCCGTCGAGCTCCACCTCGCCCTCCGCGGTGGGCCACCCCACCATCTGGACGTTGACTCCGTACTGCACGGTCCACGCCCGGGGCACCTCGACGAACGGTGCCGCCGGCTCGCCGCGCAGTCCGGCGAGCACCGACTGCGCGACCGCCCTGCCCTGATCGGTGGCGCCGAACCAGTGCTCGCCGCGAGCGGGCCGTCCGGTCCGCAGGTCCGGCGGTCCGGCGGCGTCACCCGCCGCGAACACGCCCGGCACCTCGGTGGCCAGCGTCGAGTCGACGACGATCCCGGCCGGGCCGGTCGGCACGCCGGCGGCGGCGGCCAGCGCCACTTCCGGCGAGGCGCCGATCGCCGCGACGACGGTGCCCGCCAGCTCGGCCCCGCCTGACAACTGCACCCGCTCGGAGGTCGCCGAATGCGCCGCAGACCCGAGGTGCAGTCGCACCCCGTTGCCCTCGTGGAGCCGCTGCAGGTAGTCGGAGACCACGGCGGGCATCACTCGCGACGCCACGCGCCCGCCCGCCTCCACAACCGTCGCCGACATGCCGTGAGCCGCGGCCGAGGCCGCCAGTTCCAGGCCGATCAGCCCGCCGCCGATAACGACGAGCCGCTGCGAGTCGTTCAGACCGTCGCGGATCGCGATCGCATCGTCGCGCGTGCGCAGGGCCGGCACGTCGGCGGCGAGCCATGACGGGCGGATCGGCCGGCCGCCGGTCGCCAGGACGAGGGCCCGGTAGTCGAGCCGGGTGCCGTCGTCGAGTGCGACCGTCCGCGCCGCGGTGTCGATCGCGGTGACGCTGACCCGCGTGCGGATGTCGATGCCGCGCGAGGCCCAGAAGTCGGGCTTCTGCAGGGCGATCCGGGACTCGGAGAGGTCCGCGCCGAGCAGATCCTTCGACAGCGCGGTCCGCCGGTACGGCGTGCCGGGCTCGGCGCCGATCAGCGTGACCGGTCCGTCGTACCCCTCGGCCCGCAGCGTCGCCGCCGCGGTGACGCCGGCGGTGCCGGCTCCCACCACGACGACGCCCGCATCGGATGCGGTCTGCCCGGTCATGGGCGGGCGACCTCGACCATCTCGAAGTCGGCCTTGGCCGCCCCGCAGTCGGGGCAGCTCCAGTCGTCCGGGATGTCGTCCCAGCGGGTGCCGGGGGCGATGCCGTCCTCCGGCCAGCCCTCGGCCTCGTCGTATTCGAAGCCGCACTGCATGCAGCGGAAGAGTTTGTAGTCGGTGGTGCTCATGTCACTGTCCAATCAGTTCGAAATCGATCTTCTCGCGGACGCCGCAGTCGGGGCAGGCCCAGTCATCGGGGACGTCCGACCACGCGGTACCGGCCGGGAAGCCTTCGCGCGGAGCGCCTTCGGCTTCGTCGTAGACGTACTCGCACACTTCGCAGCGGTAGGCGCTCATGCCGATGCCTTTCCGTATTGGGCCTGGACCCTCCGTTCCTTGCCGGGCTGGATGTTGATCTTCGAGAGGTCGCCGTCGTAGTGCTCGAGCACCCGATGGTCCATGACTCCGCGCCACACCGGCGGGAAGTAGGTCAGCGCGATCATGCTGGCGTATCCGCTCGGGAGGTTCGGCGCACCGTCGAAACTCCGCAGCGTCTGGTATCGCCGCGTCGGATTGGCGTGGTGATCGCTGTGCCGCTGAAGGTGGTACAGGAAGATGTTGGTGCAGATGTGGTCGCTGTTCCAGCTGTGTTCCGGCGTGCAGCGCTCGTAGCGGCCGCGCTCGTTCTTCTGCCGCAGCAGTCCGTAGTGTTCCAGGAAGTTCACCGATTCGAGCAGCGAGAAACCGTAGACGGCCTGCAGTGCCGCGAAGGGCAGGATCTGCCATCCGAAGATCGCGGTCAGCACGCCCCACAGCACGATCGACATCGCCCAGGCGTTCAGGACGTCGTTGCTCGGATGCAGGACCGGACGCCCGAGACGCTTGAGACGGGTCGCCTCCAGCTCCCATGCGGACTTGAGGCTGCCGAACACACTGCGCGGCAGGAATCGCCAGAAGCTCTCACCGAATCGGGAGGTGGCCGGGTCCTCCGGGGTCGCGACGCGGACGTGGTGGCCGCGATTGTGCTCGATGTAGAAGTGTCCGTAGCAGGTCTGCGCCAACGTCACCTTCGACAGCCAGCGCTCCAGCGAGACCTTCTTGTGTCCCATCTCGTGGGCGGTGTTGATGCCGATGCCGCCCATGACGCCGATCGACAGCGCCAGACCGATCTTGGAGACGAGCCCGAGGCCTCCGTCGACGCCGAGCCAGCTCAGGTCGTCAGCCGTCCACAGGTAGCAGGCCAGGACCACGCTCGCGAGCTGGAACGGGATGTACGCGTAGGTGCAGTACCGGTAGTACTTGTCGTTCTCCAGCTGCTCCATCAACTCGTCCGGCGGATTCTGGCCGTCCGGACCGAAGAAGATGTCGAGGATCGGCAGCAGCACGTACAGCAGCAGCGGGCCGATCCACCACCAGACGGGCGACACCGTCGACACCCAGCTCCAGCCGAGTGCGTCCGATGCCCAGTTGAACAGTGCCACCAGACCGGTGGCCATGAACACCGCGGTCGGCGGGACCAGGCCCAGCAACCACAGGTATCGCTTCTTGTCGCGCCATTCCACCACCTCGGCGGTGCTCCGGTCGATCGTCGGGTTCGCCATGTGTTCCTCCTCGTCCAGCGAACTAGTGACGTTGACATTAGATGTTGTTACGTACGATGTCTAGACATTCACAATAATTTTGTAAAGTCGCCCAGGGCACCCCGCCTCCGTCGCCGGAATAAGATCGTCCGCATGCACTACTCACGGTTCGTCGCGATCGGCGACTCCCAGACCGAAGGAATGTGCGACGGCGACCCCGCGAGCGGCTACCGAGGCTGGGCCGACCGTCTGGCGGAGCACCTCGCCCGGCACAACCCCGACCTGCGGTACGCCAACCTCGCGGTCCGCGGCAAGAACACCCGGAACACCCGCGACGAGCAGCTGGAACCGGCCCTCGCGCTGGAGCCCGACCTGATCGCCGCACCACTCGGCATGAACGACGTGATCGGCCGGATCGATCTCGGCGAGGTTCACACCGACCTCGACTACATCTACCGGCGGCTGGCCGGTACCGGAGCCGACGTGGTGGTCTCGACCTTTCCCAACATCGCGGAGACCATCCCGTTCTCCGGCCGCATCGAAACGCGGCTCGCAGCGATCAACCAGATGATGCGCGACTTCGCCGACGCCTACGGCTTCGTCCTGGTGGACCTGCATGCGGCGCCGGTCCTCTCCGACCTCCGATCGTGGTCGCCCGACCGCCTGCACGCCTCGCCCCTCGGCCACGACCGCTTCGCCGCCGGAGCCGCGCACGCGCTCAGTCTGCCCGACAGCTCACCCGATTGGGGACGGCCGCTGCCTCCGGCCGGCGATCCGAACCGGGTGCTGCGCACCCTCGGCGACGCGCGCTGGTTCGTCGAGTTCTTCACGCCGTGGATCATCCGCAAGGTCCGCGGACGCTCGCTCGGCGACGGCCGACTGCCGAAGCGGCCGGAACTGACGCCGGTGGCGCCTCCGGCCGCCGCGGCGGACGCACTCAGCATCCGCGTGGTCCCGAACGCGGACGTCGCCGCGGAAAACCCGATGGAGGCGTGAGGCATCTCGTCGTACGGTGATCGAGTGAACAGACGACTGACCGACTCGATCGCCGTCGAAGCCGTGGACCTGGTGAAGAAGTTCGGTGACTTCACCGCGGTCGACGGGATCAGCTTCGCCGTTCCCACCGGAACCGTTCTCGGCATGCTCGGGCCCAACGGCGCGGGCAAGACCACCACCGTCCGCATGATGACCACCTTGAGCGCACCCACCTCGGGCACCGCGCGCATCAACGGCTTCGACGTCCTCGACGAGCCGGACGGCGTCCGCCGCAGCATGGGCCTCACCGGCCAGGCCGCCACCGTCGACGAACTGCTCACCGGCCGGGAGAACATGCGCATGATCGGCGGGCTGTACGGTATCGGCCGCCGCGTGCTCAAGGAACGGACCGAGCAGCTCCTCGCACAGTTCTCGCTCACCGACGCGGGCGACAAGACCGTCCGCGAATACTCCGGCGGCATGCGCCGGCGCATCGACCTCGCGGTGAGCCTCCTGGCGTCGCCGCCCGTGCTCTTCCTGGACGAACCGACCACCGGCCTCGACCCGCACAGCCGCAACGAGTTGTGGGAGGTGCTGCGCGGTCTCGTGGACGACGGAACCACCCTGGTGCTGACCACGCAGTATCTGGAAGAGGCCGATCAGCTCGCCGATCGGATCGTCGTGATCGACGCGGGCAAGATCATCGCCGAGGGCACCCCCCTCGAGCTCAAGCAGCAGGCCGGAGCGGCGAGTCTGGTGGCCACCGTCACCCATTCCGCCGACCTCGCGGCCGCGCAGGCACTGCTCGCGCCGATCTCCGACGACCTGTTCGTCGACCGGCACGCGCGCACCCTCACCCTGCCCGCGGGCGGCCTCGCGGACCTGACGCATGTCGCGCGGGTTCTCGACGACTCCGGCATCGCCATCGACGATCTCGGCCTGTCGCGGCCCAGCCTCGACGACGTATTCCTCAGCCTCACCGGACACCGCGCGGAGTCCGTTCCGGAGGCCGACTCCGAAGGAGCCGACGCATGAGCGCCCCCGCCCTCGACCGAGCCATCGCGGCCCGGCCGCCGTCTCTCTGGCGTCAGACGTCGATCATGGTGCAGCGCAGCTTGATCCACACCAAGCGCATGCCGGAGATGCTGTCGGACGTCACCGTCCAGCCGATCATGTTCGTGGTGCTGTTCGCGTTCGTCTTCGGTCCCGCCATGCCGGTGCCGGGCGGCGGAAGCTATCGCGAGTACCTGCTGCCCGGCATCATGGGCCAGACCATCGTCTTCACCGCCTTCATCGTCTCCAACGGCATCACCGCGGACGTCGACAAGGGGATCGTCGACCGCTTCCGTTCTCTCCCCATCAACCGGACGTCGTATCTGCTCGGCCGGGCGATCGCGTCGCTGATGCACTCGTCGATCGGGATCGTGGTGATGGCGCTGACCGGCCTGGCGATCGGCTGGCGCATTCACACCTCGCTGCTCGAGGGGGTGCTGGGATTCGTCCTCGTCCTGGTGTTCGGTTTCGGGATGATCTGGTTCGGCATCCTCGTCGGGTCGTGGCTCAAGTCCGTCGAAGCCGTCAACGGGTTCATGTTCACCGTGCTGTTCCCGCTGACCTTCCTGTCGAACGCCTTCGTCCCGACCGCTCCCATGGCCACCTGGCTCCGCACCATCGCCGAATGGAACCCGGTGTCCTCGCTGGTCCAGGCGATGCGGCAGCTGTGGGGCAACGGACCGCACGCCACCGACGCGTCAGCGCTGCCGCTTCAGCACCCGATCCTGGCGACCATTCTGTGGTCGGTCGCGCTGACCGCCGTCTTCGCCCCCTTCGCACTGCGCGCCTTCCGGCGCCGCACGGCGGACTGAACGCATCTGCCGATCCACGCCGAAAGCCCCGGTGAACGCCAGTTCACCGGGGCTTTCTCGCGTCGTGTGCCGCTAGCGCGTCACTTCTTGACGAGGTTCTCGTTCGTCAGCTTCTCGACGCCGGCGTCCGCCTTCTCGACGAGCGAGGCCGGCGGCTCGAAGTGGCTGCCGTACTTCGACGCCAGGTCGCGAGCGCGGTCGACGAAGCCCTTGAGGCCGCCCTCGTACTGGTTGATGTACTGCACCACGCCACCGGTCCACGCCGGGAAGCCGATGCCGAAGATCGAGCCGATGTTCGCGTCCTCGACGGAGGTGAGCACACCCTCGTCGAAGCACTTCACGGTCTCGAGGGCCTCGGCGAAGAGCATGCGCTCCTTCATGTCCTCGAGCGGGATCTCATTGGTGCCCGAGGCGAAGTTCTCGCGCACGCCAGGCCAGATGAGGCCGCGCTTGCCGTCGGCGTAGTCGTAGAAGCCCGCGCCGTCCTTCTTGGAGGTGCGGCCCAGGTCGACCATCTTGTCGATGACGGCGTACGAGCCGTGCGACGGGAACTCCTGACCCGCGGCCTTGGCTCCGGCCTCGGTCTCCTTGCGGATCTTCTGCATCAGGGTGAGCGTCAGCTCGTCCGACAGCTGCAGCGGCGGAGCCGGGTAGCCCGCCTGGCTGCCGGCCTGCTCGATGAACGCGGGCTCGATGCCCTCACCGACGGCCGCGATGGCCTCGTTGATGAAGGTGCCGATGACGCGCGAGGTGAAGAAGCCGCGGCTGTCGTTGACGACGATCGGCGTCTTGCGGATCTGCAGGGTGTAGTCGATGACCTTGGCGAGGACCTCGTCCTTGGTCTTCTCACCGCAGATGATCTCCACCAGCGGCATCTTGTCGACGGGCGAGAAGAAGTGGATGCCGATGAAGTCCTCGGGACGGTTGACGCCCTCGGCCAGGATGGTGATCGGCAGGGTCGAGGTGTTGGAGCCGAGGACGGCGTCCGGCTCGACGATGTCCTGGATCTCCTGGAACACCTTGTTCTTGACCTCGACCGACTCGAACGCGGCCTCGATCACCAGGTCGACGCCCTTGAAGTCGGCGGCGTCCACGGTCGGGGTGATGCGGTCGAGCAGAGCCTTGCTCTTCTCCTCGGTGGTCTTGCCGCGCGAGAGAGCCTTCTCCTCGAGCTTCTCCGAGTAGCCCTTGCCGCGCTTGGCCGCCTCGATGTCGATGTCCTTGAGGACCACCTCGATGCCGGCCTTGGCCGAGACGTAGGCGATCGCCGCGCCCATCATGCCCGCACCGATGACGCCGACCTTCTTGGCCTGGTACTTGTCGAAGCCCTTCGGCCGCGAACCGCCGCCGTTGATGTGCTGGAGGTCGAAGAAGAACGCCTTGATCATGTTCTGCGCCACCTGGCCGGTGACCAGCGACACGAAGTAGCGGGTCTCGACCAGATCGGCGGTGTCGACGTCGACGTACGCGCCCTCGATGGCAGCGGCCAGGATGGCGCGCGGAGCCGGCATGTTGGCGCCCTTGATCTGCTTGCGCAGGAGAGCCGGGAACGCCGGCAGGTTGGCGGCCACCGACGGGTTCGTCGGAGCGCCACCGGGCATCTTGTAGCCCTTGACGTCGAACGGCTGCTGGGCCTCCGGGTTGGCGGCGATCCATGCCTTGGCGGCGGGGATCAGTTCCTCGACCGAGCCGACGACCTCGTTGACCAGGCCGATCTCCTTGGCCTTGGCCGGCTTCAGACGCGGGCCCTGGAGCAGAACGCCCATGAGCGCCTGCTGGAAGCCGAGCAGGCGCACGGTGCGGACCACGCCGCCGCCGCCCGGGAGCAGACCGAGGGTCACCTCGGGCAGGCCGAGCTGGTTGCCCTTCACATCCGCGGCGACGCGGTAGTGGCAGTGCAGCGCGATCTCCAGGCCACCGCCGAGTGCGGCGCCGTTGATAGCGGCGACGACCGGCTTGCCGAGGGTCTCCAGGCGACGCAGCACGGCCTTCATGGCGTTGGTGCGCTCGGTGATCTCGGTGGCGATCTCCTCCTTGGACTTGTCGCCGCGTCCCGCGGTCATGTCCTTGAGGTCGCCGCCGGCGAAGAAGGTCTTCTTCGCCGAGGTCAGGACGACACCGGTGATGTCGTCCTTCTCCGCCTCCAGGCGATCGACGGTCGCCGCCATCGACTCCATGTAGAGGTCGTTCATGGTGTTGGCGCCCTGGTTCGGGTCGTCCATGGTGAGGATGACGACGCCGTCGGCGTCCTTCTCCCACGTGATCATGTTCGCAGTCATGAGATGAGTCTTTTTCCTTCTAGTTCCGGGGCGATCAGAGACGCTCGATGACGGTCGCGACGCCCATGCCGCCGCCGATGCAGAGGGTGACCAGGCCGTAGCGGCCGCCGACGCGCTCGAGCTCGTCGAGGGTGCTGCCCATGATCATCGCGCCGGTGGCGCCGAGCGGGTGGCCGAGCGCGATGGCGCCGCCGTTGATGTTGACCTTCTCGTGCGGAACCTTGAGGTCCTTCATCCACTTCATGACGACCGACGCGAACGCCTCGTTGAGCTCGAAGACGTCGATGTCGTCGACGGTCAGGCCGGCGCGCTTGAGCGCGAGCTCGGTGGCCGGGGTGGGACCGGTGAGCATGATCGACGGCTCGCTGCCGACCTCGCCGTACGACACGATGCGGGCGCGCGGGGTGAGGCCGTTGCGCTTGCCCGCCTCCTCCGAACCGACCAGGACCAGACCCGAGCCGTCGACGATGCCGGAGCTGTTGCCGCCGGTGTGGACGTGGTTGACCTGCTCGACGTTCGGGTACTTCTGCATCACGACGTCGTCGAATCCGGCCATGGCCGCCAGGCCCGCGAACGCCGGCTTCAGCTTGCCGAGGCTCTCGACGGTGGTGCCGGGACGGCGGTGCTCGTCGTTGTCGAGCAGCGTGACGCCGTTGATGTCCTTGACGGGGATGATCGACTTCGCGAAGCGGCCCTCGTCCCATGCCTGGGCGGCGCGACGCTGCGACTCGGCGGCGTAGGCGTCGACGTCCTCACGCGAGAAGCCCTCGATGGTGGCGATCAGGTCGGCGCCGATGCCCTGCGGAGCGATGTAGTTGTCGTACGCGGTGGCGGGGTCCATGAAGAGCGCACCGCCGTCGCTGCCCATCGGCACACGCGACATCGACTCCACGCCGCCGGCCAGGACCAGATCGTCGAAGCCCGAGCGGACCTTGGCCGCGGCCAGGTTCACGGCCTCCAGGCCCGAGGCGCAGAAGCGGTTGATCTGGGTGCCCGGAACGCTCTCGCCGAGACCCGAGGTGAGGGCGGCGGTACGCGCGATGACCGCACCCTGCTCCCCGACCGGCGACACGACGCCGAGGACCACGTCGTTGATGTCCTTCGGATCGAGATCGCTGTGGCGGGTCAGCAGTCCGTCGATCAGACCCGAGACCAGGTCGATCGGCTTGACGCTGTGCAGCGAGCCTCCGCGCTGCTTGCCACGGGGCGTACGGACCGCCTCGTAGATGAATGCTTCGTCGGACACAGGTGTTCCTTTCACACGAACCGAGAATGGTTTCCCTCGTAGGCTAACCCGCAATAACGTATTTGGCTATACCCAGTGGTCAAGTGGTTCATATACAGCCATCCATCGGCTATGGTCGGTTCATCATGACAACCACCAAGGCGACCCGGCGCACGCGGTCGACGGATCGGCGCCGCCAGCTCATCGATGCAGCGACAGTGCTGTTCGCCGAGCGCGGCTACCCGCATGTGTCGGTCACCGACATCGCCCGCCGGGCGGGCGTGAGCGCGCCGACGGTGTACCGGCACTTCGCCGACAAGCAGGCGCTCCTGCTGGCGGCGGTCCAGACCCGCGTCGACGAGCTCGAGGAGAGCACCGCGGGCGCCGACCTCGCGAGCAGCGACCATCCGGCCGACGCCCTCGCCGCCAGCGTCACCGAGCTGAGCATCTCCAACCCGCATGCCACGTCGCTGTGGCGCTGGTCGGGACAGCACCTGTCGGCCGACGAGAACGCCGATGTGGTCCGCCGCACCCGCGCCGTGCTCCGACAGTGGGCCTCGGCCATCCGCGCCGACAGACCCGAGCTCACCGAACGCGAGTCGATGTATCTGGCCGGCGCCGTGCTCAGCGTGGTCGGCAGCGGCGCCGGGCGTGCCGTTCGCAGCGGTGCGCACGAGATGGAGGAGATGGTCCTCGCACTGGTCCGCCAGACCATCCGGCTCACGCCGAGCCACGCCGTCCCCCTGCGCCAGACCGCCGGGCCGGGCGACGACGCCCCCACCCGCCGCGACGAGATCCTCGACGCCGCCGCCCGCCTGTTCGCCGAGAACGGCTTCGCCGGAACGGGAATGGACGAGATCGGCGCGGCGGTCGGAATCACCGGGCCGAGCGTCTACAAGCACTTCCCGTCGAAGCTGGCGATCCTCGTCGGGATCAGCCAGCGCAGCGCCATGCGACTGGAGGCCGGCGTGATGGCCGCGTACGCGATCACACCCGATCCGGCGGGGCGGCTGAACGCACTGGTCGACCACTACGTCGACGCCGTCACCTCCTCTCCCGACCTGCTCGTCGGCTTCGTCAGCTCCTATGTCCTCGCGGGCGAACCGCAGGCCGCCGAACTGCTGGCGGTGCAGCGCCGCTACGTGGCACGCTGGGTGCAGCTGCTCACCGGCATCGACGCCGACCGGCCGCCCGGATCGGCGGTCCTGGCTGTGCATGCAGCGCTGGCGATCGTCAACGACGCGGTCCGGCTGCCGCGCAGCACGCCGCGCCCCGAGTTCGCCGCCCGCATGGCCTACCTCATGAAAGGTGTGATGGGTGTCTGACCCTCCGCTCGAGTACTCGCGGGACGAACTGATCACCGCCCTGCGGCTCGATCCGGAGTACGCGCAGCGGTTCTGGAACGCCTTCGGTTTCGCCCGCGGCGAGGGCGGCTCGGGTCAGCGCTTCTCCGAGGAGGACCTGGCCGCGCTCGGCGTCTTCGCCGGCAACGATCAGGCCATGGACTCCACCGCCCAACTCGCCGCGGCGCGGGCGATCGGACAGGCCACCGCGCGACTGGCGCAGTGGCAGGCCGAGGAGATCACTCGGTTGGCGGCCGACCCCACCGTCGACGCCACGGCCGAGGAGATGGTTGAGGCGCTCGCACGAGTGCAGGATCTCGTCTGGCGGCGGCATCTGGCGGTGGGACTCACCGACGCCGGCCGGGCAGCCGAGCACACCGAGGTGGTCGTCGGATTCGCCGACATCGTCGGCTACACCTCACTGTCCCGGCGTCTCGGGATGGCCGAACTCGAGACGCTGCTGGAGACCTTCGAGTCCGCGGCGCACACGATCATCACCGACCACGGTGGTCAGATCGTGAAGACGATCGGCGACGCGGTGCTGTTCACCGTCATCGACGCCGGCGCGGCCGCGGAGATCGCCGTCGAACTGCACCGTCTCAGCACCGACGGCGAGTTGCCGAGCCTGCGCATCGGCATGGCCCGCGGCGACGTGCTGATGCGGATGGGCGATGTCTTCGGCGAGCCGGTGAACATCGCCTCCCGGCTGGCGAGCGCGGCGCGGTCGGGCACCACATTGATCGACGAGGCCCTCGCCACCGCACTCCGCGACAACGCCGCGACACACGTCGGGCCGATCCCGTCGCTCTCGGTACGCGGCTACCGCAAGCTGCGCGCGTACAAGCTCGTGCGCGACCGCAACTGGACGGCGTGAGGCGGCCGGATGGGCCGGGTGCGCCGGACCGCCGGCACCGCACCTTCTAAGGTCTGAAGGCATGAGGACCAGGAGTTCCACCCCGCGCCGCAGCGCACTGGCGGGGGCCGCCGCGCTCCTGCTCACGGGCGTGACGACCGCATGCTCGCCAGGCACGGAGGACTCCTCCATCACGGTGTCGGCTCCGTCGTCGCTGCAGGCCGTGATGGCGGCGATCGCGACCGAGTTCGAGGAACAGCACCCCGGCGCCCGGGTCACCGTCGCCGGCCCCTCGGCTGCGTCGGCCGATGTCATCGCGACCGACGACGAGGCGTCGATGGACAGGCTCGGCCGGCGGGTGATCGGCCCCCGGCGCTTCGCCTCCAACTCGCTGGTCATCGTGGTTCCGCCGGGAAACCCCGGCCATGTCACGGGGTTCGCCGACCTCGCGCGCTCCGGTCTCCGGGTGGCGGTGTGCTCCGACCGGTTGCCGTGCGGTGCGGCCGTGGTGGACGTCGAACGGATCGAGTCGGCCGCGCTCACCGATCCGATCCACGTCGACTCCGGCGAGGCCGCGGTCGCGTACGTGGCGTCCGGGCGCGCCGACGCCGCTCTCGCCTACCAGACGCAGGCTCGCCCCGGCCTCGGCGTGAGCGTCTCCACGGTGGACGATCCGGTGTTCGCCAAGGCGATCAACAGATATCCGATCGCCGTCGTCCGGTCCAGTGACGACAAGTCGCTGGCCGAAGACTTCGTGAAGACGGTCATCGGTCCCACCGGCGGCGAAGTCCTCTCCCGTGAGGGCTTCGGTCCGCCGTCCGGGTAGGCCGCTCGCCGCGGCGTCGGGTGGCTACGCGGTGTACGACAGCGCGTCGAGCGGGTCGGCGTAGATCGCGTCGAGCGCGACCGCACCCGCCGCCTTCTGCTGCACCGTGATGGCCGAACGTGCCACGCGGACGTCGCGCTGGGTGATGACCGTGGTGGCGCGCAGCGCCTTGCTCACGGCCGGCAGCGCCTCCGGGTAGTCGGTGAAGGCCTGTCCGCCGAGGATGACGTGGTCGGGATTGAAGATGTCCGAGATCAGCGCCACCGTGCGGCCGAGCACCTCGCCGCGTTCGGTCAGGATGTCGTTGGCGACCGTGTTCCCGGTCCGTGCCAGCGTCCGCAGCTCGTCGAGGGAATCGACCTCGAGTCCGGCTCGCTGGGCCGCGTAGAGGATGCCCGAATCGCTGACCGTCGGCTCGAGGCGTCCGGTGCGGTCGGGATCGAGCAGGGTGGTCGGACCGGTTGGGAAGTGCCCGATGGTGGGCGGGCCTGCGGCCGGCGTGTGCACGGCACCGTCGACGCTGAACGCGATGCCCACCATTTCGCGAGCGTAGAAGTAGAGGAAGTTCTGGCTCTGGTCGGCGGGATTGACGACCTGTTCGGCTGCGGCCATGGCCTCGACGTGCGATGCGACCGATACCGGCAGTCCGAGCGACTCGGCGATCAGCCTGCCGACCGGGACGCCCTCCCAGCCCAGACGGGGGTGGTCGACGAAGCCGCCGTCGGCCACGCGACCACCGATGGCCACGCCGGCCCACAACAGGCGCTTGCCCACCCAGCGGTCGGCGAACCGGCGGGCGCTGGCACCGATCTGAGCTACGACCGCCTCGGGGTCGTCGGCCTGGGGAGTGGGAATCGCGATCGCACCGGCCACCCGATGCTGGAGATCGTGGGTCGTGATCGAGGTGACCTTGTAACCGATGTGGATGCCGACCGTGAGGTATCCGTCGGTGTTGATCTCGAACGGAACTCGCGGACGCCCGACCGCACCGGGCGGGGTCAGGTCGGCGCGCTCACGGATGAGGCCGGCCTTGAGCAGTGCGCTCACCTGACGGTTGACGGTGGAGATGGACAGCCCCGTCAGGGCGGCGGCGTCGTCGCGGAACACCGGTCCGGACACCCGCGCCGTGCGCAGCACCAGCGCGGCGGCCTTGGTGGAGAGTTGCAGCTTCGCCGTGGTGACGTGCGGGGCAGACGGTTTCGCAACGGGTCGGGAGGCGGCGCCCGCGACGGGGCGAACCACGACGCCGACGGGAGCGGATTTCGACAGGATCGGGCGGTCGAGAGCAGAAGTCATGTTTCTTTGGAGTCCTGTTGCCTGGGCGGACCGGCAGAGGCGGTCACGCCGTGAGTGGTCTCGCGCAGATCAGCGCGAGGCGGAGCTGGGTCAGCGCATTCGGCAACAACAAAGGACCCGGGCCAGCGGCAGGCGGCATCCGAGAGCGGTGGTCACATACGTGACCTCCCCGATGGCGGCGAGCTGACTGGTCATGATCGCCAAAAGTAGCAAGCACCCTGTCCGCTTGCAAGTGAGGAGCACCCGATAGGTTGAGAATGTGGCAGCCGCCTCAGTCGCCCCGGGCGCGAGACGGTGTGATCGGTTCCGGCTCGCGGCTCGCGGGCCACGGCTCGGCAGCGAGGAATGACGTGGGAGTTCTGTACATCGTCCGGCACGGTCAGGCTCCGGCGCACGCCTACGGACCCGACGCCGACGCCGTGAGCGGCCCCGGCCTCACGGAGCTCGGCTTCGCTCAGGCTCGCGCCGCCGGCCGAGCGCTCGCCCGACAGGTGACCGGATTCGATGCCATGTTCTGCGGCGATCTCCCCCGACAGCGCGCGACGATGGCCGGCGTCCTCGAAGCCTTTCCCGACGCCGCAGCGCCGACGATCGATCCCGACTGGAACGAGTACGTCACGCCGCCCCTCCCGGAGGGAGACGACATCTACCGTGACGGCGGCAGACCCTTCCAGGACGCCATCACCAGCGCCCTGCACGAATGGGTCGACGGCGCCGACATCGGTCCCGAGACGTACGCGATGTACGCCAAGCGGACCCGCGCCGCAGCCGACCGCGCCGCTGATGCGGCCGGGTCGGGAAAGAACGTGCTCGTGGTGTCGTCGGCGGGTTCCATCACCCAGTTGGTGGCACAGTTGTGGGACATCCCGCCGCAGTCGTGGCCGCAGATGTCGCGCACCTTCGTCAACACCTCGATCACCAAGATCCTCGCCGGCCGCAGCGGATTGACCCTCGTCTCCTTCAACGCCCACGAACACCTCGCCGCCCTCGACTCCGGCCTCCTGACCTACCGCTAGCGCCGCCCGATGCTCGTCCCCTGGCTCGTTGAGCGGCCCCCACACGCTTGTTGAGCGAGCGCGCCCTCCCCAGGCTCGTCGAGCGGCCCCCACACGGCTGGTTGAGCGAGCGCAGCGAGTCGAAACCAAACCCCACCAAGTTTCGACACGCCCTCCACTACGTTCCGGACGGCTCAACCAGCCGACAAGAGCCGACCCAGCGACAAAGCCCACCGAACGAGACCACCCCAGGCCCGTCGAGCGAGACCTCCGCAGGCTCGTCGAGCAGCCCCCCAAAAGGCTCGTTGAGCGGCCCCCACAAGGCTCGTTGAGCGAGCGCAGCGAGTCGAAACCAAACCCCACCACGTTTCGACACGCCCTCCACTACGTTCCGGACGGCTCAACCAGCCGACAAGAGCCGACCCAGCGACAAAGCCCACCGAGCGAAACCACCCCAGGCCCGTCGAGCGAGGCCCCCGCAGGCTCGTCGAGCAGCCCCCCAAAGGCTGGTTGAGCGAGCGCAGCGAGTCGAAACCACCCTACACCCCCACTACGTTCCGGACGGCTCAACCGGCAGGCAGGGCCGACCTCTACCTCAGCGCGCGCAGACCCGCGGCGATGAACTCGGCGGTGGCTTCGGCGGCGCGTTCGGCGCCCGCCGATCCGGACGAGCCTCCGGAGAGCGCTCGGTGCGTGATCCCCTCCGCGATGACGCCGAGTTTCAGATTCGCCAGGGCGAGGTAGAAGGCCCAGTCGCCCAGGTCGGCACCGGTCGCGGCGACGTAGCGCTCGGCCAGTCCGTCCGCATCGGGGTACCGGTCACTCGTCCACGCCGCATCGAATCCGAGAACCGACGAGAACACCGGCTCGCGGTACACGCACATCAGCGCGATGTCGGTGATCGGATCGCCGAGCGCGGACAGTTCCCAGTCGACGACCGCGGCGACGGTGCCCGGGTCACCGGGAGCCAGGATGGTGTTGTCGATCCGGAAGTCGCCGTGGACGATCGAGTTCCGGGTCCGCGCCGGCACCCGCTCGGAGAGCGCCGTCGCCAGGCGCTCCACGTCGTCGAGCTCACGCGTCTTGACCAGCGCCCATTGACGAGCCCACAGCTTGACCTGCCGGCCGGCGAATCCGTCCGGCCTGCCGAAATCGCCCAGGCCCACTGCTTCGTAGTCGACGGAATGCAGAGCCGCGAGCGTCCGCACCAGTGCGTCGGCGCTCGCGGTCACCTCGGCGTCGGAGAGTGTCGCGAGGTCGTCCACCGAGCGGATCACGGCGCCGTCGACGAACTCCACGACGGTGCACGGAGCACCGATGTACTCGCCGTCACGGTCGATCGCGACGGTCCGCGGCACCGGCACATCGGTCGCCGCCAGCGCCGAGGTCACGTTCCATTCGCGATTCATGTCGTGCGCCGACGGTGTGAGCCCGCCCATCGGGGGCCGTCGAACAACCCAGTGGCTGCCGTCGTCGCGGACGTCGAAGGTCAGGTTCGACCGTCCACCGCCGATCAAGTCGATCCGCAACTCACCCACGACATCGATACCGTTCGCCGCCAACAGCTTTCGCAGGCTCTCAGCGCCCAGACCGGGATGATCCGCCGTCACCTCGTCGCCTCACGAGCCCTGCGTGCGCGTCCGACCGCCCGCCTCGCGATGGCCCACCGGTGGACTTCGCTGGGGCCGTCGTAGATCCGGAACGGTCGTAGCTCCGCGGCGAGACGCGCCAGCGGAAGGTCTTCTGAGACTCCGAGGCCTCCGCACATCTGCACGGCCCGGTCGGCGACGCGCGAGAACGCCTCCGCACCGAAGGTCTTCGCGATCGACGTCGAGTCAGAGGCGTGCTCGTCGAGATCGAGTTCGTAGCAGGCCCGGACCAGCAGCGCCCGCGCCGCGGCGAGGTCGATCTCGTTATCGGCGATCATCTGCTGAATCATGCCGAGGTCGGCGAGTCGCCCGCCGAAGCCTTCGCGCTGCTCGACGTAGTCGACGGCGATCCGGTGCGCGCGCACCGCGGTGCCCATCCAGCGCATCACGTGAGTCATGCGCGCCGGGCCGAGCCGCACCTGCGCGTACCGGTAACCCTCGTGCGGGGCGCCGAGGACGTCCTCGTCGGGTACGAAGACATCGGTGAAACCGACCACGCAGTGCCCGCCGATCATCGACTTGTCAGTGGTGTGGATGTGCCGCTCCACCTCGATGCCCTCGGTGTGCGCGGGTGCGAGGAACATGGTCGCACCACCGCGGTCGCCCCGTTGCCCGACGGTGCGGGCCATGATGATGAAGAATCCGGCACCGTCGGCTCCAGTGATGAACTGCTTGCGGCCTTTGATCTTCCATCCGCCGGCGACCCTCTCCGCCGTCGTCGACAGGGCGTTCGGGTCGGAGCCTGCGCCGGGGGCGGGTTCGGTCATCGCGAACGCGCTGCGCACCTCGCCGGTGGCGAGCGGCGCCAGGTACTTGTCCTTCTGTTCCGACGTGGCGATGTGCGCGAGCATGTGCACGTTGCCCTCATCCGGTGCACCGATGTGCAGTGCGACGGGCCCGAACGTCGAAGCTCCCGCGGCCTCGAACACCGGTGCGCGGTCGCTCATGTTGAGGCCCAGTCCGCCGAACTCCACCGGCGCGTGCGGCGCGAAGACGCCCGCGGCCTTGGCTTTCGCGTTCAGTTCCCGGCGCAGGTCGTCGCCGCCGGCCGCGGTGACATCGCCCGCGAAACGGTTCTCGATGGGGAGAACTTCCTCGGCGATGAACGCCGAGGTCCGTTCGACGAGGTCGCGCACCTGCGCGCTGTATGCGAGATCGACAGCCATCTGAGCCTCCGTGTTCATACCGAGCGAACGTTCGGTCAGGGCCAGGTTGTCATGCGGCCCCGCACGACGTCAAGCATTCGGCGATCGCCCCTCAGCCCGCCACATGTCCGACGATCGACCGGGCGAACACCAGGTTCTGAGCGATCAACTCGTCGGCGCTCATCGGCCCGTCGACTCGATACCACGTGGAGACACCGACGCACATCGTCGCGACCGCCCGGGCCGCACCCTTCGGCGCATCCGTCGTGAACGCGCCGGACACCACGCCGTCCTCGACCACCTCGTCGACCATCCGCTGCTGCCGGATCCGGTGACCGATGTAGACGCGGTGGTACTCGGGATCGAGACTGCGAAGCTCGGTGGATCCGACGAACGCCTGCTCACGCCGGTACATGTGGAATCGCAGGAGCGACTCCACCACGGCGTCGAAGCGCGCCAGCGGATCGTCGCCCGCGGCGGCCAGCGCCTCCTCCGACCGGCGAAGGAGGTCGGACATCGTCAATTCGAGCAGCCCCTGGAGCAGCGACTGCTTGGACGGATAGTGGTGGTAGAGCCCCGGGACCGACAACCCCGCACGCGCGGCGATGTCGCGGACCGAGGTGCCGTGATAGCCGTGCTCGACGAACGCGTCGAGCGCCGCGGCCAACGGCGCCGGAAGGTCGGGCTCGCCGTAGTCACGCCAGTTCGTCATGCACTCAACTTAGCCGGGCCCCAGACGCATCCGCGGCGCGACTCTCGGGAAGCAGCATCCGGACGCAGATGTCGACGAGCGCCGGGCGGTCGAGATCGATCAGCCCCTCCGTCCACGACGCGAGCAGCCGGCCGAGGCCGCCCACCTGGAAATGCGCCGCGGCGAGAGTCTGCTGACCTCCGCTGACGTTCGCGACCGCGGGCGCACTCTGGAAGGTGAGTTCGGTGAAGATCTTCAGCATCTCGAGGCGTTTGCGCACCAGCACCGGACTGCGCAGGGTGTCGGAGAAGATCACCCTCCCCTTCCGCGGGTCGCCCTCGATGACGTCGACGATCGCCTCGACGGCACCGACGACCTTCCCCCGCGCACTCGAGCCGGCATTGAAACCGGCCAGGGCGCGGTCGGCGATCTGCTCGATGATCATGTCGAACGCGGCGCCGACCAGCGTGTCCGCGTTCTCGAAGCTCTCGTAGAAGTAGCGCGGCGTGAGCGACGCGCGGGCACAGATGCCGCGGACGGTGACGGCTCCCGGCTCGGACTCGGAGAGCATGTCGAGTGCGGCGTCGATGAGGGCGGCACGACGGCGGGCCACCCGGGCGTCGCCGGATTCGCCGCCGTAATCGCGCAGCCCTCCCGGAGCGTCGTCGGATTCAGTCACGACACACATCTTGACACCTCGGCCACGCGGGCGTTGAATCAAAGGGGAAACAGTCGTTATCAGTTCATCCGCCCGGGAGGCGAACATGACCGCGGAAGCACTCGATCCTTCAGTCGCGGAACGTCATTCGAAGCGGAGTGAACTCGATGCGCAGACCGTCGACGACCTCGACATGCTCGGCCTGGCTCTGCTCGCGGGCCCGGCGAACGTCATCATGCAGTTGGCCGTCCCCGCGGTCGGATACGGCGTCTACGAGAGCAAGGTGGAGTCGGGCAACCTCTTCAAGGTCCCGGTGAAGCGAACCCGGACCACACTCACCTACCTCGCCGTCGCGGCGATGGGCACCGCGGACGACCGCCGTCGGTACCGGCAGGCGGTGAACAAGGCGCACGTCCAGGTGCGCTCCACCGACGACAGCCCGGTGAAGTACAACGCCTTCGATCCCGAATTGCAGCTGTGGGTGGCGGCATGTCTGTATCGCGGGTGGGAGGACACCCAGCGATTCTTCGGCGATCCGTCGAAGATCACCGAGGACGCCTACCGCCAGGGCGCGGTGATGGGAACCACCCTGCAGATGCCGCCGGAGATGTGGCCCGCCACCCGAGCCGACTTCGAGGCCTACTGGAACGAGACGGTCGAGGGCATCGAGATCGACGACACCATCCGCGACTACCTGTTGAAGATTGTGCGGATGGAGTTTCTTCCGCGTCCGGTTTCGCTGATGGCGGGCTGGTGGTCGGAGGCCATGACCCTCGGCTTCCTGCCGCCCGAGTTCCGCAAGAAGATGGGCGTGCGGATGTCGCGACGGCAGGAACTGCTCTTCAACACCCACAACGCGATCGCCCGGCGCGTCCTCCGGATCCTGCCCCGCCCGCTGACCGCCTTCCCGTTCAACCTGCTGCTCGCCGACGTCCGGTGGCGGATGCGGACCGGCCGGCCGCTGGTCTGACCCGCCGGCCCGTCCGCGTCAGCCGAGGTGCTTGAGAGCGCTGCGGTCCAGGTCGGCGACGTCTCGGTGGCCCGACAGTCCCAGCGTCAGATCGAGTTCGCCGATGATGTTCGCCACCGCGTCGCGGGCTCCGGCCGTGCCGTCGAGTGCGAGTCCGTACATGTGCGGCCGCCCGATGCACACCGCGTCCGCTCCCAGCGCCAGCCCCTTGAACACGTCCGACCCGGTGTAGAAGCCGGAGTCGACGAGGACCTTCGCGCGGCCGTCGACGGCGTCGACCACGTCCACCAGCGCGTCGGTCGAGGAGATGGAGCCGTCGACCTGCCGACCGCCGTGATTGGAGACGATGAGGCCGTCGATACCGGAGTCGACCGCCTGGCGAGCGTCGTCCGGATGAAGGATCCCCTTGAGGACGATCGGCAGCGAGGTGCGGTCGCGCAGGGTCGCGATGTCGTCCCAGTTCAGTGACGGGCGGGAGTAGATGTCGAGGAAGGTCTGCACCGCCGCGCGCGGTTCGGGTGCGGTCAGGTTGGTGCGGAGGTCGCCGGGTACGTTGCGGGCGATCGAGAACAGGGTCTTGATCGCGCCCACCGAGATCTCCGGCTTCTCCGCGGTGGCGGCCTTGATCCGCTCGGCGACGATCTCCCAGAACGACGGATCCGAGGTGTACTGGCTGATGCCCTCGGCGCGGGCGAAGGGCAGCGAACCGAGGTTGAGGTCCTGGGGCCGCCATCCGAGCATCGTGGTGTCGAGGGTGACGACCAGAGCCGCGGCGCCCATCCGCTCGGCGCGGTCGATCAGGCTGGTGACCAGGCGGTCGTCGGTCGACCAGTACAGCTGAAACCACCGCGGCGCGCCGGGTCGCACCGATTCCATCGCTGCCGCGACGTCTTCCATCGGCGCGCAGCCCTGATTGGAGAAGATGTACGGGACGCCGAGTTCGGCGGCGGCCTCGCCGATGTGCACGTCGGCGTTCGGGTGGGCGAGGGCGCCCGCGCCGACCGGGGAAAACAGGACCGGTGCGCTGAGCTTCTGCCCGAAGAGTTCGATCTCGAGGTTGCGCTGCGAGGTGTCGCGCAGCATGCGCGGCACGATCGCCCAGCGGTCGAGCGCGTCCCGGTTGGCCTCCATCGTTCGGCCCTCGCCCGCACCTCCGGCGATGTACGCCCAGCCGCGCCGGCTCATCACGGCCTTGGCGCGACGCTCCAGTTCCGCGAAATCCGCTGGGACCGTGGGTTTCCGCCCGTGCACCCCCGCGGTGTAGATGTCGTTCTGCCGAGCCCTGCCGAAGCCGATCGAAACCATGCGGCCATTGTTCCCCACAGACGGCTCCCGCACACCGGGCAGGCCGGATCGGCGGCTGTGCGGCGTCACTCCCGGACGAGGAAGAAGTAGAAGTGCCGGTCGCGGACCAGCGACGTCTTCCCGTTCATGATCCCCATCAGCGTCCGCTCGTCGACGCGCTTGAAATGGTCGATGACCGGCTGACCGTCGTAGACCATCGAGGCCGTCGACTCGCCTCGGAAACCGACCATCCACGCGCTCGCCTCGCCCTTGCCGATCTCGGTGTCGGAGTACAGCGAGCCGTCGTCGGCCACGCACACCATCGGCTTCACGTCGTGCCACGAGTGGAAGGTCTTCCCGTGCCACCTCACCGCGGCCAACCGGCCGTCCATCGGGTGCCCCGAGGGCAGTTCCCCACCCCGCCACGAACCGATCAACTCGTCCACCTGCACCACTGGAAGAGCGGCCCAGATCCGGTCGAGGTCGGCCGGGTCGCTCACCTCCTGAGATTCGGCACGACGGAAGAAATCGGCGACGGCTTCGTCGCGCGTCAGCTGAGACATGACTGCACTGTACGTCTCAAGCTCCTGCTACGGAACCCGTCGACCGTCGTTCAGGCGAAGGTCATCTCCTCGGTCACGTCGTACTTGCGCGCGTCGATCGCGTCCAGAACCAGGTTGTGGCGCACCTGCCAGGGTGCACGGTCGCCCGCCTTCGGCAGTCGGTCCCCGGCGCGCCGCACATAGCCCGAGTCGAGTTCTAGCAACGGGTGCGTCTGAGGCTTCGCGCCGTGCAGGGACGGCACCGCGCGGGTGTACCCGTGCCGGCGCATGTACGCCAGCAGTTCGGCGACCGCCTGACTGGTGAGGTCCACCCGCAGCGTCCACGAGGCGTTGGTGTACCCGACCGACCACGCGAGGTTGGGAACGTCGTTCAGCATGTATCCGCGGTAGGCGTACTTGTCGCCCGCCTCGAAGTGCTCGCCGTCCACCGACAGTGAGGCGCCGCCGAAGGTCACCAGGTCCAGACCGGTCGCGGTGACGATGATGTCGGCCTCCAGATGACGGCCCGAGTCGAGGTCGATGCCGGTGGGAGTGATCTGCTTGATGGTGTCGGTGACGACGTCGGCGTCGCCGGCCTTGACGGCGCGGTACAGATCGCCGTCGGGGATCACGCACAGTCGCTGGTCCCACGGCTCGTACTTGGGCCGGAAATGAGTGTCGACGTCGAATCCCTTGGGCAGCATCGACTTCGCGATCCGCCGCATGAGCCGCCGCGAGAGCTTGGGGAAGCTCCGGCAGAACAGGTACAGGCCGAGGGTGATGAAGGCGTTCCGCCACCGGATCACATCGTGCGCGAGCTGCGGCGTCAGCACTCGCTGCAGCAGCTTCGTCATCCCGTCCTCCCACGGGTACGGGAACATGTAGGTCGGCGAGCGTTGCAGCATGGTCACACTGCCTGCGGTCGGCGCCATCGCCGGAATGAGCGTGACCGCGGTGGCTCCGGAACCGATGACGACCACCTTCTTGCCCGCGTAGTCCAGATCCTCGGGCCAGAACTGCGGATGCACGAAGGTCCCGGTGAACGTCTCCTCGCCGGGGAAGTCAGGCCGATACGGGGCGTCGTACTTGTAGTAACCGGTGCACATGTAGAGGAAGCGGGTGACGATCGTCTGCGGCACCCCGCCGATCAGCGCGTCCACGGTCCACAGATCGGTCGAGGTGTCGAAGTCGGCGCCGGTCACGTCGACGTCGAAGGTGATGTGGTCGAAGATGCCGAAGTCGCGGGCGGTCTGCTCGAGGTAGTCGCGGATCTGGTCGCCTTCGGCGATCGTCCGCGAGCCTCGCCACGGATTCCAGGGAAAGCTGAGGGTGAAGATGTCGGAGTCCGAACGCACGCCCGGGTACCGGAACAGATCCCACGTGCCGCCGATCCGCGACCGACGCTCCACGATCCGGTAGTCCAGCCCCGGATTCCGATCCCGGAGCCGGTAGGCGGCATCGATTCCGGACAGTCCCGCTCCGACGATCAGCACGTCGAGCGGCTGGTCAGTCGACCCGCCACGCTGCGCATCAGCCATTTCCGCCATCCTCCATCACCCGAGCGACATCTATGATGTGCATCACTGTACAGATCGGTGTCCCGCGGAGATTTCGGCTCCCGGAAGGGTCTGAGAGACCGTTCCGGGAGCCAAAGTTTTCAGGCCGACTTCTTCTTGGCCGCCTTCTTGGCCGGAGCCTTCTTCGCCGCCTTCTTCGCGGGCGGTTTCTCGTCCTCGACCTCCCGGCCGCGGCTCTTGACCGACGCCCGCAGCGCCGCGAGAAGGTCCGCGACCTCCGAGTCGTCGTCGGGCGCTTCCTCTTCGGTCTCCGAGAATGCCTGGCCACCGTCGGCTCGCGCCTCGATGAGCTTTCCGAGCTCCACCTGATAGGTGTCCTCGAACTGGCTGGGGTCGAAGTCCGAGGCCATCGTCTCGATGAGCGAGGACGCCATGTCCAGTTCCTGATCGCGGATCTCGACGTCGGCGTTCAGGAAGTCGAAGTCCGGCACCCGGACCTCGTCCGGCCACAGCAGCGTCTGCAGGGTCATCACGCCGTCGATGACCCGCAGCGCTGCCAGCCGTGTCCGGTTCCGGAGCGTGAAATTCGCAATGGCGAGACGCTCGGTGGTCTCCAGCGCCTTCGCGAGCAGCACATACGCCTTCGGCGACTTGGACGCCGGCTCCAGGTAGTACGGCTTGTCGAAGTAGATCGGGTCCACCTGGTCGATCGGCACGAACTCGAGGATCGAGATCTCCGGGCTCTTGTTGACCGGCAGGGTCGCGAGGTCTTCCTTGGTCAGCACCACCTGCTCGCCGCTCTCGGACTCGTAGGCGTTGGCGATCTTGGAGAACTCGACCTCGGTATCGGTGCCCTCCCGCACCCGCCGATACCGGATCCGGGCGCCGTCGGCGGAATCGACCTGATGCGAACTGCGGTCGTGGCTCTCCGTGGCGGAGTACACCTTGACCGGCACGTTCACCAGACCAAAGCTCAGATCACCTCTCCAGATCGAGCGCATGTCCGTCATTGTGCCAGGAAAGAGAGCCGAGAGGCAGGTGTGCGCGTGGACAATGGTCTCCTATGACGCGATCGCATCTCGACGTGGACGGGCGCAGGATTGTGCTGACCAACCTCGAGAAGGTGTTGTATCCGGAGACCGGGACTCGCAAGTTCGACGTCGTCGACTACTACATCCGGATCGCTGACGCGATGGTGCCGCACATGGCCTCGCGCCCGGTGACCCGCAAACGCTGGCCGGGCGGAGTCGAGTCGGCGCCGTTCTTCGAGAAGACCCTCCCCGCAGGCGCACCCGACTGGGTGGCCCGCTTCACGATCGAGCACTCCGAGCGCCGGACGGTGTACCCGGTGGTCCGGTCGACTGCCGATCTGGTGTGGCTGGCCCAGGTGGCCGCGCTGGAGCTCCACGTGCCGCAGTGGCGCATCGACCTGTCCGACGACGAGGAGCGCCGCACCGACCGCATCGTGCTCGACCTCGATCCCGGGCCCGGCGTGACACTGGACGACTGCGCCGCCGTGGCCCTCGACATCCGCGCCATGCTGACCGACGCCGGTCTCGAGTCGTTCCCGGTCACCAGCGGTTCCAAGGGGATTCACGTCTACGGGCGCCTCGCATCGCCCGTGCGGTCCGAATCGGCGCGCACCGTGGCCCGCCAGATCGCGACCGCCCTGGCGCAGGCGCACCCCCGCACCGTCACCGCGACCATGGCGAAAGCCGAGCGCGAGCGCCGGGTCTTCATCGACTGGAGCCAGAACACCGCCGCCAAGACGACGCTCGCGCCGTACTCGCTGCGTGGACGCGAACGGCCGTGGGTCGCGGCGCCGCGGTCGTGGGACGAACTGTCCGAGTCCGGACTCGCCCATCTGCTCTGCACCGAGGTCCTCGACCGCTACGAGAACGACGGCGATCTGCTCGCCGGACTGTCGGAGGCGAGCCCGCCGGTCCAGACGACCACCGTTCCCGACGACGCGGTCGTCGACCTCGGCGAGTATCGGAAGAAACGGTCCTCACGCTCTCGGAGGGAGAGCGTCGCGCCGCCTCCGCGAGAGAGTGCGCCCGCCCGCGACAGCGAGGTCGACGATCCGCTGCCCGGTCTCGTCGGACTCCGCCCGATGCTCGCCACCGACGACCCGATCGAGTCCCTGACCGACGACTGGGCGTACGAGGGCAAGTGGGACGGTTTCCGGGCACTGATCAGGGTGGTGGGCGGCCGGGTCCGGTTGATCTCGAGGTCGGGCAACGACCTCACCGGCGACTTCCCGGAACTGTCCGTGTTCGGTGACCTCCTGGTCTCCGGCGGCCGACCGGTCGACGCCGTGCTCGACGGTGAGATCGTCGCGATCAACGACGCCGGGCTCACCGACTTCTCGCTGCTCGCATCGCGGAGGCGCAGAGCCGAGCCGCACGAGCTCCGGGTGCACCTCTTCGACGTCCTGTACCTGGACGGCGTCCGAGTGTGGGAGCAGCCGTGGGAGGTGCGGCGCGAGATCCTGGAGTCCCTCGACTACTTCGACGGCGAACCGCTGATCGATGTGCCGCCGCTGCTTCCCGGGCCGGCGGAGACCGCGATCCGCACCGCACGGGACCGGGGGTGGGAAGGGGTCATCGCGAAACGGCGGGCTTCGTCCTACGCGAGCGGACGCCGCAGCCCCGACTGGCGCAAACAGAAGAACTGGAACGACATCGAAGTGGTGATCGGCGGCTATCGGCCCGGTCGCGGCTCCGAGTCGAAGATCGGATCACTGCTGGTCGGCCTGCCCGCCGAGCGCGGCCTGCGCTACCTCGGCCGGGTGGGCACCGGTTTCAGCGACGCCGAACTCGACGCACTGCTCGAAGAACTCCGGCCCCTGCGGATCAGCATGTGCCCGTTCATCGACGACATCGACAAGCCCGTCGCGGGCAGCGCGACGTGGGTGCTGCCGAAGATCGTCGCGGACGTGCAGTTCATGGACTGGACGTCAACGGGGCACCTGCGCCATCCGAGTTGGCGCGGAATCCGCCGTGACAAGCTGCCGGGCGACCTGTGAGCGCTCTCAGGACTCGCTGAGCAGAACCGCGATCGTCCCCTCCTCGAGAGCGTCGAAGATGTGCTCGATGTCGCCGGGATAGTTCACGTAGTCGCCGGGCGACAGTTCCACGGGCGCCTCCGTCGGCCCCACCGACGCCCGGCCCGAGCAGAGCACGACGTGTTCGACGACTCCTCTGGCGTGCGGTTCGGAGACTCGGGGACGGCCGGGCTCGGCGCGGATCAGATAGGCGTCGCGGCGCGTGCCGTGCCGCGCCGCTGACAGCAGGGTGGCGCTGTAGTGATCGGCCTCGCCGGCGGAGATCGTCGCACCCTCGCCCAGCCGGATCACTTCGACGGTCGGACGAGGCGCGTCGACCAACGCCGAGAACTGGATTCCGAGTGCGACGCTGAGTGCCCACAGCGTCTCCACGCTGGGGTTTCCCTCCCCGGACTCCAGCTGTGACAGAGTCGACTTCCCGATTCCGGCACGGCGCGCGAGTTCGGCCAAGGAGATGCCCGCCCGCGCCCGCTCTCTCTTCAGTGCCGCCGCGACGAGTTTCTGCGGACTCACATCGTTCGACAGAGCGGACGAACGTTCATTTTGACGAACCTCTTCCATAGGTTCATCATAGTGGACATGCGTTCATCATGGAGAACACTCGTGCGGCGCGCGCCCCGCGAGATCATCGCCATCGCGTTCTCCCTCTGGATCGTCGGCGTCTCGTACGGCGCCGCCGCACACGGGATCGGCATGGCATGGTGGCAGGTCCTGCTGATGGCCTGCGTCGTACTCGCCGGATCGTCCGAGTTCGTCTTCGTGTCGGTGGTGGCCGGCGGCGGGCTGCCCGTGGTCGGCGCACTGGCCGGCCTGCTGGTGAACCTGCGCAATTTCTCGTACGGGCTCTCCGCCGGCCGATTCCTCCGGGACGACCGATCGGCATACGCCGCAGCCCACATGGTGAACGACGAGACCGCCGTCTACTCGGCCGGTCACCGCGATGTGACGGCCGCACGGTCGGCCTTCGTGATCTGCGGAACCGCGGTCGTCATCGCATGGCCACTCGGCGCGCTCACCGGTGCGATGGTCGGGCAGGTGATCGCCTCGCCCGAGACGCTCGGGCTGGACGCCGCCTTCCCCGCTCTGCTCATCGCCCTGGCGCTTCCCGCACTGCGCGACCGGGAGACGCGTTGGGCGGCCCTGTTCGGCGGGACCATCGCGCTGGCGACGGCGGGCTTCGTGGCCGCCGGACTGCCGATTGTGCTGGCGTTGTTCGGAATTCCGCTCGGGCTGATGGTGACCGGCCGCCCGCGCGTTGACCGGAGTCGCGAGCCGGAGAGCGTGCCGTCGTGACCGGCTGGGAGTTCGCCTGCGGCGTCGCGATCCTCGCCGGAGGGACCTATCTGATCCGGGTCGCCGGCGTGCGGCTGCGCAGCCGGATCACCGTCTCACCGGCGGTGGAGACCCTGCTGGAACGGTCGACGATGATCCTGTTGATCGCCGTCGGTCTCACCGGCGCCCTGTTCGCCGGCACCGAATTGAGCGATCCCGCCCGTCCGATCGGAGTCGCAGCCGGTGCGGTGGCGGCCCTGCTGCGCGCGCCGCTGGCCGTCGTGATCGTCGTCGCGGCAGCGACCACCGCGGCACTGCGACTGGTGCTGTGACGGCGGGTCACTCCAGGACGAAAACCGGAATCTGACGGTCGGTGTTCTGCTGGTACTCGCCGTACGGCGGGAATGCCTCGACCGCCAGCTTCCACCAGTGCTCGCGCTCCTCGCCGGAGACCTCGCGCGCAGTGAGGTGGAAGACCTCCGTGCCGTCCTGCACGGTGACCTCGGGGTGTGCCTTCACGTTGTAGTACCAGGACGGGTTCGACGGCGCGCCGCCCTTGGACGCCACCATCGCGTACTTGCCGTTCTCCTCGACCCGCATGAGCGGGACATACCGCTGCTTGCCGGACTTGGCGCCGAGCGTGGTGAACAGCACCACTCTCATGCCGTTGATGTCCGCGACGTCGGTCGTGCCCGCGGCCAGGATCTTCTCGGTCTGATCGCGCACCCAGTCGGTGGGGCTCAGTTCGGGGGAATCACTCATGGTCCCGATGGTAGGGCGATCGCCCGCGGCAGGGCGTCGACATCGGCAGGTTCGACCGACTCGACGTTTGAGAGCCGCATGGACGGGGTATCCCGGCACTGCATGTCCGCCGCAGCACAGCTGGAGGGAGTTCGCCATGACAGTGCACCATCACGACCCCGACCTGAGCGGACGGGCCGTCGCGTTCCTGGTCGCGCCGGAGGGCGCCGAGGAGCGCGAACTCACCGACCCGTGGCAGGCCGTGCGCGAGGCCGGTGGCACTCCGACTCTCGTGTCGACCGTCGGCGGAACGGTACAGACTTTCCGCCACCTGGACCGCGCCGCCTCATACCCGGTCGACGAGGTGGTCGAGAATCTCGACTCCACGGATTTCGATGCGCTGGTGCTTCCCGGCGGTGTCGCGAATCCGGATTATCTGCGGACCGTTCCCGGCGCTGTCGAGTTCGCGGCGCGGTTCCTGGAGTCGGGCCGCCCCGTCGCCGCGATCTGCCACGCGCCGTGGCTGCTCATCGAGACGGGTCTGATCGGGGGTCGCCGGCTCACCGCCTGGCCCAGCCTCCGAACCGACGTGCGCAACGCGGGCGCCACGTGGGAGGACGGGCCGGTGGTGGTGTGCGACTCGGGCCCGGGTCCGTTGATCACCAGCCGGGCGCCGGACGATCTGCCCGCCTTCGACGAGGCTCTGCTGCACCGGTTCTCGGTCGCGGCCACGGGCCGGCCCTGATGCCTTTCGTTCAAGGAGGTTCACATGAGACGCAGCGAATCCACGCCGGGAGGAGGCCCGCCCATGACCGGAGACCATCTGAGCGCCGCGACCGTTCGTCCACTGAAGGCGCTCGGGCTGATCGGCTACGGGCTGCTCCTGATCGCCCTGGTGCTGATCGCCGTGACCTTGACCACCGCGGCGGCCGACGACGCGCTCGCACCGTGGATCGTGGCGACGGTGGTCTGCGCTGTGGCCGCGGTCGGATGCCTCGGTTGGTCGCGGGTGAGGTTGCGGTCCCATCGCGCGCTCGACCGTCCCCAGCACGACCCGCTCATCCCGGAGACGACGGCCGAGGAGGCCGACGAGTACGAGCACCTGCATCATCCACGCGGCCGCCGCAGGAGGGCATGATCGCCGAGCGATCACCCGCCCGTGCGACGGCCGACCCGACAGACGAGGAGGCACCATGTCACTCATCAACACCCATCAGCCGGAGATCGGCGGTCTCTCGCACACCGAGTCCGATGCACTGATCTCGATCCTGCAGCACCGGCTCAGTTCCCTGATCGATCTGCATCTCACGCTCAAGCATGTTCACTGGAACGTGGTGGGCCCCAACTTCATCGGAGTCCACGAGATGCTCGACCCGCAGACCGCCACGGTCCGCGGATTCGCCGACGTGCTCGCTGAACGCATCGCGACGCTGGGCGGCTCGCCGAGCGGGACATCGGCGGGTATCACGAAGAATCGCGACTGGGACGATTACGATCTCGGCCGCGACACCGTCCAGGCGCATCTCGCGGCCCTCGACCTCGTCTACACCGGGGTCGTCAAGTCCCATCGCGACGCCATCGCCGAGGCGGGGATGATCGATCCGATCACCGAGGACGTCCTCATCGGCCAGACGCGCGAACTCGAGCAGTTCCAGTGGTTCCTGCGCGCCCATCTGGAAGACCGTTCCGGCGAACTGGCACACGCGGGGTCGCATACCGAACTCGGCGCCGCCGACGCAGCTCGCTGAGGAGGTCGCTCGCTCAGCAGCTCGGTAGAAACGAGACAGAGGCACATGAATCGGCGGCGCTGCTCGGGCAGCGCCGCCGATTTCGCTGGTTCATCTCGCTGGTTCCGGAAGCCGGACTGCGATCTGGCGAAACGCGTCCAGTGACCTCAGACGAGCCTCGCGCGCAGCAACTTCTTGCCCATCTCTGCGCCCTTGAGGCTGTCGCTCTGCGCCTTCGTGAACAACTCCACCGTCTCGTGGTCGCCGTCGCGCTCGGCGTCGGCGATGAAAGTGTCCATCCGAAGCGCGTTCGACAGGCACTTCTCCACGTACCAGATCAAGTTGTACGTCTTGTCGCGTGTTCCGGTCACTTCCCCGGACTCGGTGCTTGCAGACATGCCGCGTCCTCCCTTCACATAGTCGGTATTCGTCCGTCCGGAAGCGAACTCCGTTCCGGACATCGATCGGGTTCCCGATCGCCGAGGCCCCGAAACATGGGCCCGGGCGGCGGATACGCTGGCCGAATGTCACCCCGCCGCCGAAGGCTCACAATCTGGCTCGCAGTCGTCGTCGTGCTCCTGGGCGGCGCGACCGCCGTGGCCGTCCACGAAGGCGCAGTGGGTTTCGTCCGGACCTGGTGGAACAACCGCGACCGCGCCTATCCGGACCTGGACACCACTGCTCTCGGCCCCACGCAGAAGCGCATCGTCACCGTCACCCGCGCGGAGTTCGACGCCCAGCCGCCGGGCACCAAGTACTCCGAAGGGGTCGACGAGGAGTGGTGCGCCGACTTCGTCAGCTGGGTGATGCGCGAGTCGGGCGTGCCCTTCGAGAATCCGTTCTCCGGGCACTGGCGGATCCCGGGGGTGTACACCCTGACCGAGTACTTCCAGTCGCAGGGACGTTTCCGCGCCGCAGACTCGGGTTACCGTCCCGTTCTGGGCGACGTGATGCTCTACTCCACGAAGAGCTTCTTCCGTCAGCACACCAACATCGTGCTCGACTACTCCGACGGGGAGGTCACCACCGTCGGAGGCAATGAGTGGGGCGGACACGTGAAGGTGAACCGATTCCGGATCGGCGGATACGTCGGACTGGTCGGCTACGGCGTCCTGCCGTCGAAGCGCGCGGCCGAGTGACGGTGTCATCGACCACGCGCCTCGACGATCAGACCGGGACGAACTCGGAGATCTTCCAGGAGTCGCCGTCCTTCGTCAGGTCCACCCGGACGCGGCTGCCGTCCAGGCGCGGACCCTCCATCCCCTTGCTGGTGGTGGTCTGATTGACGAAGAGCAGGACGGTCACCGCATCGGCCTTCGCGGACACCACCGATGCTTCGACGACCTCGGCCTTGGTGACGATGTCATCGCGTTTGGCCGCCGGCTGGATGACCGAGGCGCCCAACTCGGTGTACTCGGTGAGGAACTTGCCGGTCAGCAGGGTCTTGGCCGCCTCGGGAAACGCCTGATCGATCGTGCGGTAGTCGTAGCTGAGCAGTTGCGGGACGTCGCGACGGGCCGACGCGAGCGCCGACTGGCCGGCCGCGACGTCGGCGTCGGCACTCGCCGCGGCCCACCACACGTAGCCGAGCGTCCCGGTGCCGGCGATCGTCACCGCGGCCAGGACGCCGACGACGATCCGGCGCATGCGCACCGTCAGGCCCGCGGGCCACAACAGCACGCGGTGCAGCAGTCGTCGGCGCGTACCCGTCTCGGCGACGTCCGGTTCCCGACCGGCCGGCTCGGTCGCCGCTTCGGTCGCCGCTTCAGTCGTCGTCATGACACGAACTCCACATTCCCGACTTTCCAGTCGTCGCCCTGCCGTTCGAGGTCCACCAGCATCCGGTAGACGCGTTGCTGCCCGTCGGGCGCCTCGGTGTTCTTCACCACCGAGCTGACCGCCGCCAGGACCTTCGCCGAGTCGTCGTCGGCTTCGACGATCCCGGCCTCCTTCACCGCGCCCGTGGAGCGGACCTCGCCGGACGCCAGCACCTGTTCGAAGGACGTGGCCAGCTGGCCGAACTGCTTCTGGAACGAGCCGGTCGCCACCGCTGAGATCCGGTCCAGATCGGCCTTGGACCGCTTGTAGTCCAGACTCACCAACCCCGCGACCACCTCGCGTGTCACATCGAGGACCTGGGCATCGCGGCTCTGGTCCCGTCTCGCGTGGTACAGATCGACGCCCTTGACTCCCAGCATCGTCAGCACGACCGCGGCGGCGATCACCAGCGACCACACCACGACCACCGCCGAACGCCGCGACTGAGCCCCGGGCGCCGGCTGCCCGCCATCGGACTGCCCGTCATCCTCCTCGTGGTCGGCGTCTACCACTTGATCAGCAACGACTGCCATGTCGCGTTCCCCTTTCCGGATGCTGTGCTGGTGGGCGTGCCGACGAAGTAGGTCACCCCGTCGGGTCCTCGGAATCCGCCCGTCTTCTCCGAGTAGGGAATCGGCCTGCTCGCCGCCGCGGACGTGCGCCGGCGCGGGCTCGGCGGGTCGCCTGCGCTCGCCGAATGCGGCCGCGCGAGCATCTCGGGCCACGTCGAGGGCAGCCCGCGCGGACAGTCGGCGACGAGTGCGGTCCGCACCGAGAGGTCGGTCGCACACGGCACGTTCCGGGCGCCGCGCGCCACCTTGGGGTTGGCGGCGAGGACGTCGCAGTACTGGTCCGGGACCACCGGGACCTCGCGCATATCCGACGGATCGCGGCGCTGCGTGCGGCCGTAGCCCTCCGTGCACGGCGGCGGGTTCAGCGTGTTGCCCAGCTTCACGTCGAGCGGTGCCTGCGGGCTCTCCCCCAGCGCGAAGTCCTTGACCGAGTACAGCGTTCCCGACGTGAACGCCGGGTACACGGTCAGGATGTGGCGCAGGCCCGGCACATTGACCCGCAGCACCTGTCCCACCGTCTGCAGGTTCGCGAGCAGGGTCGGCAGCGTCGGCGTGAGTTCGCCCAGGGTGGTCGACACCTCGTCGGCGGCTGCGGGGGCGTCTTCGAGCAGGGTCCGGATCCGGCCGTCGCTCATGGCGAGCTGGTCGGTGAACGAGGCCAGGTCGGCCACCGACGACCGCAGGTCGGCGGCCACCTTGTTGCCGGTGCGCAGCAGCGGATCCGCGTCGCCGATCAGCGTGGTCGTCGGCACGAGGTCGATCTGGGCGAGCCGCAGCAGTTGCTGCGACGAGTCGATCAGGCGGGCCAGCCGGTCCCCGGACTGCCCGAAGCCGTCGGAGACCGCGTCGATCGTGGTCTCCAGATTCTGCGGTGACAGCGCCGCCACCAGATTCATCGTCCGGCCCAGCACGTCCTTGGTCGGGGTCGGCGTCACATTGCCGGCGGCCGGCAGGACGTCGCCGTCCTCGAGCGACGGACCGTCTGCGGAGCGCGGAATGAGGTCGACGTACTGCTCGCCGACCGCCGACTGACTCCTGATGTGCGCGGAACTGTCGCGCGGGACCTTGCGGTCGGAGTCGATGCGCAAGGTGACCCGCACCGGAGCCGACGGGTTCGCCAGATCCAGGTCGACGCTGTCGACTCGTCCCACGGTGACGCCGCGATAGGTGACCAGTCCGCTCTCGTACACCCCGCCCGCGGCACCGAACTCGGCGACCACCCGATAGGTGCCGAGACCGGTGACCCGCCCGATGCCGATGTAGGTGATCGCTCCGTAGACCACGCTCACCACGGTGAGCAGAGCGAACACGATCAGCTGCCATTTGACCAGGCGCGTGAGTCTCATCGCCGGCCTCCCTTCGGCGCCGCGAACGGCGCACGCAGCGGGTCGGCCGCCTGTCGGGACAGCATCATCTTCTCCACATCGATCTTCGGCAGGCTGCCGATCACCTTGTCCCGGATGGCGCCGACCGACAGGTCGAGCGTGAGGAACAGATTCTGGAAGTCGCCCTTCATTCCCTTGTCGATCGTGGTGACCGGAAAGGGAATCGTCAGACCGACGAGCAGCGAACCGACCAGGTCGTCGCCGGACTGCTCGAGTCCGTTCAGGGCGGGCCGCAGTTCGGAGACGATCGCGGTCAGATCGTCATGGCTCCGGGAGAGCACCGAGGACACCTTCTCACCGAAGGTTCCGACGCGGCCCAGCATCGTCGTGAGGTTCTCCCGCTGGTCGGCGAGGACGGTGAGCGCCGGCTCGAGTCCGTCGATTCCCGCGGCGATCGTCGAGTTCTGATCGGCGAGCGAACCGCTGAGCCGACCGAGCGCGTCGATCGCCCGACCGATGTCGTCACGCTGCTCGTTGAGCCGGGTCACGAGCGTCTTGAGTCGGCCGATCGCCTCGTTCGCCGTGGCCGTCCGGCCGTCGGTAGCGGTGTTGAGTTCGGTCATGATCGACCTGAGTTGTTCGAGTCCGCTCCCGTTGAGGACGAGAGACAGCGCCGCGAGCACCGACTCGGTTGACGGGTAGGCCGACGACGAGTTCACGTCGATCGTGTCGCCGGGCAGCAGGTGGCCCGCGGCCGGCCGCTCCGGGCGAACGAATTCGAGGTACTGGGCACCGAGAACCGAGGTCTGGGCCAGCTTCACCGTGGCGTTCGAAGGGATCTCGACGCCTTCGGACAGATCGACCTCCACGGCGGCGACCGATCGGACCACCGAGATCGATCCGATCTGTCCGACCGTCACGTTGTCGTACTTCACCAGCGAGTTCGACACGAGGTTCTGCACATCGGCCAGGTGCACCGTGACGCGGTACGGGTCGCCGGTGATCGCGTCACCGGGCAGGGACAGCGAGTTCGCGCCGTCGAACCGGCAGCCGGTGAGTGCCGTCGACACCACCGCCAGGAGTGCGGCCAGCACTGCCGTGATCCGGGTGCGCCTCATCACCGGCCTCCCGTCTGGGTCGACGCGCGCGCGAGCTCAGAGGTGAGGACGCGAGTCAGTGTGGTGTTCACCTTCTGGCACTCCTTCTTGGGTGCGTCGACCGTGGTCAGCAGCGCACAGATCAGCGAGACGGGGTCCGGGAAGTCCGCGATCGCCAGCCCGCCGGTCAGCGAGTTCGAGTCCGGGTCGTAGATGTTGTAGAGATTCGACAGGGCAGTCGGCGCCGTGTGGAGGATCTGGGCCAGATCGTCCTCGCGGTCGACGAGCAACCGCGAGACCCGGGTCAGCTCCTTGACGTCGGAGCTCAGCGCGTCGCGGTTCTCCGACAGGTACTCGCGCAGATCCGGAACCATGCCGTTGAGCGCACCGACCGCGGCGTCGAGCTGGGTTCGATTGTCGTCCAGCAGTGCCGACGCGTCGTTGAGCTGTGCCGAGAAGGACACGATCTGATCGTCGGAGGCGCGCAGCGCGGTCACCACCTTCTGCAGGTTCCGCACCGTGCCGAACAGGTCCGGACCGCCGGCCGCGAGGGTGCTCGCCGCATCCGAGAGCGCATCGACCGCATGCCGGAGCGACTGTCCGTTGTCGCCGAGGACCGACGCGGAGGTGTCCACGAACCGGCTGAGCGTGCCCTTCTGATCGTCCGCGGTGGGGCCGAGCTGAGCGGCGAGATCGGTCACCTGCTTCTTGATCTCGTCGTACCCGACCGGCACCGCGGTCCGCGTGAGACCGACGACCGCGCCGTCGGCCAGCGCGGCCCCGCGCGAGGCCTCCGGATCGAGCGGTTCCGGATTGACGAACTGGACGTACCGTCCCGACACCAGGGTCGGCGAGACGATCGCCGCGCGGGCCGATGCCGAGACGAAGACCGAGTCGTCGTAGGAGACCTCGACGGTCACATCGCTCGGCGCGGGTGCCACCGATTCGACCGTCCCGATCGCCACGCCGCGCATCTTGACCGGATCGCCGGGGAACAGCCCGGTGGCGTCGGTGAAGTGCAGTGTGGCCCGCGCGGTGTGGGTGCGTTCCCAGACCACGGACACCGTCAAAGCCACCATCGCCGTCACGACGATGCCGATCACGATGAGCGCCGGGACGCCCAGCCTTCTGACTGCGTTCATCGTCCGCCTCCCGGGCTGCCCGGCTGCTGTCCGCGCAGGTTCGCCGGCGTGATGTTCTCGAGCAGTACGGCGAAGAACGGTCCGCTGCCGAGGACGTCGGTGAACTGCATGACGTACGGACGCATGCCGGCGATCGACTTGTCGAGGTTGGTGTAGTTCGCGTTCAACGTGTCGGTGACCTTCCGGAGCTCCTCGAGCATGGGCGGCGTCGAAGTGCGGTTCTCGACCGTGACCCGCTCGATCTCATCGGCGACGCCGCGCAGGCTGACGAGCACCCGGCGGATGACTGCGGCGCGGTCGTTCAGTGCCGCGAAGAGCGCATCGCCGTCGTCGATCAGCCGGGTCAGGTTTCCCTTCCGCTCGGCGAGGACGCCCGAGAGCGAATCGGTGTGCTGCAGCAGGGTGCGGATCCCCGCGTCGCGGCGCGAGACGGTCCGAGCGGCGTCGGCGACGTTCTCCAGCGAACCGCCGAGATCGTCCGGGAGCCCCTTCAGCACCTGGCTCAGGCTCTGCACCGCATCGGTCACCTGCTTCTTGTCGGTGTCGCCTACCTGCTCGGTGAGCTGGTTCAGCGAATCGGTCAGGTCGAATCCCGAGGTGGTGCGCGAACGCGGGATGCGGTCGCCGAGTTCACCGCTCCCGCCGGTCGTCAGTTCCACGTAGCGACGGCCGAGCGCGGTCTCCACCTTGATCGCGGCACGCGTCTGCGAGCCGAGATCCCGCCACCCCTGTGTGAGCCGGAGCCCGACGTCGACGTGGTCGTCCGCCAGGGAGATCGACGTGACGCTGCCTGCGGCGACGCCGGCCACGTGCACCTCGTCGTCGACGTTGAGGCCGCTGGCGTCGGCGAATTCGGCGACGACGGTGGTGGTGCCCGGCCAGAACGGCAGCGACCGATAGTTGAAGGCCAGCGCGAGGACCACCAGGATCGCCGCGGTGCCGATGATCCCGGCCCGGACGGCACGGGAGGAGTCGTCAGGTCTCATCATTTACACCTCTGAGCGGGGACTTGGATCATCGGAGTGTCCTGGTGCCCGCCGTCGAGCGTCGGGTACCGGATGGCCAGACCGCACACGAAGAAGTTGACGAAGCTGCCGTAGCCGGAGGACCGGCCGAGCAATCGGTAGGCCTCGGGCAGCTTGTTCAGGAGCATGTTGATCGTCGTGGTGTTCTTGTTGAGGTTCGCCGCCAGCCCGCGCAGGTGCGCGATGTCCGCGGTCAGATCCGGCCGGACCTGCGACAGCAGGCTGTCGAGCTGCGAGGTCGCCGAGTCGATGTGCGTGAGACCGTCCATGATGGTCGTGCGGTCCGCGGCGAGCCCCGAGACCAGTCGCTGCATCTGGCCGATCATCGAGCTGAACGCGGCCTTCCGTTCGTCGACCGTGCCGAGCACGGTGTTGAGGTCGGTCACCACCGAACCGATGGTCGCGTCGCGGTCGGCGATGGTCTTGCCGAGTTGCCCGAGCTGGGTGATGACCTCGCCGATGTCGTCGGTGCGGCCGTTGAGGACCGACACCAGGGCCGCCGAGAGGCGATTGGTCTGGTCCGGGTCCACGCCGGTGAGCAGCGGCTTGAAGCCGTTGACCAGGGCGTCCATGTCCAGGGCCGGTCGCGTGTGCGCCACCGGGATGACCGACCCCTCCGGCCGCTCCGGCGCCACGGGCGTCGACGGCGTCTTCAGCTCCACATAGCGATCGCCGATCAAGTTCTTGTACTTGATGCTCACGTCGGTCGCCTCGGTGACGGCGATGTCGGAGTCGACGTCCATGGCGATCTCGGCGCCGAGGCCCGGTCCGGTGCTCTCCTCGCGCACCACCGTCACATCGGTCACCTTGCCGACGACGACTCCCGCGAGCTTCACATCGTCTCCGGTGCGCAGTCCGGAGGCTGAGGTGAACACCGCCCGGTACGACTTCGTCGGACCGAACCGGAGGTCGCCGACGATGACGAACAGCACTCCGGTGATCAGTGCGCTGACGAGCAGGAAGATGCCCAGCTTGATCGCGGGCCCGGTCACGTTCATCGAGTCATTCCGTAGATCATGGAGGCGAACGGGTTGCCGATGACGTCCTCCGGGGTCTTCACATCGCGGTAGGCGTGACTGCCGTCGTCGAAGTCCACATGTCCCGGGGCCTTTGCTCCGGGCCCGCGCGGATACCCGTAACAACTGGGGCCCGAGGCACCGGCGTTGGTGCGCGGGGCGTCGACTCCCGGACGGTAGGGCGGATCGCCCATGATGAGCGTGCCCACGATGTCCAGGCCCGCGCGGGCCCCGCCGAAGGCGCGCTCCAAGTACTTGCGCCCGAGGTTGAGTCCGGAGAGGAAGCACGGGAGGATCGGGCCGTAATCGCCGAGGACCTGCGTCGGCGGCGCGAGCGCTTCGGCCGCCTTCACCAGCGGCGTCCCCGCACCGGTCAGGAACCGGTCGCCGGTGTTCCCGAACCGCGTGAAGCTCAGCAGGAACGCGGTCAGCTCGGTCTGCTCGTCGACGACGGTCTTCGAGGTGACGGTCAGATTCCGCACCGTCGTCATCAGGTCGGGTGTCATCGCGGCGAACGTCTCGAGATTGTCGGCGCCGAGTCGGAGGTCGCGCTGCAGGGTCGGCAGCGATCCGTTGAACGTGGCCAGGTAGCGGTTCACATCATCGATGACGGCGCCGAGTTTTCCGCCGCGGTCGACGGTACCCGTCTGCACCGCGGCCAGCGTCGCGTTCACTCGGGCCGGATCGACTCGGTTGAGGATCTTGACCAGCAGGTCGAAGGTGTCGAAGACCTCGACCGGAGTCTTCGACGTGTCGATCGTCGAGCCCTCGGTCAACCTGCCGGCAGCCGGAGCGGACGGGATCGACAGCGCGACGTACTTGCGCCCGAAGAGGGTCGTCGGCTCCATTTCGGCCAGCACGTTGGTCGGCAGCTCGCCGGTCACGCCGGAGTCGATCTCCATGCGGATCCGCGCCTTCTCGTCGGCGACGGTGACTTCGGACACTCGCCCGACGACCACGCCGTGGAGTTTCACGTCCGATCCGGGGAGCAGCAGGAGTCCGGCCCGCGGGGCATTGAGGTAGACGGTCTTGGTGTTCTGGAAGTCGCCGCGGTACGACATCAGCGCGAGGACGACGAGAGCGACGACGACGGCCGCCGCGGTGAAGGCGTACAGCAGGTGGCGGACGCGGGAGTGTTCGATCATCCGGACACCCGCACCGTCGCGTGAACGCCGCCGTAGAGCGCGATGCCGACGACGAAGTCGACGACCATGATGATGATCAGCGAGGTCCGTACGGCGTGGCCGACCGCCACCCCGACCCCGGCCGGTCCGCCGCTCGCGTTGTAGCCGTAGTAGCAGTGCACGGCCATCACCGCCACCGCCATCACGATGACCTTCAGCAGCGAGATCGCCACGTCACTGGGCTGCAGGAACAACTGGAAGTAGTGGTCGTAGGTGCCGGGCGACTGATCGGAGAGGAAGACGCTGACGAACTTGGTCGCCGCGTATCCGGTGAACAGTGCGATGGCGTAGAGCGGAATGATCGCGACCAGACCGGCGGCGATTCGCGTCGAGACCAGGTACGGCAGGGACTGGACCGACATGACCTCGAGGGCGTCGATCTCCTCGCTCACCCGCATGGCCCCGAGCTGCGCGGTGAAACCCGAGCCGACCGTGGCCGTCAACGCGACTCCGGCGATCACCGGGATCGCTTCGCGGGTGTTGAAGAAGGCCGAGATGAAGCCGGACATCGCCTCGACACCGACGCGTCCGAGTGAACTCGAGCCCTGTTGGCCCACCTCGTAGCCCGCGGCCGCGGTCAGGAAGCCGATGATGACGACGGTGCCGCCGATCACCGCGAGGGCGCCCGCGCCGAGCGAGACCTCCGCCAGCAGACGAATCGTCTCCCGGCGGTAGTGGGTGAAGGCGCGCGGTACCGCGCGCAACGACGCGCCGTAGAACGCCAGTTGACGTCCCAAGCGGTCGGCGGGCGTCAGGAGCCGCCCCGGCGCCAGCCGTTCGAACCGTGCGCGAGAGGGTTCCCGCGTTGGTGCACTCGTCATGATGATGTGGTCCTCCGATTCACCGGTGCCCGCCTAGTGCAGAGACAGGGTCGTGATGACGGCGTTCGCCAGGAACAGCAGCACGAAGCTGAGCACGACCGTTTGATTGACGGCGTCTCCGACGCCCTTGGGTCCGCCGCCCGCTTTGAAACCGAGGTGGCATGCGACGACGGCCGCGAGGAGTCCGAAGATCCCCGCCTTCAGTTCGCTGATGAGCAGATCCGAGGTGCCGGTCAGGATGGGAATGGCGGTGATGTACTGACCGGGCGTCGCCCCCTGCAGAAAGACTCCGTACAGATATCCGCCGGTCAGACCGATGGCAGTGACCAACCCGTTGAGGAACACCGCCACCACGCAGGAGGCGATGACGCGGGGCACGGCCAGACGCTGGATCGGGTCGATGCCGAGAACCCGCATGGCGTCGATCTCCTCCCGGATCGTTCGGGAGCCGAGATCGGCGCAGATGGCGGTGGCACCCGCTCCCGCGACGACCAGCACGGTCACGATCGGGCCGATCTCGCGGATGACCGCGATGCCTGCGCCCGCTCCGCTCAGATCGATGGCGCCGATCTCGTTGAGCAGCACGTTGATCTGGAAGACCACCATGACGCAGAACGGAATCGACATCAGCATCGTCGGGACGATCGAGACGCTGGCGATGAACCATGCCTGGGCGACGAGTTCGCGCCACTGGAACGGTCTGCGCGGCAGGGCCTTGAGAATCTCCCAGAAGGTGAGGAAGAAGGAACCGACCGTCTGAACGCCGTTGCGCGCCTTCCCGATTGCGGGAGCGAAAGCCGTCGTCATCGATTCACCGGACGCCCGACGGGCGTGATGGGCAGACGCAGCGCACCCGGTGCCGACTCCGGTACCGCCGGTGCGGCCGGCTGTACCGGTTCCACCCGCCGGTAGCCGAGGTACTGAGCCGGGCGGCTGTCGGTCTCGCCCTTGTTCGGCCACAGCGCCGCCGCGCGCTCGGCTTGCGCGGAGATCGTCAGCGAGGGATTGACGCCGAGGTTGGCCGAGACGGCCGAACCGTCGACCACACTGAGCGTCGGATACCCGTGCACGCGGTGATAGGGATCGATCACCCCGGTCGACGCATTCTCGCCGATCACGCAACCACCGAGGAAGTGCGCGGTCATCGGCACATTGAAAACCTCACCCCAGGTGCCGGCCGGAACGCCGCCGATCTTCTCCGCGATGCGCCGGGTGGCCTCGTTACCCGCCGGGATCCACGTCGGGTTCGGTCGGCCGTGGCCCTGGCGGCTCGACAGCCGCCGGCCGAACAGTCCGCGCCGGGTGAACGTGGTGATCGAGTTGTCGAGGTTCTGCATCACGAGCGCGATGATCGTGCGCTCGCTCCACCCCTTGACCGCGAGAATCCGGGCCGTGGCGATCGGGTGCCGCAGCATGATGCCGAGAAAACGCAGCCAGCGCGGCAGCCGCTGGTCGCCGTCGGTCATCGGCGACTGGAGCATGCCCATCGCATTCGATCCCTTTCCGTAGCGGACGGGTTCGATGTGAGTGTCCGCGGCAGGGTAGAACGACGAGGTAATCGCGACCCCGCGCGTCAGGTCGAGCGATTCGTCGACGCTGTAGCGAATGGCGCCGAGGATGGATTCGGAGTTGGTCCGGGTCAGTTCCCCCAGCCGCGACGACAACTCGGGCAGGCGCCCGGAGTCCTTCAGGTCGTGGAGCAGCCGTTGCGTGCCCCACGTGCCCGCTGCGAGGACGACGTTGCGCGCGGTGAACACCCGGCGGCGCTTGCGCATCCACGCACCGGTCCGGACGGTGTGCACCTCCCACGTACCGTCCCCGGCCAGCCGAAGGTCGGTGACGGTGGTGAGCGGATGGACCACCGCACCGATCTTCTCCGCGAGCCCCAGATAGTTCTTGAGAAGGGTGTTCTTCGCACCGTGCCGGCACCCGGTCATGCACTCACCGCACTCGATGCATCCAGTGCGGTCCGGACCGACGCCTCCGAAGTAGGGATCGGCCACGGTGCGGCCCGGCTCACCGAAGTACACGCCGACCGGTGTCTGGATGAAGGTGTCGCCGGCGCCCATATCGTCGGCCACCGACTTGACGATCGCATCGGCCGGAGTCATGTGCGGATTGGTGACCACGCCGAGCATCCGCCGCGCCTGGTCGTAGTACGGGCTGAGCTCGTCCTCCCAATCGGTGATGTGAGCCCACTGGGGATCTTCGAAGAAGGCGCCCGAGGGCTTGTAGAGAGTGTTCGCGTAGTTCAGCGAGCCACCGCCGACGCCCGCACCGGCGAGGATGACGCAGTCGCGGAGCAGGTGAATCCGCTGGATGCCGTATGCACCCAGCTTCGGCGCCCAGAGGAACCGCCGCAGATCCCAGCTCGTCTTCGCGAAGTCGGAGTCTTCGAATCGCCGTCCGGCCTCGAGCACGCCGACCCGGTAGCCCTTCTCCGACAGCCGCAGAGCGGTCACGCTTCCGCCGAAGCCGGAGCCGATGACGAGCACGTCGTATTCGGTCCGACTGGCGTGATCGGTCCGGTCGACGGCGGCGGTCGGTTCGGACTGAGCGGACTGTCGCGGTTCAGGCATGGGCGTCTCCGTCTGGGGTGATCGAAGCCGGGGCTGGCGGCCTCATCGGATGAGGTGATCTGCGCTATCGGTCATAGACACTGTGATTTGTACTGCACATTGTTTATACGTGCGAGCGTCATATGTCAATCACATCGCCAGTTGTTCGATAGTTGTCAACGGCATTGGGTCATCGAGAATCGGGCCGTTCGCCCGAATCGTGGGAGGCGCGTCCGCACGTACACTGACGCCATGGGCGAGAGTCGGACCTTTCACAGCGAGGTCCGCACCCTGCTTCGGAACCGGATACTCGACACCGTCGGAGATCTCGTGATCGACCAGGGATGGTCCTCGGTCAACATGTCCCGGGTGGCGCGCGAGGTCGGGATCAGCCGGGCCGGCCTCTACAACGAGATGGGCACTCGCCGGGACCTCGCGGCGGCACTGGTCGCCCGCGAAGCCGATCGGTTCCTCACCGGCGTCACCGATGCGATCTCGGCGCACGCCCCGGACCTGGTGGAGGGGCTCGCGGCCGCCGCAGCCGCGACACTCACGACCGGCGAACAGAATCGCCTGCTGCTGTCCGTAGTCAGCGAGGGTTCCCGCGCTCGCGAGAACGAACTCCTGTCGTTGGTAGCGGTCGACTCCGAGACGGTGCTGGGGCGAGCGATGGAAGCGGTGGCGGAGCAGTCGCGGGCAGTGGCTCCCGGACTGCGCGACGAGGATCGGGCGACACTCGTCGAGGTGTACGTTCGTCTCACCGTGAGCCACCTGCTGCAGCCCCGCGGCGACCACGGCGCCGCCGTCGATCAGATCCGCTCCACCGTCTGCGGTCTGATGTCCACCTTCGATGTCAGAGGCGCCTGATACCTTTCAGACAATCAACAAAACAAGGTGTGAACAGCTGAAACACTCGGGGGAGGTGGCAGTGATGGACCACTCGCTGACGCTGCCGGATTCCCCCGCCGAACTGTTGGCCGACGCTGGGACGGCATCTCCACCGGACTGCTGGTCGAGGTCTCCGACCGCAATGCGCATCGCACCGCCGGTTACTTGAATCCGCACCAGTATCTGTCGCAGGGCCTGCGGTTGGGGACGCGGGAAGCCGGACGTCGGGTGCGCCTGACCGAGAACATCGGCAGCCTCTCGAACTTTCAGGGTGAAACGCTGCCGCCACGCAAACCCGCGACCGCCGCGGCGGTCGCCGATGGTTGCATCGGTGCCGAGCATGCCCTGGTGATCTCGGCGGTGCTGGCGAAGGTGCCGGGCTGTATCTCGCCGGAGGTCAAAGCGCGGGCTGAGGCGGAGTTGGCCGCGGCCGCCAGTGGGTTGAACCCGGATGATCTGGGGAAGGTCGGTGACCGGCTGCTGGCGCATTTGGATCCGGACGGGCAGGAGTCCGATCACGTCGACCGGCAACGCCAGCGCGGGTTGACGATCCTTCCGCAGGATCGGCAGTTGATGAGCCGGGTTCGCGGTGCGATGACTCCGGAGTTGCGGGCCAAGTTCGAAGTGATCTTGACCGCGTGGGCGGCGCCCGGGATGAACAATCCCGCCGATCCGGAGTCACCCACCGGAGCCATCGACAGCAACCACATCGACGCTGATGCTCTGGCTGGCGCACGAAGCCGGGACCTGCGCAGCGCCGCACAGCGCACCCACGATGCATTGCTGGCGTTGTGCGACTGGGTACTCGGTCACGTGGGGTTAGGTCGGCCGGACCGGATTCCGGCGGAGTTGGTCATCACCGTCACCGATCAAGAACTCGCCGCACACGCCGGGATCTCCCTGACCGCGACCGGTACCCGCGTTCCGATCGGTGAACTCGTGAGCCTCGCCGCCGACGCGGTGCCGCACCTGGCCGTGTTCCGGAATCACACCAGCGAGGTGCTCTACCAAGGCCGCGGAGCACGCTTCGCCGCCAAGGCGCAACGACTGGCCCTGTTCGCGCGTGATCGGGGCTGCACGGCGCCGGGTTGCGACCGCCCGTTCGCGCAGACTCAGGCTCATCATTCGCCGGACTGGATCACCGCGGGTGGTCGTACCGACATCGATGCTCTCGGTGCCGCGTGCGGACGCCACAATCGGGCCGTCGGCACCAGCCGCGGACAGTGGGAGACCACCGTCCTCACCGACGGACCCGACACCGGACGCATGGCCTGGCGACCGGCCACAGGCAGCGAGCCGTGGCGCCTGAACCCCACCCACCACGCCGGACAGGCACACCACCTGCACCCACCGCCCGCATCACGGGCAGCACCCGGTCGCCGCGCCCCGCCGCATCGTGCGGCCTGACCCGGAGCCGCCGGCGCCGTCGTTCCGCTCAACTCAGGTGATGCACTTCCTGCAGTCCGTACACCGGTGTGTCCAGCCCCTCGAACCGTGCCTTCAACTGCAGCGCCAGATACAACGAGTAGTGGCGCGACTGATGCAGGTTGCCTCCGTGGAACCAGAGTCCCGGCTGCTGCGTCGGCTTCCACATGTTCCGCTGCTCGCCCTCCCAAGGGCCGGGGTCCTTGGTGGTGTCCGAGCCCAGACCCCACACCTTGCCGACGCGATCGGCCACTTCCTGGCCCATCAGATCCGCCGCCCAGCCGTTCATCGAACCGTATCCGGTGGCGTAGACCACGACGTCGGCCGGAAGTTCGGTCCCATCCTCCAGAATCACCGAGTTCTCCGTGAGACCCTGCACTCCGCCCTTGGCGAGTTTGATGGTCCCGTCGGCCACCAGCTCGCACGCCCCGACGTCGATGTAGTAACCCGAACCGCGGCGCAGGTACTTCATGAACAGACCCGAGCCGTCGTCGCCGAAGTCCAGGTCGAATCCCGCGGCCTCAAGCCGCGCATAGAAGTCCTTGTCACGCTCCCGGATCTGGTCGTACAACGGGATCTGGAACTGATGCATGATCCGGTACGGCAACGATGCGAAGGTCATATCGGCCTTCTTGGTCGTCATCCCGTCGGCCACTGCCTGCTCGCTGTAGAGCGCCCCGAGACCGATCTCCATCAACGAGTCCGATTTCACGATGTGCGTCGACGACCGCTGGACCATCGTGGTGTCGACTCCCGCTTCCACGAGCGCCTTGCAGATGTCGTGGGCGGAATTGTTCGCGCCGATCACCACCACCTTCTTGCCCACATACTCATCGGGTCCCGGATGTCTGCTGGAGTGGTGCTGCTCGCCGGCGAACACGTCCTGTCCCGGGAACTCGGGGACGTTGGGCTTGCCCGACATTCCGGTCGCGAGCACCAACTGCGTCGGGTGCAGTGTCATCGGCTCACCGTCGCGGACGAGTTCGACGGTCCAGCGTCCGGCCGCCTCGTCGTAGGCGGCGGATGTGCACTCGGTCCTGCTCCAGTACGGCACCTCCATCACCTTGGTGTAGAACTCCAGCCAGTCGCCGATCTTGTCCTTGGGCGCGAACACCGGCCAGTTGGGCGGGAACGGCAGATACGGCAGGTGGTCGTACCAGACCGGATCGTGCAGGCACAGCGTCTTGTACCGGCCACGCCACTGGTCGCCGGGCCGATCGTGCTTGTCGACGACGATCGACGGAACGCCGAGCTGCCGCAACCTCGCACCGAGCGCGATTCCGCCCTGACCGCCGCCGATCACGAGGACATAGGGCTGGACGGCTCGGCCGAGTTCGGCCTCCTCGTCCTCCTTCTTCTCCGCCCACGACCGGCGGTCCGGGTCACTGCCGTGCACCGCGCCCCTCGGCCGGCGCACGCCGCTGGGCTCTTCGAAGCCCTTCAACTCCTGCAGGGTGGTGAGCAGGGTCCACGCTCGGTCGACGCCGTCGTCGTCCTGCTTGATGCGCAAGTGACCGTCACCGCGACCCACCCGGGTCTCGAACTCGATGAACGCCTCGACAACCCCGTCGGCCTCATTCGCCTCGTCCGTGCGCGCGAAGCCGCCGGCCGCTGCATCCGTTTGACGCGCGGCGAGCATCGCGACGATCTCGTCGTGTCCTTCGACCGTCTTCAGGTTCCAGGTGAACGCCACCAGATCACGCCAGAACGAGTCCGTCACGAACAACGAGGCGACCTGCTCCGGATCCCCCGAGGCCAGGGCTCTATCGAACTTCTCGAGCCAGGCGTCGATGCGTTCGGACGGGGTGCGCCGCCCGGTGTCCACCGGCCGATCCATGGTCTGCGTCATGACTGTGTCCTCTCACTGCGGTCATTCCAAGTTGTGATGCACAGCACACTCCTTCCCGTTGGGGCCGACAAGCGTTGCAGGGGGTTGCAACCGGCTTGACGACCGCGCGGGTGGGGGCGAAGCTGAATCCGTCATGTGACGACCACCACAGCGGCATGAGGGAGTCCGATGTCGAACGCGACGACCCGGCCGGTGCCGGAACCGGCGATCTCCTCCGGCGACGATCCCCGCGAGTTCGCGGCCGTGCTCCGCGCGGTGTACGACGCCGCACGATCGGGCGACAGACTGCCCGCCCGGCCGAGGTCGGTGATCGGGCAGTCGTGGGACCGGGTCACCACCGCGGGCGTCGATCCCGATCGCGGAGCCGGACACGACCCGCTCGATCCGGGTGAGGTGGAATGCCGTCGCGCCGAATCCGGACTGGCCGACGTCCTCGAATCGGTCACCGGCAACCTCGACGTCCTGATCTCCGGCGGGGAGAATCTCCTCGTGGTCGCGGACGCCTCCGGCCACGTTCTCTGGCGGTCGGGCGGGCCGCAGGTCCTGCGCCGCGCCGACCGACTCGGGTTCACCGAAGGAGCGTCGTGGTCGGAGCGGAATGTGGGGACCAACGCGATCGGAACGGCGCTGGTCTCACGCCAAGCCGTCCAGGTGTTCTCCGCCGAACACTTCGTCCGCACCCACCACACCTGGACGTGCACCGGTGCGCCGATCCGCGATCCGCGGACCGGCGACGTGATCGGCGTCGTCGACGTCAGCGGCCCTGCTCCGTCGATTCATCCCGCGACCCTCGCATTGGTCGACTCGGTGGTACGACTCGCGCAAGCGCAACTGCGTGATGCCCACCGCACCCGCCTCGACCTGCTCCGCAGCGTCGCCGCACCGATTCTGGCCCGCGCCGGAGCACCGGCCCTCGCGGTGGACCCCCACGGGTGGGTCGCCGCCGTCGACCGACTGCCTCCCCGCACCCGCGTCTGGCTTCCGCGCGACTTCAGCGCCGGGCGCGCACACATCGGGGATCTGGGACCGTGCGACGTCGAGCCCCTTCCCGGCGGGTGGCTGCTGCGCGTCACCGATCCGGACGAAACGGCCGCCGCCGTCACGCATGTCGTCCTCGTCGAAAGCACCGACAGGCCCGCGACAGTACATGTCGACTCCTCGGATGCGGCATGGGTTCTCCATCCGTCACCGCGGCATCTTCAGATCCTCCGGCTCCTCGCCACTCATCCCGATGGACTCAGCGCGGCCGAACTGTCGGCGCACCTGTTCGGAACCGCGGATCGAACCGTCACGGTCCGCGCTGAGATGTCCCGGTTGCGGCGCAAGCTCGGCGGGCTGCTGGTGGCCTCGCCGTACCGTTTCGCCGACATCGTGAGTGTGGAAGTGTCACCGGCGCCGGCGTGATCTGACTCAGGTGCATCGGTCGTCTAGCCTGGATCAGGTATCGGCCGATGCCCAAAGGAGACGCATGTTCGTCATCGCACAGATAAGCGATCTCCACTTCGACGGCAGCCCCGACCACCGCAGGCGGGTGGCCGCGCTGATGGATTATCTCAACGGTCGCTGCGGCGGCCCGCGGAACGTGGACGCACTGCTGGTGACCGGCGATATCGCCGACGAGGGGCTCCCCGAGGAATACCGCGAGGCCCTCGACGCGCTCGTCACCGACATTCCGACTCTGATGACCCTCGGCAACCACGACGAACGCGCCGCGTACAACTCGGTGGTGACCGGGACCGAGTGCAGTGAACCGGTGAACTCGGCGCTCCGTCTGTCCGGACTCCTGGTGCTCGCGCTCGACTCGTCGATCCCCGGCCGCTCCGACGGCTACATCTCCCGCGGCACCCTCGACTGGGCGCGCGCGCAGATAGCCGAAGCCGGCCCGGGCACCGATGTGCTGGTGGCCTTCCACCACCCGGCGGTCCCGGTCGGGATACCGTTCATCGACGACCGCAGACAGCTCGATCCCGGCCTGCTCGCGGAGTTCGTCGGCGAGCACCCGAACATCGTCGGCTGCGTGGCGGGGCACGCGCACACACCGGCCGTGACCACCTTCGCCGGGCGGCCGCACGTCATCGCACCCGGCGTCGCCTCGACCCTGAACCTTCCATTCGAGGGCACCGACGTCCTCAACATCGCTCAGCGTCCCGGCGTCGCCTTCCACCTGATCGACGACGACCACCGGCTCACGACCCATTTCCGCGGAGTGCCGGTGTAGCTCGTCGGCCCACCGCGGATCACTCGTCGTTCAACTCGAACGCCAGCTGGTTGAGCCCTGGATGCTCGGGGTCGAGCCGTAGTCCTTCGAGCACCAGGTCCCACGCCCGTGCGCGCCCGTCGTCGCCGCCCGCCTCCACGGCCATGAGTGCCTGCAGATTCAGTCCGCTCAACGCCAGCGGAAGCCAGTTGGCCGCCGACGACCGCTCCACCACCGACTGCAGCAGCGACTCGGCGCGCTCGGGGTCCGTGGACCGGAGGATGTCGGCGCGAGCGAGATCGAGCCGGGTTCGCTCGAAATCGACCGGACCGTCGACGCTCAGCTCGTCGTAGACGCGCTCGGCGCGCTCCAACAGGCTCTCGGCCGTGGCGTCGTCGCCCCCGAAGTGAGCGGCCAGAGCGGCGGATCTGAGTACCTCGCCGAGATCGTGCTGCGCGCCGAACTCGGCGAACAACTCCGCTGCATGGTCGAAGTCGGCCATCGCCTCGGGGTGCCGTCCGAGATCCATCAGCTCGCCCGCACGCGCCTGATACAGCTGCGCGAGGTACCCGGGATGTTCGTCGCCCACCACCGTGTCGAGCACTCGGGAGAACGAGATCACCGCGTCGTCCGGGAGCCGAGCCGACGATTGCGCTCGGCCGAGCACCGCGAGACCGGCAGCGACGGCATCCTCGTCGCCGCGCTCGGACATCCGGTCGATCACCGGCCGTACCGCCTCGATCACCCGCCGCGCGTCGTCGCCTCGCGAGAGCTGCATCCGGGCCAAGTCGATCAACGCGGCATCGGCTTGATGATCGAGGCCCTCCACCATCCAGACGGCGATCGCCTGCTCCTGATCGGTCACCGCACCGTCGAAGTCCTCGGCCGCCGTGATCCGGAGTTCGGCCCGCTGCGCGAGCAGCGGCGCACGCTGCGCGTACCGGGAGTTCTCGACGGCCTCGTCCAGCAGACGCAACGCCGCCTGCTCGTCGCTCATCGACTGCAGTTGCGCGGCGAATCCCAGGACGCCGGCCAGCTGGGCGTGGGCTTCGAGGCGTTGGTCGGGCGTCGAGGCGGCCGCGACCATCCGGCGGGCTGCGACGAGCGCCGCATCGATCTCGGCGTCGGGAGAGTATCCGGCGGCGGCCCGCATCGACGCCGCCATGATGTGCAGCGCCGCTGCGATCGAGTAGGCATCGGCCTCCGCCGAGCCCGGGCGCGACGCCGTCTCGTCCTCCACGAGGCGGATCTCGCCCGCCAAGCCGCGTCGCAGCGTCTCGATCCCCGCGTCCACCGCACGGCCGGCTCGCTCACCGTCCACGGGTTCGCTCGCCACGGCGACGAAACGCCAGTAGTTCGCCTGAGACAGCGCCGCCCACGCCGGATCCGGGTCCGGCGCCGACAGGAGCCGCTGCGGATCGAGGACGCCCTGTGCCGCCGCCTCCACATCGGCCATGAGTTCGGCCTGCGCCGCCATGGCCGGATACTCCGCGCGCGCCGCGGCCGCAGCCTCCCGCAGTGCCGCCTCTGCGGCGTGACGATCGCTGCGGCGCAGGTCGGACGCCAGCATGATCCGGGCCCGCGCCAGGCTGCGGCCGGTGAGTTCGCCGATCCGGCCCGCGAGTGCCTCGGCGCACGCCTGCGCCCTGCGACTCGAGACCATGGAGAACACGGCCATACCGCTCATCAACTCCTGGGCCGTCCGTTCGGCGACCGGCTTCACCCGGTCGTCGGGCTGGCCCGCGGCGCGGAGCGCCAGGGTCTGCTCGACCCACGTCGAGACCGCGCCGTTGCCGTTGCGGATGTCGAACCCGCGGGCGATGTCGTGCGCCACATCGGCGAGTTCGGCCGCCAGATCGGCCGCCGGTCGGGACCGGGCCGGACGCCCCGGATCGGTGTGATGGGAGATCACGGCGTCCCCGTCGACCGCTGCCGCCGAAGCGAACGCCGCCGACAGCGCCGCCGCCAGCCGCGCCCGGTCGAGCGGCGTGAAGCAGGCGTCCAGATGGGGCAGGCGGCTCACCGCCAGATCCCGTGCCCGCCCGAGCTCACCGACGCGCAACAGCGCGGGAATGGCTTCGGCGTGGCCGGTGGAGCCCGGGAACTCGCCGTAGATCCGGTCGATGTGCTCGGCCGCCAGTACGACGTCGTCGCGCCGGCCGGCGGCGGCGTAAGCACCGATCAGCGCGACATGCGTCTCGGCGGGGAAGAACCCGCATCGCTCGCCGTCGTCCACTAGATCCGGCTCCGACAACTCGAGCGCTCGCGCGTGATCGCCGCACCGGCTGTAGAGCGCCGCGACCATCGCTCGCGCACCCTCCCGGCAGGTGCCGGCCGGCGGAGCGAAGTCCCGGCACTCGTCGAGGAACCGGCGGGCCGCGTCGGGGTCGCCGCGGTGCAGTGCGATCTTCGCGCGCACCACCGCGACCAGCGCATCCGACTCGTAGCCCGTCCCGCGGGTCCGCCGGATCCAGTCGTCGAGCAGATCTCGCACTTGGTCGAGCGACAGTTCGGGGACGTCGGGCACCGATTCGAGGAAGTCGACGAGCGTGGTGTTGAGCTGTTCGAGCTGTGTCGGCTCCAAATCGAGCGTCGCCGCCCGGCGGTCGTGGGCCCGGAGCATCCACGCCAGCAGAGTCAGCACATCGGCCGCGGTCCCCGACCACAGCGCGGCGTAGGAGGCCTCGAGCCGGACGACGAACCGCCAGTAGTCGTCGCCCAGTTCGTCGGCCCGGGCGATCAGCGCGGGAAAGGCCCCGAAATCCTCATGGCCGAACCGCGGATCCCCGTACCGCGCGTGCCAGAGGTCGTTGACGAAACTCTCCAGACGCGGATCGTGCGTCGGTTGGTCGGTCACCTGGCGCCCGCCCGCGTAGCGAGATCCGCCAGCAGCATCACGGCTTCGTCCACGTCCCTGGCCGCATCCGAGGACAACGATCGGTGCGCTCGCACCAACGCCTGGCTGTAGACCGTCCGGACCAGGGCGCCCGCCACCGTCGGATCGGTGATCGACGGCAACCGTCCCACGAGCGTGTTCGCCACGTTCAGCAGCAGCACCGGCCGGCTCGGCACCTGATGGTCGTGCGCGTCGACCGCCGCGACCGCGGCCAACCACGCGTCGGGGTCCCCGGCGACCTCCGACAGCATCTCGCGACGGTCGCCCGCGAGTTTCGCCGAGTCATCGGTCAGCAGCACACCCGAGAGTTCGCCGGGCTCGATGGCCGTCAGATCCACGTCGCAGCCGTACGGCGCCAGCGCGGTTCCCGCCAGGGCGAGGGCACCGGCGAACCGCGTCCGCACATCGTCACCGACGTCTCCCAGCGCGGTCAGCAGCATCTCCTGCGTCACGTACTCGCCGGTGATGTCGGGGTCGGCGGCGATCAACGCGCGGACCACGCCTGTCTCGAAGGCGTAGCCGGCGTTGACCAGGCCGAAACCCCGGCTGCCCAGGATGTCGCCGAGGACGCGGAAGTCATCGACGCTGCCGGTGTACCGCAGGTCGCCGAATCTCGCTCGGAAGGTCGCGAGCGGCATCGGCCCGTAATTGGTCTCGAAGACGCAGTGCCGGTCGACGAAACCCAGCAGTTCCGGCCGGTGGGCCGCGAGCGCCTTGATCCCCTGCTCGTGGACGCTGAGGAACTTCGCTCGTGTGGCCGGCCGCTGCTCGAGCCCGGCGAGCCAGGCCAGAACCTGCGCGCCGAGCGACTCGACGACGTCGTGGAACAGATCGTCGCGCACCACGCTCTCCCTCGACGCGGTCGGAGTCAGTCCGGTGGCATCGACGACGACCCGTACGAAGAACGCCCACTCCGGGAGCAGCTCCGCGAGGTCGCCGACCAGGAGTCCCTTCACGTGGACGCGGTGCTCCGACCGTGCCACGAGGTCTCCGCCGCTGGGCGGAACGAAGGCGACGCCGCGCAGACCCGCTTCGGGGATGTCGACCTGAAAGGTGTCGAGCGGAGTGAATCCGAACTCGTCCTGGCAGTAGGCGACCTGCGCGGCGATCCGGCGGCCCGCCTCCGCCGCGAAGACCTCGACCGGTGGATTGACTCGGCGCCCGTTCACCATGACCGGGGTCGGGTGCAGGGCGGTGTATCGCGCGGCCAGCGAGGCCACGCGGTCGGGATCGAGCCACTGCTCGAAACCCGGACGTGCGCAGATCCGCACGGTGGTGCCGGTCTCGCTCCGGTCTCCCGGTCCGGTCTCGACGGTTCCGGACGCGTCACCCACCCACCGGACCGGGTCGTGTCCTTCGGCCTTCGACGAGACCTCGATCCGGTCTCCGGTCAGGAATCCGCTGAGCAGCCCGACGCCGAACTGGCCGATCGTCGCCTGCTCGGAGAATCCGAGCTCGTCCCGTTTCGAGCTGCGGCCGATGGTCCCCAGCAGCTCGGCGATCTGGTCCGCCCGCATCCCGACGCCGGTGTCGGAGACGACGAACTCGGCCCCGTCGGCCGTGATGACGATGGGTTGATCGACGCTCGGGCGCTCGGTCTGGGCGTCGATCGCGTTCTGAAGCAGCTCCCGGACGAATACGCCCGGGTTGGTGTACAGATTGTTCCCCAGTACATCGATGAGTCCGCGCAGGTCCACATCGAAGACCCCAGTTTGCTCCATGTCTGTCGATGGTAGGGGTCGCCGGTGACACTCCCGGGCCCCGGGATCGGCGAATCCAGTCGCCCGGGCGAGCCGAGGCCGCACCGCCCCGGGACGACGAGCACCCCGCCGATCCGCACGGATCGACGGGGTGCTCGGGTTCGGTGCCCGGTTACAGAGCAGCGATGATGTCTTCGACGCGGTCCTTCGCGTCGCCGAAGAGCATCTGCGTGTTCTCACGGAAGAACAGCGGGTTCTGGACGCCCGCGTAGCCGGCCGCCATCGAACGCTTGAAGACGATCACGTCCTTGGCGTTCCAGACCTCCAGCACCGGCATGCCCGCGATAGGCGAGCCCGGATCCTCCGCGGCAGCCGGGTTCACGGTGTCGTTGGCGCCGATGACCAGCACGACGTCGGTCTCGGGGAAATCGTCGTTGATCTCGTCGAGTTCGAGCACGATGTCGTACGGCAGCTTCGCCTCGGCCAGCAGCACATTCATATGGCCGGGGAGACGACCGGCCACCGGGTGGATGCCGAACCGGACATCGATGCCCTTCGCGCGCAGCCGGGACGTCAGATCCGCGACCGGGTACTGCGCCTGGGCCACCGCCATGCCGTAGCCCGGGGTGATGATCACCGACTTGGCGCCGGACAGAAGCTCTGCGGCAGCCTCCGCGTTGATCTCGCGGTGCTCGCCGTAGTCGGTGTCGTCGGCCGGCCCGGCTTCGATGCCGAAACCGCCGGCGATGACCGAGATGAACGACCGGTTCATCGCCTTGCACATGATGTAGCTCAGGTACGCACCCGACGAGCCGACCAGCGCACCGGTGACGATCAGCAGATCGTTGCCGAGCAGGAAGCCCGAGGCCGCGGCGGCCCAACCGGAGTACGAGTTCAGCATCGAGATGACCACCGGCATGTCGCCGCCGCCGATGGAGGCGACCAGATGCCATCCGAGGAACAGCGCCAGAGCGGTGATCACCGCGAGCAGGATCATCGACGTGGTGTTGTCGTGGGTGTCGGACGCGACGTACACGCCGGTCAGAACCGCGAACACCACCAGCGAACCGACGTTGATGAAGTTCTTGCCCGGAAGCATCAGCGGAGCCGACTTCATCTTGGCCGACAGCTTCAGGTTGGCGACGATCGAACCGGTGAGGGTGACCGCACCGATGAAGATGCCGATCGCGATCTCCGCCTCGTGGATGTTGGTCAGCGACCGCACGTTTCCGGGATCGACGCCTGTGACGTCGAAGCCTTCGATCGCCCCGTTCCAGCCGATGAGCACGGCGGCCAGACCGACGAACGAGTGCAGCAGCGCGATGAGCTCGGGCATGCCGGTCATCTCGACGATCTTGGCGCGCCACAGACCGATCAGCGCGCCGACGACCACGGCGCCGAACATCAGGACGATCGGCACCCACTTCATGTCGAGCGAGTCGAGGTCGACGATGTTCTTCAGGACCAGGACGATGGTGGCGACCAGCGCGATCGCCATGCCGACGATGCCGTAGGTCAGACCGCTCTTGGCCGACTCATGCTTCGACAGTCCGGCGAGCGAAAGGATGAACAGCAGCGATGCGATGACATACGCCGCAACGGTGATTGCAGTGATTCCCATGAGTGATCACGCCCCCTTGCTGAACATGGCGAGCATGCGACGGGTGACCGCGAAGCCACCGAAGATGTTGATCGATGCGACCAGAATCGCGATCGTCGACAGGATCTGAACGGTCACATTGTCGGACGCGATCTGCAACAGCGCACCGACCACGACGACACCGGAGATGGCGTTGGTCACCGACATCAGCGGCGTATGCAGCGCGTGCGCCACATTGCCGATGACGTAGTAGCCGATCACGATCGCCAGCATGAGCACCGTGAAGTGCTGCGGGATCGGCGGCGGCGCAAAGGCCACCACCAGACCGAAGATCACGATCCCGACCAGCGAGAGCGCGACCTTCTTGGCGGGCGACATCGGCTCCTTGGGCGGGGCGACCTCGGCCGGTTCCGCGGCGGCGGCCTTCGGTGCCGCCGACACCTGCACCGGGGGCGGCGGCCACATGCCCTCGCCGTCGCGCGTCACCGTGATGCCGCGCTGGACGACGTCGTCCATGTCCAGCGTCAGCTCACCGTTCTTCTCCGGCGTCAGGAGCTTCAGCAGGTTGACGATGTTGGTGCCGTACAGCTGCGAGGTCTGCGCGGCCAGCCGGCCCGCGAGATCGGTGTAGCCGAGGATCGTGACACCGCCGGGGGTGACGACCTTCTCGTCGGCCACGGTGCCCTCGGCGTTGCCGCCGTTGGCCGCCGCCATGTCGACGATCACCGAACCGTTCTTCATTCCGGCGACGGTGTCGGCGCTCAGCAGTTTCGGTGCCGGACGTCCCGGGATCAGCGCGGTGGTGATGACGATGTCGGCGGCGCGGGCCTCCTCGTCGTACATCGAGGCGGTCGCGGCCTCCTGCTCGGCCGTCATCTCCTTGGCGTAGCCGTCCTCGGACTTCTCCGCCTCGAAGTCGACCTTGACGAACTCGGCGCCCATCGACTCGACCTGCTCGGCCACCTCGGGACGCACGTCGAAGGCACGCACCACGGCGCCCATCGCCGAAGCGGCACCGATCGCCGCCAGACCGGCCACGCCGGCACCGACCACGAACACACGCGCGGGCGGAATCTTGCCCGCCGCGGTCACCTGACCGGTGAACATCCGGCCGAACTCATGTGCGGCCTCGACCACTGCGCGGTAACCCGCGACATTGGCCATCGACGAGAGAACGTCCATGGACTGCGCACGCGAGATACGAGGTACCGCGTCCATCGCCAGCGCGGTGATGCCCGCACTGCGCAGCTTCTCCAGCAGTTCCGGATTACGGGCCGGAGCCATCATCGAGATGAGGACCGCACCGCGCCGCATACGCGCGATCTCGTCGTCCGTCGGGGCGTTGACCTTGACCACGACGTCAGCGGCCCACACCTCGTCGGCCGAACCGACACGGGTGCCCGCCTCAGCGAATGCCGCATCCGGCTGCTCGGCGCGGTCACCGGCGCCGGCCTCGACGATCACCTCGTAGCCGAGCTGCTGCAGCTGCGCCACCGTCTTAGCGGTGGCGGCGACGAGAGTCTCGCCCGCCTTTGATTCCCGGGGGATACCGATCAGCATTTCACTGCCTCTCCCACACTCATATTCAGCTTCACCTTGTCTTACAGAACATGGCGCACGATGATTCGACGCCAACGCTGTAGACGACAGGCGGGAGCCCCACGGGATGTACGGGCGTCTAAGCCTGCGTCGGCCAGTGCTTCATCGAACTCGCGCGACACGCCGCAGGTGGCCACGTGACCGACCCTGCTGATGGAAAACGTGGCATGACGTTAGCACGCCCTGCCACGCGGACCAGGGGCCGGTTAGATACGTCACTTACCGGACAGTAACCCGATTTCGCACGGTCGCTGCATGTGCCGCGTGACGCCCCGCCCGGCGACCGAAGTACGAGCCCTCCCCCAGTTGGGTGCCGCTGGCGTAGCCCTTTCCGTCCTGCGCGAGGTTCGCCGCACAGGCTCCGGCGGCGTACAGTCCGTCGATCACGGAACCCTCCTCGGTCAGCACCTGGCCGTCCAGCGAAGTGGCCATGCCGCCGACGGTGAACCCGGCGTACAGCGCCTTCCCGAGACTCATGTCGAACGCCGCCCAGGGCCCGGTGTCCTGCGGCGCCAGGAACTCGGGGCTCTTGTGGAAGTCCGGATCCTCGCCCTTGGCGGCGTACTCGTTGTACCGATCGAGGGTCGCGTGCAGCGTGGCCCGATCGAGGCCGAGGCCGTCGGCCATCTCGTCGACCGTCTCCCAGCCGTCGATGAAGGGCGCCAGCGGGAACTCTGGCCGCTGCATGTGCGCCTCGTCGACGATGAGGAAGGCGGCGCGGTCGGTCTGGTCCATCACGAATCCGGACGTCCGCGAGTGATAGGAGTCCTCCGCGACGAACCGCTTGCCCTCCTTATTCACGATCAGGCCGGTGAGGAGGATCGACGGCGGGTACACCGGCGCGGTGATGAACGCCTGGTCCATGTGCTTGAGTCCGGCGCCCACCGAGGCGCCCATTCGGATTCCGAGACCGTCGTCGTAGGTGCTGCCGAGCGTGAACGGCTTCTCCGCGAGCTGCGGGACGTACTCGGCGACCATGTCGGGGTTCATGACGAATCCGCCCGCGGCGATCACCACGGCGGAGGCGCGAATGAAACCGTCCTCGCCGCCGGCCTTCCAGTAGGCGCCGACCACGGCACCGGAGTCGTCGACGACGAGCCTGCGCGCCCCGACCTCGTAGCGGATCGGCACGCCCCGCTCGCCGAGACGCTTCACCAGGAGCTCGATCACCATGCCCGCGCCGCCGGTGTCGCCGGGCACGGGCACCTTGTGACCGCGCGGCGCCGGGACGGCCTGTTCGCAGAACGGCCACACCTTCTCGTTGCCGGTGTACATCAGTCCCTGGGTCTGCGGTTGGATGACCGCCTTCTCCGGGTAGTACGAACGCTCGAACTGGAAGCCGAGCGACTCGAGCCAGCCGAAGTGCTCCACGCTGTCGTCGCAGTAGGCCTTGATCTTGTCCGGCTCCGGGTCGCGCGAGACGGCGGTGATGTACTTGGCCATCTCCTCCGCGCTGTCCTGGTGTCCGGTGGCCGTCTGCACCGCGGTGCCACCGCCGAGGTAGAAGTGTCCTCCCGCCATGCAGGTGGTGCCGCCGGCCGCGGCCGATCGCTCGAGCACCAGCACCGACGCTCCGGCCTCCGCCGCTTCGAGCGCCGCGCAGCAGCCGCCGATGCCTGCGCCGATCACCAGCACGTCGACGGTGTCGCTGTACTCGGCGACGTCGGAGGCATTCACGATTTCAGGGAGGTCCAGTCCACTCATGGGAGACAGCCTAGACCAGAAATAGAACGTGTTCTAGAGACTTGGCCCGGCCGGTTCCGGGCCCCTATATAAGCGGAATGACCCGGCACCCCGTTGGGGCGCCGGGCCATCGGCTCGTTCATCTGTCAGACGTTCGACGACGCCAGCTCCGCATCCATCCGAAGGAGGCCGGAGCCGTCCTCGTTCACCAGTTGAAGGCGACCGACGATCTCGCCGACCGTCGCCTCCTCTTCGACCTGCTCGGAGACGAACCAGTCGATGGTCGGCCGAGAGTCGATGTCGCCCTGCTCCTGTGCGAGCCGGTACAGCGCGCGGATCGCTTCCGAGACGTCGCGCTCGGCGTCGAGCGCCACCTCGAAGATCTCGGTGACCGTGTCGGCCTTGACCGACGGAATCGTGATGTCGCCGATGAGCGGGCGGTTGTCGCGGTTGGTCATGTGCTCGATGAGGCGGTCGGCGTGGCTGAGTTCTTCCGAGGAATGACTGCGCATCCACGAAGCCATTCCGGGAAGGTCGCGCAGTTCCAACTCGATTGCCAACTGCCGGTAGAGCATCGCCGATTCGAATTCCCGGGTGATCTGCTTGCTGAACTCGACTTCGAGTTCCTCATTCATTTTCATATCCGCTCCCCTGCATATGAATTCCTCGGCGAGACCTTCGCCGCGATGATTCCACAGTAGGCCCGTAAACCGTCTCTGACCAGCGAGGAAAGGGTTACCGAAATGATCTGAGGTTTGGTAATCCTAAGACTCTGTCGACAACCACTACGGCTTACGCGGAGACGCGACGAGACCGGAATCCGCGCAGCCGCAGACTGTTGACGACGACGAATACGGAGGAGAAGGCCATCGCCAGACCGGCCATCATCGGATTGAGCAGAGCTGCGGCGGCCAACGGCAGCGCCGCCACGTTGTAGGCGAACGCCCAGAACAGATTCCCCTTGATGGTGCTGAGTGTCTTGCGCGACAACGCGATCGCGTCGACCACCGCCCACAGGTCACCGCTCACCAACGTGAGATCGCCCGCCTCGATAGCGACGTCGGTGCCGGTTCCCATCGCCAACCCCAAGTCGGCCGAGGCCAGTGCCGCGGCGTCGTTGACACCGTCGCCGACCATCGCGACCACGCGGCCGGACTCCTGCAGGCGGCGGACCGCGTCCACCTTCCCGTCCGGCGTCACATCGGCGATCACCTCGTCGATGCCGACCTGCGCCGCGACATGCCGCGCGGCACCGTCGTTGTCGCCGGTCAGCAGAACCGGGCGCAGCCCCATCCGCTTGAGTTCGGCGATCGCCGCCGCCGACGTGGGCTTGACGGTGTCCGCCACCACGATCACGCCTGCCACCGCGTCGAGATAGGTGACCACGACGGGCGTCGCCCCCTCCGCCGAGGCCGTGGCGATCCGTTCACGCATCCGCTCACCGAGCTGAACGGGGACGTCACGGGGGCCGGTCACGGTGACGCGCAGTCCGTCGATGAACGCGGTCACGCCCGCACCGGCGAGATTGCGGAAGTCCGCCGTCTCGGGAACGTCGAGCCCCAGTTCGGCGACGTGCTTGCAGACCGCGCGGCCGATCGGGTGCTCCGATCCGGACTCCACCGCCGCGGCCCGCGCCAGCAGATCGTCCGCATCCACGCCGTCGGCGGTGATCACGTCGCGGACGGCCATCTCGCCAGTCGTCACGGTGCCGGTCTTGTCCAGCGCCACGGTATCGACTCGGCGAGTCGACTCGAGCACCTCGGGCCCCTTCAGCAGGATGCCGAGTTGGGCTCCCCGGCCGGTCCCGACCATCAGCGCGGTGGGAGTCGCGAGACCGAGCGCGCACGGGCAGGCGATGACCAGCACCGACACCGCGGCCGTCAGCGCCAGCGTCGCGCCGCCGCCGACACCGAGCCAGAAACCGAGCACGCCCGCCGCGATCGCGATCACGACCGGGACGAAGTACGCCGAGATCCGGTCGGCCAATCGTTGCACCTGCGCCTTCCCCGCCTGCGCGTCGGCGACCATCTTCGCCATGTGGGCGAGTGCGGTATCGGCGCCGACCGCCGACGCCTCCACTTCGAGGCGGCCGTGCGCGTTCACCGTGCCGCCGACGACCTTGTCTCTCACCGCCACCTCGACGGGGATCGACTCGCCGGTGAGCATCGACTGATCGACAGCCGAAGCTCCCGAGACCACCCGGCCGTCGGTCGCGATCTTCTCACCCGGCCGGACCACGAATCGCTCTCCGACCTGCAGTTCACCGATCGGCACGGTGATCTCACGCCCGTCGCGCAGCACGGTCACGTCCTTGGCGCCGACTTCGGCGAGCGCGCGCAGCGCGTCACCCGCGCGGAGCTTGGCGCGCTTCTCGAAATAGCGGCCCGCCAGCAGGAAGGTGGTGACTCCCGCCGCGGCCTCCAGGTAGATGTTCGACGATCCGTCGCCGCGGGAGGCGATCAAGTCGAAGCCGTGGGTCATGCCGGGGACGCCGGCATCACCCCAGAACAGGGCGTAGATCGACCACCCGAAAGCGGCGAGGGTGCCGACCGAGACCAGGGTGTCCATGGTGGTGGTGCCGTGCCGGCCTCCGGCGAGCGCCGCCCGATGGAAGGGCAGCGCACCCCACACGACCACGGGTGCCGCGAGGGTCAACGACAGCCACTGCCAGTAGGTGAACTGCCATGCGGGAACCATCGCCAGCGCGATCACCGGAACCGTCAGCACCGCCGACACGATGAGGCGCTGGCGCAGTGCCGCCAGCTCGGCCTCGGCCCGCGACGGCGCCGGATCCTCATCGGCCTGCTCGGCGTCCGTGGCCACCGGACGCACCGGTTCGGCGTCGTATCCGGCCGCCCGGACCGCCTCGATGAGATCGTCGGAGGTCACGTCGCCGTCGTATTCCACGTGCGCCTGCTCGGTGGCGTAGTTGACGGTGGCGGTGACTCCGTCGAGTTTGTTGAGTTTGCGTTCGATCCGGTTGGCACACGAGGCGCACGTCATCCCGATCAGTTCCAGATCGAGTTCCCGGTCGGCGGCGATAGGCTGCGTCATCTGTGCGTTCCCTCCTGGTCGTGCTGCATCTGGGTGCCGTGGGACGGCTGCGGCGCGGTGTCCCAGGGGCCGACGGCCCGGCCGACGCCGAACATCGCCCCGAAGACCACCGCGAGACCGGCTGCGAATGCGACGATCCGCACGCCCGGTCTCGCCGACGCGGTCACTGGACCCGGTAGCCGGCCTCGGCGACAGCAGCGCCGACGGCGGCCGGATCGAGCGGGGCGGCGCTGGTGATGTCGACGCGACCGCTGGCCACATCGACGTCGACCTTCTCCACTCCTGCGATCTCGGAGATCTCATCCCGGACCGAGGCTGCGCAGTGGCCGCAGGTCATGCCGGTGACGGTGACAGTGGTGGTGGTGCTCATGGATTCTCTCCTCATTTGTCTGATCTGGTTGATGTCGTCCGTCGGGAAACGGACTCGGCCGCGGTCAGGACTTGACCAGGCGGGTGATGGCCTTCATGGCCTCATCGACCTTGGCCGCGGCGGCCTCGTCGCTTTCGCGTGCGGCTTCGACCACACAGTGGTTCATGTGGTCGTGCAGCAGCCCGAGCCCCACGGACTCGAGCGCCTTGGTCATCGCCGACACCTGCGTGAGGATGTCGATGCAGTACGCCTCCTCCTCGACCATTCGCTGAAGACCTCGGGCCTGACCCTCGATCAGCTTGAGCCGACGGATGAACTTGTCCTTCTCGGGCAGGTATCCGTGACCGGTGTGCCCACCGCCTGCATGGTCGTGGGCGGTCGCCGTCTCGTCGGTGGTCATCCCGCCTCCCTTCGATACCCCCGGTGGGTATCTCAGTCACAGTTCTACTCCGAAATTCGACGTACGTCTACCCCCTAGGGGTATCAAATTCCAGAAGGTGTGCGGAGTCGATTCAGCGGGAGGGTTTGAGCGCGTCCGCGAGACGGCCCAGCGATTCTGCGACATCGAGGAGCGCCGCCGACACCTCGCCGTCTTGAGCGGCCTCGGGAAGCGACCGCACGTGCGCGGCCGCGCCTTCGACGACTTCCGCCACCGACCAGACGTCGGAGTCACCCGGCAGTGGTCGGCGCGCAACCGGGATGCCCATCCGCACGGGATCCCAACTGGACGAGATCACCTCGACCATCGGGGTGGTGAGCACCGAGGCCGCGCCGGGCCGGACCTCGAGCATGTTCGGGTCCACGGGGGCCGCACCGGCGGAGTCCTCCGCATCGTGCGCCGCCCGATGCCTGCTGCGGCCGGCCTCGGCCGGCCGAAGTGCCGGATCCGCGTCCTCACGCAGCCTCCGCCGACGCCCCCGCTTCGGTTCGGCGGCCGGCGCCTCCACCACCTCCGCATCGATCACCTGCTCCGCCGGTTCGAAGCGTGCGGGACCGGAGACCACCGCCTCCGGCGCGTGCGGACCGTCCGGGCGGTGCTCGGCGACGTAGTCACCGCGCGACTGCGGCCAGGCGGGGGCGGCGGGGTGGAAACTGCTCTCGGGAAAGACCAGCAGATCCGTGGTCGGCAGATCCCGGAGGCTGGGCATCCCCGCGAAGAGGTCGTCGAGCGCCGAGACGCTGAACGACTCGTCCTCGGGCGGCAGCGGAGGTGGCGATGCCGGGGCGGATCGGGGCTTCGGCACCGGCGCCGGTGAGGGCGCGCCGTCCACGACCGGCTCGGCCGGGAAGTCGCGGCCCACCGGCGCGGCGTATCGGTGCGGACCGCCGTGACCGGCGAAGAACAGACACGGCGCACCGTCGAGAGCCTGCGAGGGACACTCGAACTCCTCGGCGAGGGTCTGCGCACCGCGCGCGTAGTCGTCCCACATCAGCCAGCGGCGACGGCCGGAATGGCTCTGCGCGCCGTCGGATCCGTGAGCGCCGTCATGACCGGCGGGCAGCACGCAGGCCACGAGCCAATCGTGAGTGGGGGTCAGATGCAGTGCGGAGCGCTCATCGGGAGTGGCGACGATCGACGACCAGCAACCACCACCGCGCATTGCACATCACCTTCCCGTGAGTTCCCCGATCGAGTCTACGGAGCCCCTCCGACACTGGCCATAGGCTCGGCAGATCCGGCACAGGTCACCGGCCGGAGTCGCGGGACGCTGCGCATCCGGCCTTCGAGGAGGGCGAAGTATCGCGGCTGCGGCGCCTCCTCGCTCCCGGGGAAGTCCGAACGATAATGACAGCCGCGCGACTCCCGGCGCTCGAGCGCGGCTGCGACCACCGCACGCGCCGCCAGGGTGAGGTTGGCGTCCTCGATGTCGGCCACGCTCGCGAGGCGACGAAGGGGTGCGGCCTCGAGCAGCGCACCGACCGTCGCCAAGCCCTCGGCGTTCCGGTCGAGCGCGGCCGCCACCGACATCGCGTCCTGCAACTCGGTCCTGTCGCATGCGGGCAGGGCGGTCGGCGCGGAGGCCGGCACGCGCGGCGGCTCGACCCCCGCGAGTTCGACCGCCGCCAGTGCCGCCGACCGGCCCATGACCAGACCTTCGAGAAGGCTGTTGGACGCCAGCCGGTTGGCGCCGTGCAACCCGGTGCGCGCCACCTCCCCGGCCGCGAGCAGACCCGGCACGCTGGTACGACCGTCGCTGTCGGTCACCACACCTCCGCAGAGGTAATGCGCGCCGGGGACCACCGGCAGCCGCGCGCCCGCGAGGTCGAGCCCCGAGGCCCGCACACCGGCGGTGACAGTCGGGAACCGGCGCTCGAAGTCCTCCACCGCCGAGATGTCGAGCCAGACGTGCGGCCGACCGGTCCGCCGCATCGCCGCGGTGACCGCCCGTGCGACCACGTCGCGCGGGGCGAGATCGCCCTGCGGGTGCACGCCGGCGGTCACCGGGGCGCCGTGGTCGTCCACCAGCACGCCGCCCTCCCCGCGCACTGCCTCGCTGACCAGCGTGCGCCTGCCCCGCCCCCCGGGCACGTACAGCATGGTGGGATGGAACTGGACGAATTCGAGGTCGGCGACCTGCGCTCCGGCCCGAAGCGCCAGCGCCACGCCGTCACCGGTCGACGCAGCGGGGTTCGTGGTGGCCGAGTACACGTGTCCGAGACCGCCGGTCGCGAGCAGCACCGCCGGCGCCCGGACCACCCCGCGACCGCCGGCGGTGACGAACTCCAGCCCCGCGGCGCGACCGTCGCCGGTGAGGATCGCGGTGGCCGAGGCGTGATCGATGACTCGGATCGGTGCCGCGGCGACCGCGGAGGCGAGCGCCTGTTGCACCCGTGCGCCGGTGGCGTCGCCGCCTGCGTGGATGATGCGACGGACGCTGTGGCCGCCCTCCCTGGTCCGCAAAAAACGGCCGTCGGCTCCCGTATCGAACTCCGCACCCCAGCCGACCAACTGGGTCACCGCAGGCCAACCCCCGGCCAGGATCGGCTCCGTCGCCAACGGGTCGGTGAGTCCGGCACCGGCGGCCACTGTGTCGGCCAGATGCAGGGCCACCGAGTCGCCGGAGTTCCCGGGCTCCACCACCGCGATGCCGCCCTGCGCGTAGAAGGTGGACGCGGAGTGCTCCGCGCCCGGCTGCGCCCAGGTGCGCCCCTTGGTCAGCACTGTCACCGTCAGACCGCGGGCCGCAGCCGTCAGCGCCGCCGTCAGCCCCGCCACACCCGCACCGACCACCACGAGGTCGGCCCGACTCTCCTCGACCATGCTGAGCTCCCAACCAGAGGCGATCGACAGGTTATCGACTGTCGATCGAAAACATGCGGTCGAGACTACGCCGCCGTGAGGCGGAGCACTAGTGACCCCCTGCCTCGACCTCGACACGACGACCGCCGCGTCGGCCCGGTGGTCGGTGCGCATTCGCCCACTACACTTGGGCAACTGTGATGGCCAATCAGGAATCCCCCAGCGCGCAGGCACGCCCCGGCCTGCCCAGCGTCTCGGCGGTCACCGAGGTCACCCGCTTCACCACCACCGCGGGCCACGCCGCGGTCGGCGCCGGGCGGCTGACGCTCGGCGCGGTGACCGGACTGCTGCGCGGGCGCCCGCCGGGCACCTCCGACGTCGCCCATGAGGTGCGCCGGACGTTCGAGCACCTCGGTCCCACCTACGTGAAACTCGGTCAGCTGATCGCGTCCAGCCCGGGAGTGTTCGGCAAGACCATGGCCGACGAATTCGAGACCCTGCTCGACCGAGTCCGACCGGCCGACCCCGCGCTGGTGCGGCAGGTCTTCGTCGAAGAACTCGGCGCCGAGCCCGAAGAGGTCTTCGCACAGTTCGATCCGGTGCCGATCGCGTCGGCCTCGATCGCCCAGGTCCACACCGCGACGCTCGCATCGGGCGACGAGGTGGTCGTCAAGATCCAGCGGCCGGGCATCGCCGACCGGCTGGCGCCCGACGTAGCGATTCTGGAACGTCTGGCCGGGCTCGTGGAGATCTCCGAGTACGGCCGGATGCTCAGCGCCCGCCACGTGGTCGAAGACTTCGCCGACGGACTCGGTTCCGAGCTCGACTTCCGCAACGAGGCCGCCACCATGGCCGAGTGGTTCGAATGCCTGCAGCCGGGCCCGTTCGGTGACCGGGTCCGCGTGCCGCGGGTGTACGGCGAGCTGACCACCGCTCGGGTGCTGACGATGGAGCGGATCCACGCCACCCGCATCGACGACGTCCGCGCGGTCCGCGCCGCGGGGCACGACGGCGTGGCACTGTGCCGCAATCTGCTTCTCTCACTTCTCGATTCGGCATTCCACGGCGGACTGTTCCACGGCGATCTGCACGCGGGGAACGTCCTCGTCGACGACCAGGGGAAGCTGGTGATGCTCGATTTCGGCATCGTCGGCCGGTTCGACGCACGCACCCGCCGCATCCTCCGGCAACTGGTCGTCGACCTCATCGTCAAACAGGACTACGACGCCGCCGGACGCGCGATCTTCCTGTTGGGCGCGGTGCACAATCCGGGGTCGACGGCCCAGGGTGGCGCCGACATCGAGAAGGTGGCCGCACCGTTGTCGGCCACCGACATGGCCTCGATGTCGTACACCGACCTCGGACGGCAGCTCGCAGCGGTCGCCAGGGCCCACGACGCGCGGCTTCCGCGGGAGTTGGTGCTCGTCGGCAAACAACTGTTGTATGTAGAGAAGTACATGAAGCTGCTGGCTCCGCGCTGGAAGGCGATCTCCGATCGCGAGATCTACGGCTACATGGCGGGAATCATGAAGGAAGCCGAACGCGATCGCCGAGCTCCCCGCCCGGCGTCCCGACCGGCCGAGAGCTGACCGAAGCACGCAGATCGACCGAACAAGAGGAGACGAGAAGGATATGAAACGTGCCGCGCTGGCATTGCTTGCCTTCCTCGGCGTCGCGTGCATAGTCGCGGCCATCGCCATCCCCACCTATCTGGTGCCGAAGCTGAAGGTGGTGCCGCTCGATCTCGACATCACCTCGGTCGCGACCACCGTTCCGAGCGACGGGGACGCCGGCAATCGGTTCCCGGCGACCATCTTCGACCGCTGCTCCGTCAGCAAGTCGAAGGCCGCCACCTTGGAGGCGCATCTGACCCAGCAGCGCCGGTCGGTCATCGTCGACCCGTCGAACAAGGACCAGGCCACGTTGCAGTCCGGCCAGACGGTCCAGATCGACCGCGTCCGCGACACCGCGGGCAAGGAGAGCGACCCGACGATGGCGTCGAGCGACGGCGACCGCAAGTGCAACGACGGCCTGCTGACCGCGACAGTCGACCGAGTGTCGGTGAATCGCAAGACGTCCGCGCCCAACGGCGCCGTGAGCGAGCTGCAGTTGGAGGCTGTGCCGGAGGGCGGCAACGTCGAGGAGGCCTCGGTGAAACTGGAGGACCGCAAGGGCTTCCAGTACAAGTTCGGATTCGACGTCGGCAAACGCGAGTACTACTACTACGACACCACCACGCGTCAGGACGCGATCGCCAAGTACGTCGGCGAGAAGACCATCGACGGCGTCAAGACCTACCATTTCGTCGCCGACGTTCCCGAGACCGACCTCTCGAATCTCCCGAATCCGCAGGGCGACGCACCGCTCGGCACCATCCTGGACATGCCTGCCAAGTGGTGGGGCATCAAGGGCAAGGGCGTCAAGCCGAACGACATCATCACGATGCACCGCTATGCCAAGGCCACTCGCAATGTGTACGTGGAGCCGGTGACCGGAACCATCGTGTACGGCGAAGAGGACCAGGCGCAGTACTTCAAGTCACCCGACGACAGCGAGGACTCGCCGCGCGCGGTCCGCGACTTCCGCATGGACGCGCTCAAGGGCACGTTCAAGTGGAACGACGAGACGGTCTCGCACCAGGCGCAGCGGGCCCAGGGTTACCTCGACCAGCTCAAGTGGGGCGGCACGATCACTCCGATCATCCTCGGTGTGCTCGGTGCGCTGCTCCTGATCGCCTGGGCCGTGCTGGTGTGGCTGGGGCGCCGTCGCGGCGACGGGCCGGACGACGCCGACCAGACCCGCGGCGACGAACCGACGCCGGATGACGGTGGTGCCGGCGAAGCCGCAAGCCGTCAGGCCCAGACCACGGTGATTCCGACGCCGCAGGGCGGGCCGTACGAGGAGTATTCCGCCGGTGAGACGACGACGGTGCTGCCGCAGACTCCACAGGAGCCGTCCACCCAGGCCATCGGCGCCCACGGTGCGATCTCGTCACCGATGGATGAAGCCCAGACCCAGTCGTTCGGGGCTCCCGCCGATGGATTCGCCCCGATCCCGGGATCCGAGGGCGGGCAGTCCGGTTCGCCGTATCCGTTCGCCGATCCGACGCGCCCGATGCCCGACGTGGAGCGCTACCGCACCCCCGACCAGGATCAGCCGGGCCGGCACGAGCGCTGACCGACGGGGTCACCTCAATTGCGGGCCACCGCCCGTCCCGCGGCGCGCCCGGAGAAGATGCAGCCGCCGAGGAAGGTGCCCTCCAGCGCGTTGTAGCCGTGAACGCCGCCGCCGCCGAAGCCGGCGACCTCGCCCGCGGCGTACAGACCGTCGAAGGCGCTGCCGTCGGGACGCATCACCTGCGAGTCGAGATTGGTCTCCAGACCGCCGAGGGTCTTCCTGGTGAGGATGTTGAGGCGCACCGCGATCAGCGGACCGTGTGCGGGATCGAGTAGACGGTGCGGCTTAGCGACGCGAACCACCTTGTCCCCGAGGTAGTTCCGCGCATTGTGCACCGCCATCATCTGCGCGTCTTTGCTGTAGGAGTTCTCTACCTGTGAATCTCGCGCGGAGATGAGCCGTTCGAGGGACTGGAGATCGACGTGGCCACCGCGGCCGATCTCGTTCATCCCGGCCACCAGGTCCGAGAGGTTGTCGCGGACCACGAAGTCGACGCCGTGACGGGTGAACGCCTCCACCGGTCCGGGCATCCCCTTCGCGAGCCTGCTCTTGGCGGCGGTCTTCAGTGACTTCTCGGTGATGTCGGGATTCTGCTCGGACCCCGACAGCGCGAACTCCTTCTCGATGATCGACTTGGTGAGCACGAACCACGAGTAGTCGTAGCCGGTGTCGAGGATCGCCTTCATCGTGGCGTTGGTGTCGAAACCCGGGAAGTTCGGCGCGGGAAGGCGATTGCCGTTCGCGTCGAGCCAGAGCGACGACGGTCCGGGAATGATACGGATGGCGTGGTCGGACCAGATCGGATTCCAGTTCTGGATGCCCTCGGTGTAGTGCCACATCCGATCGCGGTTGACGATGTTCCCACCTGCGGCCTCCGTGATCTCCAGCATCCGGCCGTCGACGTAGTCGGGGACGCCGGCGATCATGAACTTCGGCGCCGGGCCGAGACGCTCGGTGGGCCAGTTCCGGCGGACCAGGTCGTGGTTGTGGCCGATGCCGCCGGAGGTGACGATCACCGCGCCCCCGCGGAGCTCGAAATCCTTGATCTCGGTACGCGAACTCGGCACGCCGCGAGCTGTTTCGGTCGGCTCCAGGACGCGGCCGCGCACGCCGACCGCTGCGCCGTCCTCCACGATCAGGTCGTCGACCCGATGACGGAACGCGAAGGTGACCAGACCGCGCTTCTCCGCTTCGAGGACCGGCTCGGCGAAGATGCGCACCACCTCGGGTCCGGTGCCCCACGTGAGATGGAACCGCGGGACCGAATTACCGTGCCCGTCGGCGAAACCGCCACCGCGCTCGGCCCATCCGACCACCGGTGTGAAGCGCAGACCCAGATCGTGCAGATACTGCCGCTTGATCGTCGAGGCGAACTCGACATACGCCCGCGCCCACTGGCGGGGCCAGTAATCCTCGTCGTCGCGGTCGAAACCGGCCGATCCCATCCAGTCCTGCAGCGCCAGATCGGGCGAGTCCTTGATGCCGAGCCGTCGCTGTTCGGGACTGTCGACGAGGAAGAGTCCACCCAGCGACCAGAACGCCTGTCCGCCGAGATTCTGTCGATTCTCCTGATCGACGACGACCACCGTGCGCCCCGCCTTGGTCAGTTCGTAGGTGGCGACAAGTCCCGCCAACCCCGCGCCCACCACAATGGCGTCCGCCGCTTGCGTCTGCTTCAACACCCGACTCGTCCTCTCCGCGAAAGATGTGTGGCCCATCGCACAGGCCGTCGGGACCGACACTACCCGCGCCGGCCTGGGCCGCCGACGGGCGGAAGTCCCACGCGCACCGGGCGAGAGCGGGGACGTACCGCGGTGACCGAACTCGCCACGCTGCGGCGCGCACGGCCCGATACTGAGACGACACGCACGATTCGTCTGACGAGGAGGCACCCGTGGCCGCACCGACCCCGACCGTTCATTCCGAGGCAGCTGATCCCGTCACCTGGGCGTCGATGGCGCGAGGCGTCCTGGGGCTGCTGCGCGACGTTCCGGTCCTGGCCCGGCAACGGCCGTCGCTCATCCATTTCGACGAACACCGGAGATGGAGTGTGGGCCGGGCCTTCGCCGCGGCGGCGGCACGCCATCCCGATCGTCCCTTCCTCCGCACCGGCGGCACCGTCCACACGTACGGCGAGTGCAACCGCCGCGCCAACCGGTGGTCGGCCGTGCTGGCCGAGCACGGGGTCCGCCGCGGCGACGTGGTCGCGGTGATGGCGCACAACAGTCCGGAATGCGTGATCGCGATGCTCGCGATCGTCAAGCTCGGCGCGGTGACGGGAATGGTGAACCACACGCAGCCGGGTGACGCACTGAATCACAGCTTCGGCGTGCTCGACGACGCGAACCGCCGCGGCGCCCGGCTCGTCGTACTCCACGACGACGAATGCGGCGAGCAACTCGGCGCCCTCACCGGCGTCGACACCGATCCGATCGCCCTGGCCGAGATGGACGCGCGGGGCTCCGCGCTCGCGGCCCGGAATCCCGCGGTGCAAGCGGACCCGCGTGCGACCGCGGATGTGCGAGCCGACGACCCCGCGTATTACATCTTCACCTCGGGTACCACCGGCTGGCCCAAGGCCAGCGTGATGAGCCACGGGCGCTGGCAGACCGCGATGAACGGATTCTCGATGGGCCTGCGGCTGCGGTCCGACGACGTCCTGTTCGTCACGCTGCCCTTCTATCACAACAACGCGCTGACGGTCTGTGTCGCGACGGCGCTCGCGGCCGGCGCCTGCCTGGCCGTCAGTCCGAAGTTCTCGGCGAGCCGCTTCTGGGACGAGGCCATCGAGAACGAGGCGACGGCCTTCTGCTACATCGGCGAACTCTGCCGCTACCTGCTGGCTCAGCCGCCCCGGCCCACCGACCGCGCGCATTCGATCCGGCTGGCCGCGGGCAACGGCCTGCGCCCGGAGATCTGGGACGAATTCGCCGACCGGTTCGGGATCGACCGGATCGTCGAGTTCTACGCCGCGAGCGAATCGAACATCGGGTTCGTCAACATCCTCGATCAGCGCAAGACCGTCGGCTTCTGTCCGCTGCCGTACATCGTGGTCGAAGCGGACGAAGCGACCGGACTGCCGGTCCGCGGCCCCGACGGCCGCGTGATCGAGGTCCCGAAGGGCACACCCGGACTGCTGCTCGGGAAGATCACCCGGCTGGCCCGGATCGACGGATACACCGATCCCGCCGCCACCGAGAAGAAGATCGTCCGCGACGCTCTCAAGGACGGCGACTCCTACTTCAACACCGGCGATCTGGTGGCCGACGTCGGGTTCCGGCACGTCGCCTTCGTCGACCGCCTCGGCGACACCTTCCGCTGGAAGGGCGAGAACGTGGCGACCACCCAGGTGGAGGCCGCACTGAACGCGGTGCCCGGCGTCGCCGAGTCGGTGGTCTACGGGGTGGCGGTGCCGGGTGCCGACGGTCGCGCCGGGATGGCCGCGGTGGTCGTCGAGGACGACTTCGACCCCCGGCTGGTCGCAACCGAGCTGCGCGCCCGGCTACCGCACTACGCGGTGCCGCTGTACCTCCGGGTGGTGGCGGCGCTGGCCCGCACGTCGACGTTCAAGAATCAGCGCGTTGCGCTCCGCGAGGAGGGCTACGCGAAGACCGGCGCGGACCCCGTGTACGAGCTCGGCGATGACAGCTACGTCCGGATGGCCTGAATCCGGCGCCGTCGCTGACAAATCCCGCGAGGTTTATCGATTTGTGACCTGACCGCTGCAAACGGGTCCCGAAACGGCTACTACCAGCACCGAATCGCCCTCTTGCCTTTGCGGCAGCGTCGGGAGTCCGTTAATCTCACCACTCGTGCGGGGGTGCTGCGGGTCGATCGACCCGCGGCGACTCGGGCCGATCGGCTCACGGATCGAGATCGGGGCACCGCTCCGGCCCCGATCCGGTGACACGACAGTCGCTCCCGCGACCGAACAGACCGAAGGATTCATATGCGAAAGAGCGTCGGCAAGCGCTTGACGATCGCGGTCGCCGCCCTGGCGACCCTCGTCGGCACCGCAGTCTCCGTCACGCCGCAGGCACAGGCCGCAGGCACCACCGAGTACGTGTACTCGAACGCGATGCACCGCAAAGTCCCGGTCCGCATCGTCGACGGCGGCGGGAGCGGCCCGAAGCCGACGCTCTACCTGCTCGACGGCCTGCGCGCCCCGAACAACACCAGCGGCTGGCTGCAGAACACCAAGGTCGACAGCTGGATGGTCGGCAAGGGCACCAACGTCGCGATCCCGTTCGGCGGCGGCGGCAGCTTCTACACCGACTGGGAGCAGCGCGACCCGAAGCTCGGCGTCAACAAGTGGGAGACCTTCCTGACGCGTGAGCTGCCCGCGTACATGAAGAAGCACCACAACAGCGACAACCGACGCAACGGCATCGCCGGCCTGTCGATGTCGGGGACCGCGGCCCTGAACCTGGCCTCGCGGCACCCCAGCTTCTACAAGGCGGTCGCGTCCTACAGCGGCTACCCGACCGTCACCATGCCCGGCTTCACCCAGGGCATCCAGGCCTCGGTGGCCGAGATGGGCGGCAACCCGACCAATATGTGGGGCTTCTACCCCGCAGGCGAGTGGTTCGCCAACGACCCGTTCCTGTCGGCGGGCAACCTGGCCGGGCACTACGTGTACGTGTCCTCCGGGACCGGCGTCGGCAGCAAGTACGACTCGAGCCTGACTCCGGGCAGCGGCAGCTTCAACCCCGTCAAGTTCGCCCAGATGGTTCCGCTGGAGGTCGCGGCGTCGACCAGCTCCCAGCTGTACATCGCCCGCGTCGCCACCGTCCCCGGCGTGCACCTCACCACGCACATCACTCCGGACGGCGCGCACTGGTGGGACTACTGGCAGGACCGCTTCAAGCAGTCGTGGGCCACCACGTTCCGCCCCGCGTTCTTCTGATCGGACACACCGCTCACGATGGCCGGCACCCGCCAGGGTGCCGGCCATCGTGAGTCTGCGCCGGAAACTGTCCGATCGCCGCGTTAGGCTGGTTCCGTGCCCACGCCTCAGACGATCCTCACCCGTAAGACCGGCGCCGCTGCCTTTCTCGTGTTCACCGTCAACGACGGCGGCGAGGCCGCGGTGCGCGACGCGCTGGCCGAGTTGCCCGGACTGTCGACGGCGGTCGGCTCCCGCGCCCCCGAGTCGGCGCTGACGTCGATCGTCGGAATCGGATCGCAGGCATGGGATCGGCTGTTCGCCGGCCCGCGCCCGAAGTCGCTGCGGCCGTTCACCGCGCTGGCCGGATCCGTGCACTCGGCGCCCGCCACCCCGGGCGACCTATTGCTGCACGTGAAGGCCGACCGCATGGACCTCTGCTTCGAAGTGGGCCAGCGCTGGACCGAACGCCTCGGCGACGCCGTGACCACCGTCGAGGAGGTTCACGGCTTCCGCTACTTCGACATGCGCGACCTCATCGGTTTCGTCGACGGCACCGAGAACCCGGTCGGGCAGGAGGCGATCGACGCCATCACCGTCGGCGACGAGGATCCGGATTTCGCCGGCGGCAGCTACGTCGTCACGCAGCGGTACGTCACCGATTTCGAGTCGTGGAACGGTCTCCCGGTGCCCGAGCAGGAGAACGCGATCGGCCGCACCAAACTCGAGAACATCGAGATGGACGACGATGTGAAGCCGGCCAATTCGCACATCGCGCTCAACGTCGTGACCGACGACGAGGGCAACGAGATCGACGTGGTGCGCGACAACATGCCGTACGGTGACATCTCCGGAAGCGGAGAGAAGGGCACGTTCTACATCGCGTACTCGAGCGCGCCTGATGTGAGCGAGGAGATGCTCCGCCGGATGTTCATCGGCGAGCCCGAGGGCAACTACGATCGTCTGCTCGACTTCACCACCGCGGTCAGCGGAGCGCAGTTCTTCGTGCCCACCCGCGACTTCCTCGAGGAACAGCCGCCCGCCCCCGGCCCGGTCCCCGAGACCTCCCCGGAACAGCCCGACGCCCGGTCGGACGGCTCGCTCGGAATCGGCTCCCTCCGATAGCCGGCGATCACCGGCCGCTCGGGCCGGTGAGCGTTCCCAGTCACAGTTCCCACAGTCCCAGTTCCCTCCGACCACCGCACGACCACACCGAGTTAGGAAACACGATGAACAATCTGCACCGCGAACTCGCTCCCATCTCCGCCGCTGCGTGGGCCGAGATCGAGGAGGAGGCGTCCCGTTCGTTCAAGCGGAACATCGCCGGTCGTCGTCTCGTCGACGTGAAGGGTCCGCTGGGACTGGACGTCGACTCCGTCACCCGCGGGCACCGCACCAAGATCGACTCGCCGGCCGACGGGATCACCGCCTTCCTGCGCCACACTCAGCCGCTGGTGGAGTTCAAGGTGCCGTTCACCGTCACCCGGGAGGCGATCGACAACGTCGACCGCGGCGCCTCCGATTCCGATTGGGACCCCGTGGTTCGCGCCGCGCGCGAACTGGCTCTGGCCGAGGACCGCGCGATCTTCGAGGGTTATGCGGCCGCCAAGATCAACGGCATCGCCCACGAGTCCGGCGTGAACTCGATCGCGCTGCCCGACGACGTCCGCGATTACCCGGAGGCCATCAGCCAGGCGATCAGCAAGCTGCGTCTGGAGTCGGTCGACGGACCGTACTCGCTCGCGCTCTCGGCGGAGCACTACACGCAGGTGAACGAGACCTCCGATCACGGCAACCCGGTGCGCGACCACTTGCGCCGGATCCTGGTCGACGGCGAGATCGTCTGGGCGCCGGCCATCTCCAGCGGCTTCCTGCTGAGCACCCGGGGTGGCGACTTCGAACTGTCGATCGGTCAGGACGTGTCGATCGGCTACGACTCGCACGACGCCGACACGGTGAACCTCTATTTCTTCGAGTCCTTCACGTACCTGACATACACCCCGGAGGCTGCGGTCGCGCTCACGTAGCGCCGCACGGGCGGCGCGCGAATCCCGATCGCGCGTGTCACACACCGCACGTAATGTGGACCCGTGCTCATTCGCCTACTGCGGACGTATGTCCTCCGTTATCGTGGCGCGGTCGTCGCGGTGGTCTGCCTCCAGCTGGTGGCGACCGCCGCGATGCTGTATCTGCCCACCCTGAACGCCGACATCATCGACATCGGCGTCGCCAACGGCGACACCGGCTACATCCTCTCCACCGGAGGCTGGATGCTGCTGGTGTCGCTCGCGCAGATCGCGGGTTCGGTGGCCGCGATGTACTTCGGCTCGCGGGCCGCGCTCGGCGGCGGCCGCGACATCCGGCACGATCTGCTCCACCGGGTGAACGGATTCTCCACCCGAGAAGTCGGCAGGTTCGGTGCCCCCTCGCTCATCACCCGCACCACCAACGATGTGCAGCAGGTACAGCTGCTGGCGGTCATGGCGATGTCGATCCTGGTGACGGCTCCGATCATGGGCATCGGCGGCATCGTGATGGGCGTACGGGTGGCAGCGCCCATCTCATGGGTGCTGGTGGTGGCCGTCCCGGTTCTCGGGATCACGATGGGCCTCATCATCTCGCGCATGATCCCCGGGTTCCGCGCGATGCAGACGCGCATCGACAACGTCAACCGCATCATGCGCGAGCAGGTCACCGGCATTCGCGTGGTGCGTGCCTTCGTCCGTGAACAGCACGAGACCGAACGCTTCGGCAGCGCGAACGACGACCTCGCCGAGGCGTCCCTCCGCGTCGGCCGCATGATGGCGCTGATGTTCCCGTCCGTCATGCTCATCACCAACCTGACGCTGGTCGCAGTGCTCTGGTTCGGCGCGCACGCGGTCAACGACGGATCGGTGGAGATCGGCGCGCTCACCGCCATGATCAGCTACGTCATGCAGATCATGATGTCGGTGATGATGGCCTCGTTCCTCGCGATGATGGCGCCTCGGGCGGGCGTCTGCGCCGACCGCATCTGCGAGGTCCTCGACACCGAGACCACCGTGACCGCGCCGGCCGCCCCGCAACCGATCGTCGGCGATCCGGCCGTCCTGCGCCTCGACGACGTCGAATTCCGTTACCCGGGCGCCGACGAGCCCGTGCTCAGCGGGATCAGCTTCCAGACCGCGCCCGGCACCACCACCGCCGTCGTCGGATCGACGGGATCGGGCAAGACCACCTTGATCAACCTCCTGCCGCGGATGCTGGACGTGACCGGCGGATCCATCACGATCGGCGGCACCGACCTGCGCGACGCCGACCCCGACGCACTGCGCAGGCACTTCGGTCTCGTCCCCCAGCGCCCCTACCTCTTCTCCGGCACCATCGCGAGCAACCTCCGGAACGGCAAACCGGATGCCACCGAGGACGAGATGTGGGAGGCCCTGACGATCGCGCAGGCCGCCGATTTCGTCCGCGCCATGCCCGACGGTCTCGACACTCCGGTCGCACAGGGCGGCACCACGGTCTCCGGCGGTCAGCGTCAGCGGCTGGCGATCGCGCGAGCACTCATCCGGAAGCCGTCGATCTACCTGTTCGACGACTCGTTCTCGGCGCTCGATCTCACCACCGACTCGCGTCTGCGCGAGGCCCTGGTGCCCGCCACCCGCGATGCGGCGCTGGTCGTCGTCGCACAGCGCATCTCGACGATCACCGCCGCCGACCAGATCGTGGTCCTCGACCGCGGAACGATCGTCGGTCTGGGCACCCACACCGAGTTGCTGCAGTCGTGTCCCACCTACGCTGAGATCGCGGAGTCTCAGCTGTCGATCGGGGCAGGCGCATGACCCGCGGCGGACCTCCCGGCGCCGCTCCCACGCTGGAGAAGGCCAAGTCGTTCAAACCGTCGCTGAAGCGCCTCGTTCGTCGTCTCGGTGATCATCGAGGAAAGATGCTCGTGGTCCTGGGCTCCATCGTGGGATCCGTCGCATTGACCGCGTACGCCCCGCGGGTCCTCGGCGACGCCACCGACGAACTCTTCGCCGGTGTGGTGGGGGCGCGGCTGCCGTCGGGCATCTCGAAGGAGCAGGCGGTCGAAGGCCTGCGCGCCAAGGGACAGAACACCTTCGCCGACATGGTGTCGTCGATGGACGTGATCCCCGGCCACGGAGTCGATTTCACCGCCGTCGGCCGGATTCTGGCGACCGTGCTGGCCCTGTACGCGGCCTCGGCGGTGCTCGGCTGGCTCGGTGCCTACCTTCTGAACAAGGTCGTCGTCGGAACCGTGACGAAACTGCGAGCCGAGGTGGAGAGCAAGATCCACCGACTCCCGCTGTCGTTCTACGATGCCTCGGCGCGCGGTGATCTGCTCAGCCGCGTCACCAACGACCTCGACAACCTGTCGCAGTCGTTGCAGCAGACCATCAGCCAGCTGCTCAACTCACTGCTGATGGTGGTCGCGATTCTGATCATGATGCTGACGATCTCGCCGCTGCTGTCGCTGATCGCGATCGCGACCGTTCCGGTCGCGGCGATCGCCACCGCACTGATCGCCAAGCGGTCCAAGCCGCACTTCGTGGGTCAATGGACCAGTACCGGCGCCCTCAACGCGCAGATCGAAGAGGCCTTCACCGGCCACGAACTGGTCACCGCCTTCGGCAGGCGAGCCGAGGTCGAACGCGTCTTCGACGACCGGAACGAGAAGCTCTTCGCCTCGTCGTGGCGGGCTCAGTTCATCTCCGGCATCGTCATGCCGACGATCATGTTCCTCGGGAACCTGAACTACGTGGCGGTGGCGGTGGTCGGCGGTCTGCGCGTCGCTTCCGGACAGCTCAGCCTGGGCGAGGTGCAGGCGTTCATCCAGTACTCGCGCCAGTTCACCCAGCCGCTCACCCAGATCGGCTCGATGTTCAACCTCATGCAGAGCGGCGTCGCCTCCGCCGAACGCATCTTCGACGTTCTCGACGAGGACGAGGAGCAGCCGGATCCGGCAGCGCCCAAGACGCCCGCGGTGGACGAGGGACACATCGTCTTCGACGACGTCTCGTTCCGCTACCGCGCGGACCAGCCGCTGATCGAGAACCTCTCACTCGAGGCCAAGCCGGGCGACATGATCGCGATCGTCGGACCGACCGGTGCCGGCAAGACGACCCTGGTGAACCTCATCATGCGGTTCTACGAGATAGACGGCGGAACCATCTTCGTCGACGGTGTGGACTCGTCCGAGATGACCCGCGACGACCTGCGGGAGCGCACCGGCATGGTGCTGCAGGACTCGTGGCTGTTCGGCGGCACGATCTACGACAACATCGCCTACGGCGATCCCGCCGCCAGCCGTGAGGACGTCATGGAGGCGGCCTGGATCAGCCACGTCGATCACTTCGTCCGCACCCTGCCGGACGGGTACGACACCGTGATCGACGACGAGGGCGGCGGAGTGAGCGCGGGTGAGCGTCAGCTGATCACCATCGCGCGCGCCTTCCTCGCCAAGCCGACGATCCTCATTCTCGACGAGGCCACCAGTTCGGTCGACACCCGCACCGAACTGCTCATCGGCAAGGCGATGGCGAATCTCCGCAAGGACCGCACGAGCTTCGTGATAGCGCATCGGCTCTCGACGATCCGCAACGCGGACCTGATCGTGGTGATGGAGAACGGGCGGATCGTCGAACAGGGCGACCACGAGTCGCTGCTGGAGCGTCGTGGCGCGTACTTCCGGCTGTACAACGCCCAGTTCTCGGCGCCGATCGAGGATGTGGACGCTCCCGTGTGAGCGCTCTCGTCGTTCTTCGTTCCCTCGCGTGGTGCAGTGAGGTGCGGGGTCCTGTCCTAGCCGTCCCGCAGCCTTCGGGCCGCACTCGTGGCCAGGGTGTCGGCGATCTCGTTGTACTTGTCGCCGGCGTGGCCCTTCACCCAGCGCCACTCGACGGTGTGCACGTCCTCGGCGGCGATGAGCTCCTGCCACAGGTCGGCGTTCTTGACCGGTTGTTTGCTCGCCGTCTTCCAGCCATTGCGCTGCCAGCCCGCGACCCACTTCGTGATCCCGTTCCGGACGTAGCTGGAGTCGGTGTAAAGGATCACGGTCGACGGTCGCTTCAGCGCACGGAGCGCCTCGATCGCCGCGGTCAGCTCCATCCGGTTGTTGGTGGTGTCGGCCACGCCGCCGGAGATCTCCTTCTCGATGTCGCCGTAGCGCAGGATCGCCCCCCAGCCCCCGGGGCCCGGGTTTCCGAGGCACGCACCATCAGTCGAGATCTCCACTACCTTCGAAGTGGTTCCGGCGTCGCTCATGACGTCCAACGCTACCGGGTGAGGAGATCCGAATGGCCGCTGGCCGCATCGTTCTGATCCGCGCCGTGAACGTCGGCGGCGCCAAGCTGCCGATGGCGCGCCTACGCGAGATCGCCACCGCACTCGGTGCCGACGACGTCAGCACGTACATCGCCTCCGGCAATCTCCTGTGCACACCGCCGGGAGATCCCGACGACTTCGATCGCGCCCTCGAGCAGGCGATCTCCGACGAATTCGGGTACTTCCGGGAAGTCATCGGCCGCACGCCCGACGAATTGTCCCGAGCACTGGCCGACTATCCGTTCGGCGACCCGCCGCACGGACACATCTACTTCCTCACCGGAGTACCCGATCCGGACGCCGCCGTCGAGTTCTGCGCCCGCGACTTCGGGAACGGCGAACGCCTGCGAGTGATCGGCAGGGATCTTCACATCGACTATCCGGCGCCCACCGGCGTGGGCAGATCGAAGCTGACGCCCGCGGGCATCGCCAAAGGGCTCGGAGTCACCGGCACCGGACGTAATCTTCGGACGACCGCGAAGCTCATCGCACTCGCCCGCGAGGGCTCAGCACAGTGAGGAGCCCGCAACATCATGACTGAGCACGATCCTGCATCGACCCCGCCGCCTCCGGGGGCCACCGACGCCCGCTTCACGCTCGCCGCGGAGCGGACCATGCTGGCCTGGCTTCGCACCGCCCTCGGTCTCATCGCCGCCGGCGTCGCGGTGCTCCACATCGTGGACGACTTCGGCGTCACCGGGTCCAAGACCGCTCTCGGCGTGTCCCTCGTGGTCCTCGGCGCGCTGGCCGCGCTGACCGGGGCATGGCGGTGGCAGCGGGTGAACCACGTCCTCGAGCACGGTGGCCGGATGCCCGGCCCCGCCGCGGTGTGGGCGCTCACCGTGGCGATGGTCGTGATCGCTGCGGGCTTCGTGGTCTTCGTCTGAACCTGCGCGGTTCGGGGCTGGCTCGGACCGATTTCCCCGCTCAGCGCTACCACCTCCCCCACAGGGCGTGGTGCCGCTGAGCGGGGAACCTGATCCGTCCGGCACGATGCTGTGGGGAATCCCCGATCGGTCCACAATCTGCATTTGAACCGCCGAAAGCCATGTGCTGCATCCGTATTCGGACGATCGTGGCGGCATGGAACGCATTCCGGACGGGGTGTATCCGCACCGCGAACTCCTCGCGACGCTCGGCCGCGGCGACCTCGACATCCTCATCCGCGAGAAGACCGCGCGGCGACTCCGGCACGGCTGGTACGCGGTGGGTGAGCCCTCTGCCGCCGACGTCGCCGCCGTCCGACGAGGCGGCGTCATCAGCTGCGTCACCGCACTGAATCGGCACGGCGTCTGGACGCCCGAGGACCATCGGTTCCATGTCCGGGGGAACAGCTCGGCGATTCGGAGCCGGAAGGGACCGTTCTGCCGGCAGTTCGGTCGGCCCGAACCGGAGTACGGGCTGGTCGACGACGTTCCCACTGCCCTCCGGCATGCCGCGCGATGCCTCGACGACGAGGGCTTCGTCGTGGTCTGCGATTCGATTCTCAACAAACGCCTCATGACCGCCGAACAGATCGAGTACCAGTTCCGCTCGGCGCCCCGGCACATCACGAAGCTCCTCGACCGTTGCGACGGCCGGGCCGAGTCGGGGCCCGAGACGATGACCAGGTTTCGGCTGCGCAGCCAGAACGTCAAGGTCCGGATACAGGTGGTGATCGACGGTCTGGGGCGCGTGGACCTGGTGGTAGGCCGCTGGCTGAGCATCGAGATCGACGGATGGGAATTCCACGGCGACCGCACACATTTCCAGAACGATCGAACCCGCGATGCCATCGCTCTCGAACTGGGCTATTACCCGCTGCGGTTCACCTACGACGACGTGGTCTTCCGCTGGCCGGACACCAATGCCCGGATCATGACGGCGATCCGCCGCGGCGCACACCTTCGCAGCCACTTCACGGATCAGATTCCCCGATGAGGACCGGCGACCTCGACACGAGCTACGCCGCGTCTCACCGGGGAATCTGGCCCGGCTCACACTTCGATGGGCGGATACAACTGCGTCATGGTGTACTGCCGGTTGCGTCTGGCCGCCCAGGAACTGATCGCGAGCGACACCACCGTCACCCCGGCCAGGACCGCCACGGACACCCACAGCCGGTGATCCATGCCGCCGCTGACGACCTGGCGGAGACCGGTGACGGCGTAGCCCATGGGGTCGTAGGGGTGGAACCATTGAGCCGGTGTCGCTGTGGTCTCAACCGGATAGATGCCGCCCGACGCGACGATCTGCACCATCAGGAACGCCAGCGACACCACCCGGCCGACGGCCGCTCCCAGGACCGCGTTGAACATCTGGATCATCGCCAGGAAGGTGACCGACACCAAAAGCATGAAACCGACCATGCCCAGCGGATGGAAGGCGTCGAGTCCGACCGCGAAGTGCGCGACCACGAACATGACCACGACCTGCGCGACGGCGATCAGCACTGCCGGCCAGTACGACGCGAGGACCGATCGCAGACCGCCGAGGCCGCCGATCACCGGCCGCGACTGCAGCGGCTTCAGCATCATCCAGATGATGATGGCGCCGATGAACATCGCCAACGACAGGAAGAAGGGCGCGAAGCCGGTGCCGAAGGTGGGCGCGCGATTCTCGGTGAACGTGCTCAGCGCGACCGGCTGCGACAGATTCGACGCGGTCTTGAGCCGCTGCTCGGTGCCGCCGAAGTTCGGGATCTGCTTCACCCCGTCGGCGAGCCCGCTCGACAGTTCGTCGGCACCCGAGGACAGTTCGGTGGTGCCGTCGGCCAGTCGACCGGCCCCGGTCGCCAGGCGTTCACTGCCGTCGGTGAGCTGGATGAGTCCGCTGTGCAGTTGCGCCGCACCGGTTTTCAGCTGTCCGGCACCGTCACGCAGTTCGCCCACCTTGCTCGCCAGACCGCCGTTCTCGAGCATCGCCAAGGTGCTGCGCAACGGTGAGTTCGCGTCCCCGAGCTGGGCCGACAGGGCGTCGGACTGTTTCGCCAACCGATTCACGGTCGCGGTGGTCGACGGCGTCACACCCTGGGTTCGGAGGAAGTCCTGAACCGGCGCGAGCCCGTTCGCGAGGGCGCGCATGTTGGGGTCGGAACTGTTGCGGAGAGCGGTGGCGACCTGTGAGACGGCTTTCTCCGCCTGCGATTGTCCGGCACCGGCAGCGCTGATCAGGTCGAGCACGCCGGAGAGGTCCGACGACAGTTTCGCGGCGTCGTTCGCGTACGCAGAGGGCTTCACCCCCGACGACTGCACGCTGTTGAGCAATCCGAGCAGTGGTGTGGTGGCCGCGTCGATCCCGTTCGCGAGTTGTGCCGTCCCCGCGGCGAGTTCGGCGGAGCCGTCCCGGGCGGTGACCATGTTGGTCGCGAGTTCGCGTGATCCCGAGGCCAGTTCGTGTGCGCCGGAGTTCGCCGTGTGCAGTCCGTCGGCGAGTTGCGCCGATCCGTCCGCCGCCTTCTCGATGCCCTTGCCCGCCGTGGTGAGTCCGACCAGCACCTGGTCCACCGCCTGCTGGCCGACCTTGTCGTTGATCGCCTGGGTCACCTGCGCCGCGGCGTTCTGCCCGATGATGCCCGCTAGGTAGTTGTTGGCGTCGTTGAAGGTGAACTCGATCTTCGCCTTGTGCGGATTCGGTGTGGTCGCCGACGTGATCGCCGACGTGAAATCGTGCGGGATGGTGATGGTGAAGTAGTAGTCTCCGTGGGCCAGGCCCGTGGCCGCCTCATCGGCGTTCACTTCGTGCAGGTCGAGCTGTCCGGAGGTCAGCAGCTGGTCTGCGACCTGATCGCCCGCGTTGATCTCGAACGCGCCCGATTTCACGCCCTGGTCCTCGTTCACCAGTGCCACCGGGACCTTCGAGACCTCGTCGAACGGATTCCAGAACACCCACAGGTACATCGCACCGTAGAGCAGCGGCATGAGGATGATCGTGACGATGGCGATGCGCGGCATCGCCCCCTTCGAGTAGCGCTTCAGCTCGGTGCCCAGCGACATTCCCGCCAGCATCAGATCTCCCCCTCGGAGTCGGCGCCTGCGGGCGCGTGGAAAGTCTCTCTCGGCAGCATCGACGGAACGTCGATCAACGCCCGGTACCCGAGTGCGGGATCGATGCGGTTCACCGTGGTCGTGACGACCGTCTGTCCGGTTCCCAGCTCGGCCAGACGGGAGATCAGGATGCGCTGATCGTCGTCGCTGGACACCTGGTCGATGTTGCCGACCACCAGCAACGGGAGCCGCCGGGTGTTGGCCAGGGCGACGCGCAGCAGCAGGCCGTCGAGTTCGGAGAGCTCCTCGACGTATGCGGTGAGATCCGGCAACGGCAGGTCGCCGAACACCGGACGGCAGATCCGCTCCAGATCCTGTTCGGTCGATCTCCGGATCAGCCGGTACCACGGCGCGTCCCACCGCATCTTCTCGGTCAGCAGGTCGACCACTCGGACCGAGGTGTACACGTCGTCGAGGGCGGCGACCCCCGCGAGCGAGGCGACCTTGAAGATCGCTCGCGCGGACGTGCGGCCGAGCACGTCGAGCCGCCCGGTCTTGGCTTTCATCCGGCCGGCGATCGTCATCTGCAGCGCCGTGCGTCCGGGACCCGGCTCGGCGCGCAATACGGTGAGCCCGCCCATCGGGATGTCGAGGTCGAGGGGACCGTACACCTGTCCCCACGGGCCCTTCTGGGCGATTCCGCGCGCGACGACGGCCATGGCGGCCGTCTCGGGGTAGTCAGTCATGAACCAGGAGCGTAGTCGGATGGCAGCACTTCGCAGGTCTCCACACTCACGCGAGTGTGCAAACACACGTTATCAGATGGTGCTGTGGCGAGGGCCACGCGATGCAGTGGTCCGTGCATACGCAGGTCAGGCCGTTTTGTCGTAGGGCCGGGATAGTGTTCACCCATACCGACGATCACACAGTCGTCGAGCACCACGGGGAGGCGGTGAGCAGGATGGATGCACAGTCGTCGCTGGTGTTGCCGGAGGACCCGGCCGCGCTAGCCGCGGTCATCGAAGCCGCTACGACCCGGCTCGCCGCCGCTCGCTTCGCCGCCGTGACCGAACGCGAGTTGCTGGAGACCGCCGAAGCCCTCGAGCACGTGCATCGCCGGCTGGACGGGGTAGACGCGGCCCTGCTGGTGGAAGTCTCCGACCGCGGCGCCTACCGCAAAGACGGCTTCCTGTCACTGCATCAATACCTGTCGTCGGGGCTTCACCTCGGCGACGGTGAAGCCCGTCGTCGGCGGACCTCTGTCGCGGCGATCGGCCGATTCACCGGCATGCAAGGCCAAACTCTCACGCCGGCGTGTCCGGCCACGGCCGAGGCGGTCAATGCCGGAGCCATCGGTACCGCGCATGTGCTGGAGATCGACGCGATCATGGACAAGATCCCCGCCGCCGTCGACACTCAGACCCGCAAACTCGCCGAAGTCCAGTTGGCTTCGGTGGCCCGGGAGCTGACCCCGGAAGGAGTCCGCACCGCCGGACACCGACTCCTGGCCCATCTCGACCCGGACGGGTCACTCACTGACGAGCGGGACCGCAAACGCCGGCGGAAGTTCGCGCTCATGCCGCAGGACCGGCAGCTGATGAGCAAAGTCACCGCCTCCCTGACCCCGGCTCTGCGGGCCAAGTTGGAGGTAACGCTCGAGTCTTGGGCCGCGCCCGGCATGAACAACCCCGCCGACCCCGACTCCCCATGCGGCGCACGCGAGGCAGCCGACCCAGCAGCGCTCGCCGCGGCCGCCGAGCGCGATGATCGCACCGCCGGGCAACGCGGCCACGACGCGCTCGTCGCCCTGCTGGATGCTGAGCGGGCGTTCACCGCCGCAGGCACCACCGGCGGTGGGCGGCTGTCGTCGCAGCTGGTCATCACCGTCACCGACAAAGAACTCCGCGAACACGCCGGAATCGCACTCACCGCGACCGGAACAAGGTTGCCGGTGGCCGAGCTGGTCGAGGCGGCATCCGGCGCGACGCCGCATCTGGCGGTGTTCTCCCACGCCAGGGTCAGCCGCTCTACCTGGGTCGGGGACGGCGCCTCGCCTCGAAGGCTCAACGTCTGATGCTGTTCGCCCGCGACCGCGGCTGCACCGCACCCGGCTGCACGGCGCCGTTCGCGCGAACAGAAGCCCATCATTTCCCGGATTCCGCCGACGGCGGCCCGACGAACATCGATCACCTCGGCGCCGCGTGCGGACGGCATAATCGGTCGGTCGGCAAGATGCTCGGCGACTGGGAGACCATGATCCTGAACGACGGCCCGCACGCCGGACGCGTCGCCTGGCGTCCGATCACGACTGGCCACGGGCGGAAAGCGTGGCGGGTCAACCACATTCACCACGCGGAGCTGCTCCCCGATCAGGGTCCACACGCCCCGCCCGGACCGGAGGACTCCCGCATCGATGGCTACCTGGCCCGCCTCACCGCCGCCTGACGCTACTGCCCCGCCGACGTCGTGACGGGGACAGCTCACTCGAACAGATCGAGCAGCGAGGTCTCGCTCTCGGACCCCACCACACCGAGCGGCTTCGCCGAGCTGTCGTCGAGGATCTCCTCGAGATGATCCTTCACGTCCTCCGGAGTGATCTCCGTGTTCGTGTAGCCGTCGTTCATCGCGAGCGAGAAGCGCTGGATCAGTCCGCCCTGCGCAAGGATCGTCTCTCCGCTGATGCTGCACTCCTCGTGCGCGAGGTAGGCGACTACCGGCGACACCATCGCTGTCGTGTAGTTGGCTTTGAGGTTCTCTTTCAGCGCATCCGGCAGATCCGCCTCGGACGCCATCCGGGTGTACGCGGTCGGGGCGATCGCGTTGACGCGGACTCCGGACTTGAGCGCCGCGATCGACACCGTCCGGGTGAAGACGTACACGGCCCCCTTCGACGCCACGTAGGCGCTCTCGCCCTCCCAGCCCGACAGCGTCGGCGAGCAGGTGTTGACCACCCGACCGCTGTTCGCCACCAGGTGCGGCCATGCCGCCGCGGTGACGGCGACGGTTCCGAGGAAGTTGATCTCCATGTGCCGCCTGATCGAGTCGACCGCCGTGGGGCCGAACGGGGACGGGCTGTCCACGCCCGCGTTGTTCACCACGATGTCGAGCCGCCCGAAGGCGTCGACCGCCGCGTTCACGACCGCCTCCGCGTCCTTGGTGATGTCGCCCGTCGCCACTGCCGCGCGTCCGCCCGCCGCGGTGATCGCGGAGACGGCCTCCTGCGCCGCAGCCGAATCGAGGTCGTTGATCACCACAGCGGCTCCCCGCTCGGCGAGCAGTTCTGCGTGCGACCGTCCGAGGCCGCGACCGGCACCCGTGATCAGTGCGACTTTGCCGTCGAATCTCAGCATTGGTAATCCTCCCAATCGGATGAGATCTTCGCCGGAACGCCGCTGGTCGTGCGTCCGCGCATACGGCACCATTCTTCAAGAGACCGACCGCACCGGATTGTCCAAGAAATTGGACACTTCTCGGACACTCGAAGCCCGGCCGGTCGGCTCACCTCGAGTTCGACAGACCTCGGAAGACCTTCATCGTGTCGCCGGCCGGCGCCTGCGCGGTCACCGCGTAGAACACCAGGACGATCTGTCTCTACGCGCCAGCTGATTCCTGACCCGACGTTCGCTGCGACGGCACCGCCCCAGCCAATCGGCCGTCAGTAGAGTCGAAGCGAGACGACGTCAAGCTGCTGAGTCGTCCGAGCACCGCCGCAGCCCCCGGCGGAGGTGGAGAATAGAGGAGAGGATGTCGAGATGTCGTCAGCCGATGCCCCCGTCGTAGTCGCCGTCGACGGTTCCGTCGAGGCCCTGAACGCCGCACGTTGGGCCGCACTGGCCGCCGCTCGCCTGCACCGCGACCTGCACATCGTCAGTGCCGTCCACCCGTTCAGCCCACAGTTCAGCTTCGCCGGCCTCTCCGCGGAAGACGCCGCCATCCGTGCCGCCCGGGCATTCGCCGAGACCGCGACGCAGACCGCGACCGACCTCGCGGCGGAGGTCGCGCCTGACGTCACCGCTCATCGGCACATCGTCGAGGGCAGGGCCGCGCTGGTCCTGCGCGATGCTTCGACGCGGGCGCACCTGCTGGTCGTCGGACGCCGCGGCCTCGGCGGAGTCCAAGGGCTGCTGATGGGCTCGGTGAGCACCGACATCACCGCGCACGCGAACTGCCCGGTGGTCGTCGTGCCCGGCAGGGACGACGCGGTGGACGACCGCCCCGGCACCGGGCCCGTCGTGGTCGGCGTCGACGACTCCCCACTGTCGGAGGCGGTCATCGCGCACGGTTTCGATCAAGCCGCGTCGCTGGGCACCTCGCTGACCGCAGTGCATGCCTACGGCGGACTGACCGGCGAGGAGTTCTACGACGACCCTAGCGTCTTGGAGCGCGCCCGTACGGAAGCCGACGAGACGCTGGCAGAGCATCTGGCCGCCTACGCCGACGATTTCCCCGGCGTCGAGACCACCACCGTGATCACCGCCGGCACCCCCGCCGATGAGATCAACCGGATTGCAGCGGATGCTCAGCTGGTGGTGATCGGCAGCCGCGGTCACGGAGGCTTCCGCGGTCTCCTCCTCGGCTCGACGAGTCAGGCGGTCCTGCAGGTGGCGGGATGCCCGGTGATGGTCGTTCACGAAGACCGCTGATCGCACACTGATCTCGGGCCAGGGCTACGCGATGACGCCGTCCTCCCTCAGACGGGCGAGTGCGGGCGCGTCGAGACCGAGGACCTCGGAGAGGACCGCGTCGGTGTCGTGTCCGAGGTCGGTCGCCGGCGCGGTGCCCGAGTACTCGGAGTCCCAGCGGGCCGGGGCGTTCGCCGAGATGACCTCACCGATCCCCGGCTGGTCGATCGCCGTGAGGACCGGCTCGGCCGAGGGGTCCTCGGCGAATTCGGCGGCGACGTCGGCGGTGGTCTTGTACGGGCCCCACAGGACGCCGGCGGCCGAGAGGCCGGCGTGCACCTGCTCGGTGGTGTGCGCCGCGAACCACGGCCGCAGGACGGCTTCGATCAGCTCACGATGGGCGTAGCGGCCCTCGTCGGTGTTGAAGTCGGCGCCGAGCGACTTCTCCAGGGCGGCCAGCACTTCGGTGGTGCCGGTCGCCGCCCCGATGGCGCTCCACTGGCGCGGGGTGAGCGCGACGATCATCACCCGGTCGCCTTCGGACGAGGCGAAGTCGGTGCCGAAACTGCCGTACAGGTGATTGCCGTGGCGGGCGCGCGGGCCGCGCTCGGCCGCTTCGGAGAACCAGCCGAGGTTGGCGACCGCCGCCATCGCGACATCCGAGAGTGCGATCTGCACGTGCGCGCCCTGACCGGTGCGGTCACGACGGCGCAGCGAGGCGAGTACCGCGGTCACCACTTCCTGCCCGCACAGCAGATCCCACGCGGGAAGGATGTGGTTGACCGGCCGATCGGTGTCGGCCGGACCGGTCAGTGAGGCCACGCCCGAACCGCCGTTGACCGTGTAATCGACCGCGGCCGAGCCGTCGGCCCGGCCCTCCACCCGCACCGCGATCACGTCGGCGCGACGCGCGGCGAGCGCCTCGTACGAGAACCAGCTGCGTCCGACGGCGTTGTCGACGACGATGCCCGCGTCCGGACCGGGGGCCGTGGCGAGCGCCAGGAGCAGGTCCCGGCCCGCATCGGCGCGCAGGTTCAGTGAGACCGATTTCTTGCCGCGGTTGAGCGAGTTCCAGTACAGGCTCTCGTCCGACCGCACCGACAGCGGCCAGCGCTTGAAGTCCGCGTTTCCGCCGATCGGATCGACGCGGATCACCTCGGCGCCGAGCTGCGCCAGTGCCATGCCGGCGCTGGGGCCGGCGACGAAGCTCGCGAATTCGACGACTCGAATACCGTCGAGCGGACGTGCGAGAGCGGTGCTCATGCTTCCTCCCCAGAAGTGGTCGCGGACGCGGCGGCCTGGCTGAACTCGCCGCGGACGGCGTCGGTGTGCTCGCCGAGCGCGGGCACCGACCCGGACAGTCGCGGCCAGGAGCGGGCGGCGGCCGGCGGCAGCAGCGCCGGAACCTCGCCGCCCGGCGTCCCGATGGTGCGCCAGCGTCCGCGTTCGGACAATTGGGGATGCTTCGCCAGATCGCCGACGGTGTTGAACCGCGCGTTGCCGATGCCTGCGGCATCGCCCGCGGCGGCGATCTCGTCCAGCGTGTGCTCCCGCGTCCACGCGGCCACGGCCTCGTCGAGCTCGGCCCGGTGCACCACGCGGTCGTCGTTGTGCGCGTAGGTCTCGTTCGCCGCCAGATCCGGCCGATCGATCATCTCGCACAGCCGCTGCCATTCGCGATCACTCGTGGTGCCGAGCACCGCGGTCTGACCGTCGGAGGTGGGGTACGCGCCGTAGGGCGCGATCATCGGCGATCCCATGCCGACCGGGATCGGTTCGACGCCGGTGTGGATCACCTGATTGAGCGCGAATCCCATGAACTCCGAGACCACGTCCAGCATCGAGACCTCGATGACCGCCCCGGCGCCGGTGCGGTCGCGATCGTAGAGCGCCGCCAGGACCGTCGAGTAGACGTACACCGCGGTGCCGATGTCGGCGATCGGGATGCCGGGCTTGGCCGGGGCGCCTTCGGTGCCGGTGATGGCGCACGATCCGGTCTCCGCCTGGATCAGCAGATCGTAGGCGCGTTTGTGATCGGCGGGACCGCCCTTGCCGTAACCGGAGACGTCGGCGATGATGAGCCGCGGAAACCGCTCCGCGAGACTGTCGATGCCCAGGCCGAGCCGGTCGAGGGCCCCCGGCGCCATGTTGCTGACGAGCACGTCCGCCCGGCCCAGCATGGCGACGAGGATCTCCACGTCGGCGGGATCCTTGAGGTTGAGCGCCGCCGACTCCTTGCCGTAGTTCAGCCAGGTGAAGTGCGCCGAGGTGCCCTTGACGACGCTGTCGTAGTGCCGGGTGCTGTCGCCGTAGCCGGGGTTCTCGACCTTGATGACGCGCGCGCCCAGGTCGGCCAGGTGACGGGTGGCGAGCGGCGCGGAGATGGCCTGCTCCATCGTCACCACGGTGATCCCGGCGAGCGGCGCCTCCGAGCGAGTCGCGGTCATCGACGCTCCACCTTGCCGGTGAACAGCGGACCGGGGACGTTGAAGTCGGGATCGCGCTTGGCGCGGTGCGATGCCACGCCCTCCTGCACGTCGGGTCCGCCGAATCCGTAGAACTCGTAGCCGAGCGAAGCGTCGAAGATCGCCCAGTTCTGTCGATACCAGTTGTTCAGCGCGTGCTTGCTGAACTGGATCGACGATGCCGAGCCGCCGGCCAGCCGCTCGGCGATCTCCATCGCCTTGTCCTGCACCTGGTCGTCGTCGACGCACAGCGAGACCATGCCGAGTCGCTCGGCCTCCTCGCCCGTCATCACCTCGTTGAGGAGCAGGTGGTACTTGGCCTTCGGCATGCCCGCGAATAGCGGCCAGGTGATCGCCGCGTGGTCGCCCGCAGCGACCCCGAGGCGGACGTGACCGTCGATGATCTTGGCTCGACGGCCCGCCACCGAGATGTCCGACAGCATGGCGGTCACGAGGCCGGCGCCGACCGCGGGACCGTTGATCGCCGAGACCAACGGTTGCGGCAGGTCGATGAGATTGCGGACGAGGTCGCGGGCTTCGCGGAGCACGCGGGTGCGGTCATGCCAGTCGCCGACCATGTCCTCGACGAGGTCGAAGCTGCCGCCGGCGGAGAAGACCCGGTCGCCCTCGCCGCGGATCAGCACGGCCTTGACCGACTCGTCGCGGGCGATACGCGTCCAGATGTCGGCGAGGTCGCTGTGCCGCTGCGGGCCGACCGCGTGCATGTCCGGCCCGTCGAGCACGATGCGGAGCACGCCCTCCGACGGGCGGTCGATGGTCAGGGATTCGAAATCGTCATACGTCTGCATGGGCCGACGACCTTCCAGCTATAGGTGAGGGGGCCGGGAACTGCGCTCGGAGCCATGATTATGGATTATGCATTATGCGTTGACGCGGGACCATCGAGCGGCGACTGCGCCGCGTCGGCCCTACCACTCAGATCATCAATAATATATTATGCGTAGGTGGCAGTCGCCACGAACGAGCGCGAGGAGATTTCATGTCACAGGTCAGTCCCGAGGACTTCGCCCAGATCAAGGACGCTGTTCACGAGTTCATCCGGACCAGGGTGGTACCGCGGGAACGGGAGATCGCCGACAACGACGCGATTCCCGCTGATCTGGTCGCGACCGCCAAGGAGATCGGACTGTTCGGCTACGCGATTCCTCAGGAGTGGGGCGGCCTCGGCCTCGACCTGACGCAGGACGTCGAACTGGCGCAGGAGTTCGGGTACACCGCACTCTCGCTCCGGTCGATGTTCGGCACCAACAACGGCATCGCCGGACAGGTACTGGTGAACTTCGGCACCGACGAGCAGAAGGCCGCGTGGCTCGAGCGCATCGCCTCGGGCGAGGTGGTCGCCTCGTTCGCACTCACCGAGCCCGGCGCCGGGTCGAACCCCGCGGGTCTGCGCGCCAAGGCCGTCGAGCAGGAGAACGGCGACTGGGTCATCGACGGCGCCAAGTGCTTCATCACCAACGCACCGCTGGCGAATCTGTTCGTCACCTTCGCGCGGGTCCGTCCCGCCGACGAGAACGGTCCCGGCATCGCCGTGTTCCTGGTGCCCGCCGAGACGGCAGGCGTCTCGGTCGCCGAGCACGACCGCAAGATGGGCCAGGAGGGCGCCTGGACCGCCGACGTCCACTTCGACGGTGTCCGCGTCCCTGCGTCGGCACTCGTCGGCGGCAACGTCGACGTCGGCTACAAGGCCGCGATGACCTCCCTCGCCCGCGGGCGCGTGCACATCGCCGCCCTCGCCGTCGGCTCGGCGCAGCGCGCGCTGGACGAGTCCCTGCGCCATGTCGCCGTGACCACCCAGGGCGGCACCCCGATCGGCGACTTCCAGCTGGTGCAGGCCCACATCGCCGATATGCAGGTCGGCATCTCCGCCGGTCGTGCGCTGGTGCGCGACGCCGCCGCGAAGTACGTCAGCGGCGAGGACCGCCGCATCTCGCCGTCGGTCGCCAAGGTGTTCTGCACCGAGATGGTCGGCCAGGTGGCCGACAAGGCCGTCCAGGTCCACGGCGGCAGCGGCTATATGCGGGAGATGCCGGTGGAGCGGATCTACCGTGACGTCCGACTGCTGCGCCTGTACGAGGGCACCAGCGAGATCCAGCGCCTCATCATCGGCGGCGGGCTGGTCCGCCAGGCCAAGAAGGATGCGACGAAGCAGTGACGACAGCTGCGCACCACGCCGCCGGCGACCTCGCCCGCGGCGCTCACACCCTCCTGTTCGTCCCCGGCGACCGCCCGGAGCGGTTCGAGAAGGCCGCCGCCGCGGGTGCCGATCTCGTGGTCGTCGACCTCGAAGACGCCGTGCCCGCGGCCAATAAGGCGAAGGCTCGTGCCGAGGCCGCGGCGTGGATCGCCGCCGGTCACACGTGCGCGGTGCGGATCAATGCCGCCGACACCGAGCACTTCGACGCGGACGTGTCCGCCCTCGCGGGCAGCGGTGCCGCGATCATGCTGCCCAAGGCCGAGGATCCCGCGGCGGCCGCGCGGCTCACCGAGACCACCGGCAGCGCGGTGATCGCCCTGATCGAGACAGCGCGCGGCGTCTTGGCGGCCGCGTCGATCGCATCGGCTCCCGGCGTGGTCCGTCTCGCGATCGGTACCTTCGACCTCGCCGCGCAACTCGGCGTCGACCCGACCGACACCGAAGCCCTCGCGGCCTCCCGTGGCGCGCTGGTCCTGGCCTCGGCGGCCGCCGGTCTCACCGGTCCCGTCGACGGCGTCACCGGATCGGTGGACGATCCCGACCGGGTCCGCGCCGACGTCGCGTACGCGCGACGTCTCGGCTTCGCGGGCAAGCTCGTCATTCATCCGAAGCAGCTCGACCCCACTTCGTCGGCGTTCGCCCCCAGCGCAGACGACATCGCGTGGGCGCGGCGGATCATCGAAGCGCTGGGAACCGACGGCGTAGCCGTGGTCGACGGCCAGATGGTCGACAAACCCGTCGTCGATCGCGCGCGCAGCATCCTCGACCGCGCGTAGCGCCCGACCTCGAACTCGAAACTCGACAAACCTCAACCCACAGGAGCACCGCAAAATGTCCGGACCACTTCTCGAAGGCAAGACCGCCGTCATCACCGGTGCCGCGCAGGGCATCGGCTACTCGATCGCTCAGCGCTTCATCGCCGAAGGCGCCCGCGTGGTGCTCGGTGACATCAACCCCGAGCAGGTCGCCAAGGCCGCCGAGGCGCTCGGCGGTCCCGAGGTCGCCGTGGGCGTCGCGGGCGACGTCACCTCCTCCGACGACGTCCAGACGCTCGTGCGCACGGCCGTCGACACCTTCGGCTCCCTCGACGTCATGGTCAACAACGCGGGCATCACCCGCGATGCGACCATGCGCAAGATGACCGAGGAGATGTTCGACCAGGTCATCAACGTGCATCTCAAGGGCACCTGGAACGGCACCCGCCTGGCCGCCACCATCATGCGCGAGCAGGGCAGCGGAGCGATCGTGAACATGTCCTCGCTGTCGGGCAAGATCGGTCTGGCCGGCCAGACCAACTACTCGGCCGCCAAGGCCGGCATCGTCGGTCTGTCGAAGGCCGCCGCCAAGGAACTCGCCCACGTGGGGATCCGCGTCAACGCGATTCAGCCGGGCCTCATCCGCACGGCGATGACCGAGGCCATGCCGCAGAAGGTCTGGGATCAGAAGATGGTCGAGATCCCTATGGGCCGCGCCGGCGAGGTCGACGAGATCGCCAAGGTGGCGCTGTTCCTCGCCTCCGACCTGTCCTCGTACATGACCGGAACGGTCATGGAGGTCACCGGCGGGCGGTTCATGTGACCATGACCGGCACCGCCGACACTCCCGTCTTCGAGGGCTGGACCGCTCACACCGTCACCACCGAGGAAGTGGTCGACGCCGGCCGGGTCCGCGCCCTGGCGCATCTGTTCGACGACGGTCTGCCCGTACCGCAGATCGGCGATCCGCTGCCCCCGCTGTGGCATTGGGTCGCGCTCCCGGAGTGGTCCGTCTCGAGCAGCCTCGGTCTCGACGGACACCCGCGGCTCGGTTCGTTCCTGCCGCCGGTCGGTCTGCCCCGGCGCATGTTCGCCGGCGGCACGGTCTCGTTCCCCGGAACCATCCGGGTCGGCGACACCATCACCCGCGAGTCGACCGTCGAGTCGGTGACCGACAAGACCGGTCGCAGCGGCCGGCTGGTGATCGTGGTGGTCGCCACCACGCTGTACGCGCCGGACGGCACCGCCGCGGTGCGCGAGAAGCAGAACCTCATCTACCGGGAAGCGGCACCCGTCTCCGCGCAGCCGGCGGCCGACCCCGCTCCGGCCTCGGCCTTCGTCCCGATCGGCAGCCCGATCGTGCCGTCGGAGACCCGCCGGTGGGATTTCCTGACCGACCCGACGCTCCTGATGCGGTTCTCCGCCGCCACCGCGAACGCCCATCGCATCCACTACGACTGGCCGTACGCCACCCGTGTGGAGGGCTATCCGGGACTGGTGGTGCACGGACCGTTGATGACGCTGTCGCTGGCGGAGACTCATCGCCTGCTGGCCGACGGCACCGTGGTCGACACCGTCTCGCATCGCAACTCCAAGCCGCTGTTCTGCGGAGACGACGCCGCGCTGGTGTACTCGGGCACGGGCATCGACGCCCGCGTGGAACTCGTCGGCGCCGGTGGCGACGTCCACACCGCGATCGACCTCGCCTTCGCCACCGGAACCACCACCGACCAGGGAGCCTGGTCATGACCCGCGTGTTCTCGTCGCTCGATCAGCTCCGCGACGCCCTCGGCGAGGAGATCGGCCCGAGCGCGCCGCTCGTCGTGGAACAGGAGCGCATCGACGCCTTCGCCGATGCGACCGGCGATCACCAGTGGATCCACGTCGACACCGAGCGCGCCGCCGACGGCCCGTACGGCACGACCATCGCTCACGGATTCCTGACGCTCTCGCTGATCCCGCTCTTCGGGCGGGATCTGTATTCGATCGAGTTCGGCTCGGCCCGACTCAACTACGGCCTGAACAAGGTCCGGTTTCCGGCGCCGGTCCCGGTCGGCAGCTCGCTGACCGCCACGGTGACGTTCACCGACATCGCCGAGGGACCGGCCGGTGCGACGGTGACCGCGAAGTACGTGATCACCGCGGAGGGCGCCGCCAAACCCTCGTGCATCGCCGAGTTCCTGGTGGTCGTCACCGGCTGATCGGCGAATCCGCTCAGCGGCAGCCGACGTGCCGCCTCCGATCCCGCCGCCGCCGTGAAGCCGACCATCTTGAGTCCGTGGGCGGCTCGGACGTCGAAGAGGCTGGAGTCTTGTATCCGCCGATCTCCAGGATCCGGATGCCTTCGAGGGGCGGGTGTTGCATGGCGATCCCCAATGACAGCTTGCTAATACTATATACAATAAGGAACGGAACCCGGGACCGAAATCCCGGGAACCGCTCTGTCAGACCGCTTCGAACGTGGCCGCCATGCCCTGGCCGCCGCCGATGCACATGGTCGCGAGGCCCTTGCCTCCGCCGCGGCGATGCAACTCGTGCAGCATCGTCGTGACCATCCGGACGCCCGTCGCACCGATCGGGTGCCCCAGCGAGATGCCCGAGCCGTTGACGTTGACGCGCTCCTCGTCCCGCCAGTCCCAGCCCTCCAGGACCGCCAGGACCTGGACCGCGAACGCCTCGTTGAGCTCCACCACATCGAGCGCGTCGAGCAGTTCGTGCACGGACACGCCCGTCCGGGCGGCGAGCCGCTGGACCGCGGGTACCGGACCGATGCCCATGCGCGCCGGATCGCAGCCCGCGGCGGCCCAGCCGGTGAGGAAGCCGAGCGGTTCCAGACCCAGCTCGTCGAGCTTGTCCTCGGCCACGATGATGCAGGCCGCCGCCGCGTCGTTCTGCTGGCTGGCGTTGCCCGCGGTGACGGTGCCGCCCGGGCTCACGGTGCGCAGCTTGCTCAGCGTCTCGACGGTGGAACCGGGACGGATGCCCTCGTCGCGGGCGAAGACGATCGGATCGCCCTTGCGCTGCGGGACGGTCACCGGGACCACCTCGTCGTCGAACTTCCCGGCCTCCCACGCCGCGTGCGCACGCTGATGACTGCGGGCCGCGTAGGCGTCGGCGGCCTCGCGGGAGACGCCGTAGTCCTTCGCGAGGTTCTCGGCCGTCTCGATCATTCCGGAGATCTTGCCGAAGCGATGCTCGGGCTGGCTGCGCTCGCGGCCGCGGTCGAGGCGGTCGTAGAGCACCGAGTTGCCCGCGCGCGAACCCCAGCGATTGCTGGTGGAGTAGTACTCGATCCGGCTCATCGACTCGATGCCGCCGGTGAGCACGGCATCGGCGGCACCGGTCTGCACCATCATCGCCGCGGTGACGATGGCCTGCAGTCCGCCGCCGCATCGACGGTCCAGCTGCATTCCGGGCAGGGCGATCGGCAGGCCGGCGTTCAGCGCCAGCCATCGGCCGACGCACGGCACCTCGGAGTTGGCGTACGACTGCGCGAACACCACGTCGTCGAGGCGCTCCGGGTCGATGCCCGAACGCTCGACGACCGCGTTGATGATGCCGGCGCCGAGATCCTCGACCGGCACATCCTTGAGGGAACCGCCGAACGTGCCGACGGGGGGTGCGCAGCGGACTCACGATGGCCGCGCGGCGAAGGGTCTGCTGAGTCATGGTGAAGTCCAGTTCCTTCTCGATCAGATCTTGTTGCGCGCGATGTGCTGCGCGGCGATGACGTTGCGCTGGATCTCGTTGGTGCCCTCACCGACGATCATCAGCGGTGCGTCGCGGAAGTAGCGCTCCACGTCGTACTCCTTGGAGTAGCCGTAGCCGCCGTGGACGCGGATCGAGTCGAGAGCCAGCTGCATCGCCGTCTCCGACGCGAACAGCTTGGCCATTCCGGCCTCGAGGTCCGCGCGCTCGCCGCGGTCGAGCTTCTCAGCGGCGTCGACGGTGAGCAGGCGGGCGGCCTGCTGCTTGGTCGCCATGTCGGCGATCATGTTGCCGACGCTCTGGTGCTTCCAGATCGGCTTGCCGAACGACTCGCGCTCCTGCGCATACTTGGTGGCCGCCTCGAGCGACGCCTGACCGACGCCGAGCGCACGGGAGGCCACCTGGATGCGCCCGACCTCGAGGCCGCGCATCATGTGGCCCCAGCCCTTGTTCGGCTCTCCGCCGAGGACGGCGTCGGCGGGCACCTTCATGCCGTCGAAGACCAGCTCGCAGGCCTCGACGCCGCGGTAGCCGAGCTTCGGGAGCTTCTTGGAGACGGTGAAGCCGTCGCCCGGCTCCACGAGGATGACGCTCATGCCCTTGTGGGCCGGGCTGGCGTCACGGTCGGTGATGCACAGCAGGCCGAACAGTCCGGAGTGCGCCGCATTGGAGATCCAGGTCTTGGATCCATTGATGGTGAAGCCGTCCTCGCCGGGCGCCGCGTAGGTGCGCATGGCCTGCAGATCGCTGCCGCCGCCGGGCTCGGTGAGAGCCATCGTCGCGCGGATCTTGCCCTCGGCCATCTCCGCCAGGTACTTATCCTTCTGCTCCTGGGTGCCGAAGGTCTTGATCAGATACGTGATCACCGAGTGTCCGCCGATCGCGCCGGCGAGGCTCATCCACCCGCGCGCCAGTTCCTCGCAGACCCGGGCGAAACACGCCATGCTGACGTCGACGCCGCCGTACTCGGCGGGCGCGAGCAGACCGAAGAAGCCGAGTTCCTTCATCTCTTCGATGAATTCCTCGGGATAGATGTCGTCGGCTTCGAACTCCCGAACACGCGAGGCCACCCGCTGGTCGATGAAGTCGCGGACCAACGACACCATCTCTTGTTCGTCCTTGGTCAGTGCCATGAGCTGAAAGCCTTTCTAGCCGGGATCGTCGTCTGGATCACGTCCATCATCGGTAGCATAATATATTATGCTCAGATAACCCAGTGGCCCGGGACACAGCAGCAGCCCCGGTGCGCCGGCCGGATCGCATCGACCCGGATCGCGTTGAAGAGGAGCCGAGACAGCATGAGCACCCGACCGTTCTCCGCCGACTACTGGAGCGCCGTCGAGGTGATCGGCCCCGACCAGGCGCGGGCGATGCAGGAGTCGCGGCTGGCCGAGCAGCTCGCGTACCTCGCCGCCAACAGCGAGTTCTACCGGGCGAAATTCGCCGAGCACTCGGTGAACATCGACCGAGTGACGACGCTCGACCACCTGGCCGATCTCCCCTTCACCGAGAAGCAGGAGCTCCGGGACAGTCTGGCGGAGCATCCTCCGCTCGGCTCGCACGTGGCGGCGCCGATGTCGGAGATCGTCCCGATCCAGGCGTCGTCGGGCACCACCGGCAGCCCGTCGTACGTCGGCCTCACCGAATCGGACATCACGATCTGGAGCGAACTCGGCGCCCGGGCCCTGTACGCCAACGGCTTCCGGCCGGGCGACCGCATGTTGCACGGATTCGGCATGAGCAAAGGCTTCGTGGGCGGGCTCCCGGTGGTCCAGATCGCCAGGCACATGGGCATCGTCGACATCCCTATCGGCGCGGAGGCCGGTGCCGAGCGTCTGCTGCGCGTACAGGCCGACCAGCGTCCGGAGGCGCTCATCGGCACGCCCAACTTCCTCGCCTACCTCGCCGAACAGGCGCCGGACATCGTCGGTGTGCCCGCCGCCGAATTGGGCGTCCGCAGCATCAGCGTCGGCGGCGAGCCGGGCGGCGGACTGCCCGCGATCCGCGACAAGCTGCAGTCGCTGTGGGGCGCCACCTCGCGCGAGATGCTCGGCGGCACCGACCTCGGCTGCATCTACTGGGGCGAATGCGAAGCCGGGGAGGGCATGCACTTCCACTCGCCGGATCTGATCATCGCCGAGATCATCGATCCCGCCGACGGGCAGGTGCTCGCCCCCGCGGCCGGCGTCGAGGGGGAAGTGGTGTACACCGCCCTCGGGCGTCGGGCGTCGGGCGTCGCCGCTGCTGCGCTTCCGCACCCGCGATCACGTCGTCGTCACCGCCACCGACTGCGCCTGCGGTCGGACCGGATACAAGGTTCGGTGTGTCGGGCGCACCGACGACATGCTCATCGTCCGCGGCATCAACGTGTTCCCGTCAGCGGTGAAGCAACTCGTGGAGGAGATGGCGCCGCTCACCACCGGGCACATCCGTATCCGCCCCGACTTCGAGGGTCATTCCACCCAGCGTCCACTGCCTGTGGTGGCCGAAGTCGCCGACGCCGTCGACCCCGCACGCCACCCCGAGGTGAAGGCCGCCATCGAGGACCGGATCCGCTCGGCCCTCAACATCAAGGCCGATGTGGAGCTGATCGGCGAGGGCACGCTGAAGCGGCCGGATCACGTCAAGGTCGCACCGGTCGAGCGCGACGCAGGCGCGGCCGCGCAGTGAGCGGGCCGCGTCCGGGCCTCTCTCAGGCGTCGACCCAGCGCACCACGTCCGACAGCTCCGCACGCGAGGTGCGGTAGGTGTTGGTCGGGGTCGGCGTAGCCGAACGAGATGCCGAGCAGGACCTTGCGATCGTCGGCGATCGCGAAATGCGACCGGATCAGCGGAGACGCCATCGCGAGGGCCGCCTGCGGAATGGCGCCGAGACCGAGTGCCCGCGCCGCCAGCAGGAAGTTGCTCACGTAGAGCCCGGAATCGACGGCACCGTACACATCGTGCACCGCGTCGGTCGTCACGATCGCGACGTGCGGCGCACCGAAGAGCCGGAAGTTCTCCATCGCCTGCTTCGCCGATCCCACTCGGTCAGAGCCGCGCGGGATCGCTCCGTTCCCTCGCCCTCGGGTGACGATGACCTGCCACGGCTGCGTGTTGCACCACGACGGCGACCGCTGAGCGATCGACAGCAGCCGCTCGATGTCCGCACGCGGAACCTGCCGGCCCTCCTGATAGCCGCGGCAGCTCCAGCGGCTGTCGAGCAGCGCCTCGAGGACGCGACCGTCCTCGTCCGGCGACTCGAGCGTCGCGGTGCCGGGTTTCGTAATGATCGATCTGTGCAGGCAGAAGCACACCTGCATCAGCGTAGAAACGCAACGCACTCGCCGTCAGACCGCTCCGCCGCGCGAACGATCCGATCGACATCAACCTGGAATCTGCCACCCGGACATCATCCGGCTTCGACCTACTTGAATGTCAACCGGCGCGGACGCCTCGACGGACGTCGTGACCGGCAACGCCTACTCCGCGTCCTTCCACAGTCCGCGCTCCTCGAGCATCTGGACCACGTAGTCGGCGCTGTTGACGATGTGCTTCTCGGTGATCTCGCGTGCGCGCTGGGCGTCGTGCGCGGTCAGCGCGTCGAGCATCTGATGGTGTTCGGGCGTCACCGTGCGCACATGCGACTCGATCGACGCGTAGAACGAGTTGGGCAGGTGCTTGACGATGGACGCCAGCAGTCGAGCGAGCCGGTCGGAGTCGGCCGCGAGATTGATCAGCCGGTGGAACTGGTGTCCGAGGTCCCCGATGGCCTCGGTATTGCCCGAACTCACCGCGGCATCGCACTGCGCCATCACTTCTTCGAGCTGCTGGAGCTGGACATCGGTGATCCGCTCGGCCGCACGCGCGGCGAGTTCTCCCGACAACTGTGCCTGCGCCCAGAACAGATCGCGCACGTCCTGTCGCGTGAACTCCGCGACCACGAAACCACGGCGGGGCACGGCCGTGACGAATCCTTCGTTCGACAGGCGCAGCAGGCCCTCGCGCACCGGAGTGATCGAGACGCCGACCGTCTCCGCGATCGGCTCCATCCGCAAGAATTCGCCCGGCTTGAGGTTGCCCGACATGATCTGTTCACGGACGTAGCTCGTGACCGCGTCCGGCAACTGCTTATGCCGTCCACGGCCGCTCGACACGGGTGCACTCACGATGATCTGCCGCCTCACTGGTGTCGGTTCTGTCACCTGGATAATATCTTTCACACAATGCGCACGACGCGCCGGGCACTCGAGTGTCCGGCGCGTCGTGCGTTGCAATTTGATTGACCCGTGCGCGGTTCAGCTGATGGCACCCGATGCGTGCAGTGCGGCGAGGCGCTCGGCGTCGAAGCCCCAGTCGGTCAGTACCTCGTCGGTGTGCTCACCCGGTTCGGCCGGAGGCCGCGAGATGGAGCCCGGCGTCCGACTGAACCGCGGCGCGGGCGCCGGCTGCGGTACGCCCTCCACTTCTACGAAGGTCTCACGTGCCACGAGATGCGGGTGCACCGGCGCTTCTGCCAGTGACATCACGGCAGGTCGAAGAGCTTCCTGGGCGGCGTACGTCACCAGATCCGCCTCACCCCGGAGGCAGAACCGCATATTATGCACGATGGTTGGGGCAGCGAACAGAGACGAGGACCCATGGGCAAGTTGTGTGCGACCGAGAACCTCAGCACCGAACAGCGAGACATCCTCGCGACGGTCCGGGATTTCGTCGACCAGCAGATTCTGCCCATGGCCACCCATCTGGAACACGCGGACGAGTACCCGACGGAGATCGTCGCGCAGATGAAGCAGATGGGGCTCTTCGGCCTCACCATCGACGAGGAGTACGGCGGACTCGGCGAGTCGCTGCTCACCTATGCGCTGGTCGTGGAAGAGATCGCCCGTGGCTGGATGAGCGTCTCCGGCATCATCAACACGCATTTCATCGTCGCCTACCTGCTGCAGCAGCACGGCACACCGGAACAGAGGGCGAAGTACCTTCCCCGCCTCGCAGCCGGCGACCTCACCTGCGCCTTCTCCATGTCCGAGCCCGGTCTGGGGTCCGACGTCGCCGCCGTCACGACGTCCGCCACCCCCGACGGCCGAGGACGGTACACCGTCAACGGCCAGAAGATGTGGGTCACCAACGGCGCGAGCTCGTCACTCGTGGCCGTCCTGGTCCGCACTCCCGAGGGGCGCGACCGTCCGCATCAGAACCTGACGACCTTCCTCATCGAGAAGACGCCCGGATTCGGCGAGGCGGCACCTGGCCTCACGATCCCCGGAAAGATCGAGAAGATGGGGTACAAGGGCGTCGACACCACCGAACTGCTCTTCGACGACTATTCGATCGACGCCGCCGAGATCCTCGGCGGCGAGCCGGGCCGGGGCTTCTACCAGATGATGGACGGCGTCGAAGTCGGCCGCGTCAACGTCGCCGCACGCGCCGTCGGCGTCGCCCACCGCGCCTTCGAGCTCGGCACCTCGTACGCCCAGCAGCGCGAGACCTTCGGCAAGCCGATCGCCGAGCACCAGGCCGTCCTCTTCCGCATCGCGGAGATGGGGACGAAGGTCGAAGCCGCGCATCAGATGGTGGTCCGCGCCGCCCGCGTCAAGGACGCGGGCGAACGGAACGACCTCGAAGCCGGAATGGCGAAGTACCTGGCCTCCGAGTACTGCCGCGACGTGGTCGAGGACGCCTTCACGGATCCACGGCGGATACGGTTTCGCCAAGGAGTACGAGATCGAACGCCTCTACCGCGAGGCCCCCATGCTCCTGATCGGCGAGGGAACCGCCGACATCCAGCGGATGATCATCGGCCGGCGGCTGCTGGAGAACTACTCCGAACGGTGACGGGCTCCGGAACACGCGGAAGGCGGACCCGGCACACCGCCGTGATCCGCCCCGCCGTCGTGTCTGTCCGTCAGGCCAGCCCGAGCTGTCCCAGGAGTGCGAGATTGTCGTAGTAGACGCGGTGCGCGCTCACCTTTCCGTCGGTGACGAGAAAGGTGTCGATGAGTCCGAACTCCACCTTCTTTCCGGTCGGCGGCACCTCCCCGTTCGGCGTGGCCAGCGGGCCGGTGTGCGTCCCCGTGAAGACCTGCTCCACCACGACGCCGTTGTCGTCGGCCCAGATCTGGCGCGGCGTGAGCCGGATGTCGGGAAAGGCGGTGTAGAACGCGACGGCTGTCTGCACGATCCCGTCGCGGCCCTCGAAACTCGTCCCGCCCGGCAGTTCCACGGCGACGTCATCGGCGAAGATGCTGCCGAACAATTCCATATCCTTCTCTGCAAGTCCTCGGTTGTGGGCATCGACGATATGGTCGGATAACGCGGTCATAGGAGTCCTCCTCGATTGGCTGATTGAGAGTGAACCCACTATGCGCGCGTAGTCCGCACGCGAAATGTCCAAGATTCTGGACGTCGACGAAACGAGCGTCAGCCGAGTTCCACCAGCAGCACGCCGGCGATGATGAGGGCCATGCCCAGCAGCATCCGGCCGGTCAACGGGTCCTTCCAGATCACGCGGGCGAGCGTCGCTATCGCCACGATGCCGACGGCGGTCCAGATTCCGTACGCGACACTGACCGGCACGCCGGCGTCGAGGGCGAAGCCGAGGAAGACGAAGGCACAGGTGTATCCGATCCCCACCAGGATCAGCCAGCGACGGCGACCGGCACCGGCCGCACGCAAGCCCAAGGTGCCGGTGACCTCCGAGGCGATCGACAGCAGCAGCCACACCCAGCTCACAGCACCTGCTCCTCGCTCGCGGCGCCGACGGTCTTCGCCCCCGTCTCCACCACGACCACACCGAGGATGATCAGCGCGATTCCGATGATCGCCCGCGCCCCGAGCGTCTCACCGAAGATCACCACGCCGAGCACTGCGACGAGTGCGACGCCGGAAGCACCCCAGATCCCGTAGGCGACGCCGATGTGCATACCGGCGCGCAGGGTCTGCGCGAGCAGAGCGAAAGCCGCGCAGTAGGCGACGATCACCACGGGAATCCAGCCGGGATGGTCGACGGTGGCGCGCAGGGTGAGCGTCCCGGTCACCTCGGCGGCGATGGCGCCGCCCAGCAGCAGCCACTTCACCGCTCCGCCCCCTCGGCGGCGTCGATCAGCGCGAGCGCGTGGCGTCGGACGGCGGGAAGATCGTCGGCGGGGAACACGCCGGTGGCCTCCGACATCCACGCCCCGTCGGCGCAGAAACGCGCGGCCGTCAGCCGTGCCCGCGCCGGTACGGGCACGTCCTCGAGTGCGAACCACGGTCCGAGGACACGAGCCCAGGGTTCGGTCAGTGCGGGGTGGTAGAGCGCATCGGTGAAGATCCAGTAGTCGGCCCGGGATACGTCGGCGGTGGTGGCGACGGTGACGTACGCGCGGTAGCGGTCGAAGACGGCCAGGTCGGCGGGACCGGCTCCGGCGTGCGCGCGCAACAGCGAGTCCCAGTGGCGCGCAGCGTATTCCACCAGACCGAGCATGAGTTCCCGTTTGGTCGGGAAGTGGTACATCAGGCCGGGTTTGGTGATCCCGGCACGAGCGGCGACCGACTCCAGGGAGATCGTCACCCCCTGCACCGATTCGCTCTCTTGGGCCAGTTCCTTGGCCGCCTGCAGGATGCGCACCCGCGTCTCGGACTCCATCCGGCCACTTTACCTTCCAGAAGGTAAAGTGCGGACACAAAGAAGCGCCGGCCCGCCGGGGAGTTCCCGACGGGCCGGCGTGCGATCACTTGTCGCCGGTGAGCTTGTCCTTCACCTTGGCGGCCGCGTCCTTGACCTCTTCGACGCCCTTCTTCACCGCGGCCGCGGCCTGATCGGCCTTGCCCTCGTTCTTGAGGTCGTCATCGCCGGTCAGCGAGCCGCCGGCCTCCTTGGCCTTGCCCTTGAGCTCGTCGGCCTTGTTGCTCATCTTGTCTTCCATCGCCATTGCGGCAACTCCTCTTCTCGGATTTCACTTCGGTTATTGCAGCGCGTCCAGGTGAATGAAGACCTGGACGTGCACATCCGAATCCCCCAGCGCGATTCGGAGGTCTTCGATCGTCGGCGTCACAATGCCGACGATCTCGTCGTACGAGCGCTCGGGTGCGACGTCGACCGTGATGCGGATGATCGCCTCGCCGCGGTCGTCGATCGCCTGCACGCGCACCTGGCGCAGGACAGTCTGTGTGGCGAGTTGTTCTTCGACGGCCGAGGCCACCTGCTTGAGCGAGACCGTCATCGTCCCCTCGGGCCCGCTGCCGTTCAGCACCAGGAGTTCGGGTCGGCGCGGCGCGATCGTGGTCCGGATCAGCCTCCAGCCCCAATACAACGCGAGCAGTGCGACGGCGACCAGGACGGCGGCGAACCAACCGGCGGCGGTCGCGTCACGGATGCCTCCGGTGTCGATTCGGTCCACCCACCCCTCGACCGGGTGCACCGACAGTTGGTGCAGGATCACCCCTGCGGCCAGTACCAGACACAGAAGCCCGATCACACCGATCGACAGTCGGTGCAGGGCTGCGGCTCCGCGGTTCATTCGACGAACTCTTTCCTCGGCCCCCGGACCTTCACCACCACGTGCTTGCCGGAACTCACCGCCCCGACCGCGTCATCGGCCACTTGCGCGATGCGATCGCGGTCGACGGGCCCGGACGTGCGGACGGTCACCCTGATGCGGCGGCGTCCCACCGTCGTCAGCGCATGCCGGACGTTGGGCACCTCGGAGACCGCCGCGCTCGCGCGGCGCGCGACGTCGACCGGGCGGGTCCACACCACGCGGACGCCGTCGACGTTGAGGTGCGTTCGCCGGCGGGGCTTCACCGCGAGCCAGAGCAGGACGAGGCCGACCACGGCGCAGACGGCGGGGATCGCCCACATCCAACCGCTCCAGGTGGACGACCCGAGATTGTCGGCGGCACGGTGAGTCCAGGTCTCCCCGGAGACGGCGCCGGTGGTCACCAGTAGGTCCCGGATCATCGCCCCGCACAGCACGAGCAGCGCCACCCCGAGCAGCCCGCCGGCGATGGCGGCTCCGGGGAACCCCGCCGGATCGCGAATCGGTTCATCGCTGATGTCCCGCAACTCGTCGTCACGGTCTTCGGCGGCCGACGGTGTCATGGTCTTCCCCCTTCGTCAACGGCTTCGCCTGCAGCGGGCCCGTCGTCGGGATCGGGCAGTTGCACGAAGCCGTTCTTCCTGAATCTCGCGGCGGCTCCGGGCACCACCGCCTCCACCGCGACGTTCACGCGCACCGGGCGGTTCCCGGTGAGCCGGTCGAGTTCGTCGCCGACCTTCTGCCGCACCCGTGAGCAGGTGGCGGAGATCGGTGAGGGCCACGCGAGCGCCAACGTGAGGTCCACGACGTGGGCGGCGCCGCCCGCGCTCTCCACCCGCACCCGGGGATAGTCGGAGCCCGCGGTCGCCTCACCGCCGACGAACGCGCCCAGCCGACCCGCCATCGATCCGTCGTGACGGACCACGCCGTCGACGCTCAACGCGGCGGCCAACGCGATCTTCTCGAAGACGCTGTCCGCCATCGTCAGCCGACCGGGCGCGGTGGTGTCCGGCACGTTGGCCGACGGGGCCGAGACGTCAGCCACGGCTGCGTCCGCGCGCGATCGCGCGCACATCGATGGTGCCGTCGACCTGCAGGCCCACGATCAGCCCGACGGCTCCGAGGATCAGCGCCAGGATCAGACCGCCGAATCCGCCGGTGGTGGCCGCCAACGCCAGCAGCAGGCCCGCGAACAGGCCGATCGTCGCAGCTTTAGTCATCGAGTTCTCCTTCAGATTCGGTCGTCGCGGTCCCGGCGGCGGCGGGTTCTCCGGTGGTGACGTCCTCGATGGTCACCGAGAACCGGCGGCCGCTGATCTCACTGGCCGTGTCCGCCACCTGCGCCGCCACCTCGCGCAGGTCGTGGCGCAGATCGACCACGATGTGCACCGAGCCCTCCTCGTCGGAGAGCCGGATGCCGCTGACCCGTTCGCCCGGGAGATACGTGGCGACCTCGCCGAACATTCCGCCGTCGAGTTCCACCACTCCGGGTACCGCGAGCACGGCGGCGGCGATGTCCTTCACCAGCGCGTCGTCGGCCGAAGGCGGCGCCATCACTGGACCCGCGGTTCGCCGAAGTCCTGGTCCTCGTCGTCGAAGTGGATGTCGTGCACGGTCACGTTCACTTCGGTCACTTCCAGGCCGGTCATCTGCTCGATCGCGTTGATCACGTTGCGGCGGATGGCCCCGGCGAGTTGGTGGATGGCCACGCCGAATTCGGCGACGATCGAGATGTCGATGGCGGCCTGCCGCTCCCCGACCTCGACGTCGATTCCCTGAGTCACGCTGGTGCTGGTACCCGGCAGCACGTCGCGGACCTTGCCGACAGCGCGTTCCGTGGTACCGCCGAGGTCGTACACACCGTCGATCTCGCGGGTGGCGATTCCCGCGATCTTGGCGACGACGACGTCCGCGATCGACGTGGTGCCGAGGCTGCCGTTGAGCGCGGTCGTCGAGTTCCGGGCCAGTTGGACGTCGCGCCCGGTGGTGCGCGGACCGTCGGTGTCGGTGCCTGCGTCGGTCGACTTCGCGGTGGTCTGTTCGCTCATGCTGGTCCTTTCCAAGGGACCCCGTCGGTTCCGGGGTTGTATATAGTCAGTCGCAGCCGAACAGAAAGTTGCACGCGAATCGGTGAATGATCTGAATCACACCAACGGTCACCGGGCGAGCCCTGGTCTGGACGACTTCTCCGACGAGGAGTTGGCCGCCGCCGCAGGTGCCGGTGATCCGGAGGCCTTCGACGTCCTGATCGGCCGAACGGCGCCGCTCCTGCTGCGATTCGTCCGGCGCATGATCGACGATCCGCAGGTCGCCGAGGACGTCGCGCAGGAGACGATGATCGCGGTGTGGCGCGCACTGCCGGACTTCGAGTTCCGCAGCGCGGTCCGCACCTGGGTGCTCGGCATCGCTCATCGCAAGGTGATCGACCACTATCGCCGCCGCCGGGAACTGCCCACTGAGAACGAGCAATTCGCCGACCTCGAGTCGGCCCAGCCGCTGCCGAGCGAGGCCGCCGAGCGAGCCGAATTGGTCGAAGCACTCCGCACCGAACTGACGCACCTGCCGCCCGTACCGCGGGCGGTGTGGTGGCTTCGGGAGGTCGAGGGCCTCTCTCTCGGCGAGATCGAGTCGGTACTGAAGATCAGCAACGGTTCGGTGCGTGGGCACCTCCAGCGCAGTCGGACCTTCCTCACCACTCGCCTCGCGCCGTGGAAGCCTGGGAGTAGCGGGATGCCGAGCCCGGAGGAACGCATCGGCGAACCCGAAGCACAGCGACAGAGTCGAGAGAGGAGGACGCGGACATGAATTCAGAGGCTGTAGGCGGAGATCCGACCGACGCCTGGCTGGTGGACGCGAGCCGCCGCCTCGATGAGCCGACCGGCGACGTCGCACGCCTGGTCTCGGCGATCGCGTCCGGACTGCCCCGGCTCCGTCGGCCCGGCCGCGACCTCGCCACCGACGACCCGAGGGTCCGCGTCAACGACCGCGTCCTCAAGCAACTCTTGGCCACGCGGGTGCGGAACGCCGTCGGCCGCCTGGTGGTCCACGTCCGGCTGGACGGCGACGACGATGAACTCACCGGCCTCACGATCGGGCTCGTCGCCCGCTACCGCGACGACCTCCACGCCGAGGCCGACCGAGTCCGCGACGCCGTCGAACAGGTTCTGGGCCAGACCCTCGGCCCGGACCGCGCACGGCGGGCCGGCGCCCAGGTGCATGTCCGTTGGCAGGACGTGTACAGCCGGGAGTGGCTGAACTGAGAAGGGGGTTGGGGCGAGGCTCAAGCCCGACAACCCGCGTCGCGCCGCGCCGCTCAGCCCCGCGCCATGTCGACGAACCGAGACAGGTGCAACTGGTGCGCCACCGTGATCGTCGCAGTGGGACCGTTGCGGTGCTTACCGACGATGATGTCCGCTTCACCCGCGCGCGGGTCGTCGCGTTCGGTCGAGTCGGGACGGTGCAGCAGGATGACCATGTCGGCATCCTGCTCCAGCGATCCCGATTCGCGCAGGTCGGAGACCTGGGGACGCTTGTCGGTCCGCTGTTCGGGGCCACGGTTCAGCTGGCTGATCGCCACCACCGGCACCTCGAGCTCCTTGGCGAGCAGCTTGATCGATCGCGAGAACTCCGAGACCTCTTGCTGACGTGATTCGACCTTCTTGCCCGACGTCATCAGCTGCATGTAGTCGATGACGACGAGCTTGAGATCGTGCTTCTGCTTCAGCCGTCGGGCCTTGGCCCGGATCTCCATCATGGTGAGGTTCGGCGAGTCGTCGATGAACAGCGGCGCCTCGGTGATCTCGCCCATGCGGCGCGCCAGCCGGCTCCAGTCGTCGTCGCTCATGTTGCCCGACCGCATGTCGCCGAGCTTCACCTTCGCCTCGGCCGACAGCAGTCGCATGACAATCTCCGTCTTGCTCATCTCCAGCGAGAACATGGCCGAGGTGAGCCCGTGATGAATCGACGCCGAACGGAGCCAGTCCATGGCGAGGGTGGAGTTGTGAGTCGGCACCATCGCCTCACCCGCCAGGTACAGGTGGCTCATGTTGTCGACTTCGACGCACCGCACCGGGACACTCGGCACCGAGCGCACCGACACCACCCGCCGCGCCCGCACGCTGCTGCGCAGTTCCTTGTGTCGCTGGGCCTTCTCGAAGACGGTGAACACGTCGTCGGGCGCGTTGAGCCGGATCCAGCCGCTGCTGGCCCGGCGGAAGGTGTAGCCGAGGCCGGCGGCGAGATCCCCGACCACGGAAGACATGTGGTTGGTGGCCGCGGGCACGGTGATCCAGCCGTCGTCGTCCACACGCGCGCGGGAGTCCAGGATGCCCGCCAGCAGCGCGCGCCGCTGCGGCACCGAACCGCGCAGGTACTCGTGCGGGATGCGGCCGCCCAGATCCGTCATCAACGTCATGACGTCGACCGGACCCTCGGCCTCGATCCGCGCGCCGATCTCCGGGTCGTCATACGCCATTCCGGCCAGCGCGCCGACGGTGTACGGGCCGTAGGCCAGCGGGCGGTACGGCAGTTCGAGCGGCGCAGCGTTGGCGATGCTGGCGCGGCCGCCGTAGATCTGGAGCTGTTCGGTGGTCAGCAGCCGGTCCTCGCCGTCGACCTCCACGGCCCACTGATGCTGTTCATCGGCGACGATCACACCGCCGTCGTCGAACTCCACCGCATAGCAGGGCCGGCGGGTCATCACCTCGGTCGCGGCGACGACGGTGGTCGGACGACCGTCGGCCCCCAGGAGCAGGTCACCCTTCGCGACCCGGCCCATCGTGGTCCACCCGCTCGGAGTCGGCAGCGGCGTGTCGAGCGCCAGCGCCTTGCCGACGCCCGGACGCGCCGCCACGATGATCATCTGACCGGGATGAAGACCGTTCGTCAGCTTGTCGAGGTCGGCGAAACCGGTGGGCACGCCCAACGACAGTCCGCCCCGCGACGCGATCGAATCGAGCTCGTCGAGCGTGGGCTGGAGCAGTTCCTCCAGCGGCACGTAATCCTCGGTGGTGCGACGCTCGGTGACCTCGTAGATCTCCGCCTGCGCTCGGTCGACCACCTCGGCCACGTCCTGGCCGTCGGCCCCGGCGTAGCCGTACTGCACGATGCGGGTACCCGCCTCCACGAGCCTGCGCAGAATCGACTTCTCGCCGACGATCTCGGCGTAGTAGCCGGCGTTCGCCGCGGTGGGGACTGTCGAGATCAGCGTGTGCAGGTACGGCGCGCCGCCGACCTTGCGCAGTTCGCCCTTGCGCTCCAACTCGGCGGCGACGGTGACGGCGTCGGCGGGTTCGCCGCGGCCGTACAACTCGAGGATCGCGTCGTACACGGCCTGGTGAGCGGGCTTGTAGAAGTCGCCGGGACGGATCCGTTCGAGCACGTCGGCGATCGCGTCCTTCGACAGCATCATGCCGCCCAGAACCGACTGCTCGGCCTGCTGATCCTGCGGTGGCTGTCGTCCGAACTCCTCCGTCGGAGGTTCTGGCGGGAGATCGGGCTCGCGCCCGAGGTCGGCCTCAATAGCCACTCACACACCCCCTGGTACAGCAACGACAACCGGTGATTTCCGCAAGGGAAACCGAACACTTCAGAAAGGTTAGGGCCAGGGGCGCGATGCTGCCAACCACCCCCTGTGGACAGGGCTGTGGAGCCCGTGTGGACAACTGTGGACGTTGCAGGAAGACATGTGCACAACCCTGTGGAGCAGGTGGGGAAATGTCGTGGAATTCACGTCGTAACCCCAGGTCAGAGCTTGTTGACGAAATCCACAGAACCCGGCTGCGGAATCACCGGCGTGTCGGCTTGCGCCACGCCGAAACACCGTCCAGCAGCACTTCAGGTGATCCACCGTGCACCCGAATCCGCGGTCGCGCACCCGGTGCGATCCGCCCGATTCCGCGCGCCGGACGGGCTGTCGTGCTCAAATGGGAAACGTGCGTGTGTCCCATCCTGCGCGAGCGAGCATCCGGGCGACTGTCGTCGCCGTGATCGCGCTGCTGGCCGCGTCGGTCCCCGCGATCGCACACGCGGCACCGCGGGCGTCGGACTTCGACTTCTCGCCGTACCGCTCGGTGAACGCCGACGACTACCGCTCGGTGGCCTACGTCGACAACGGACGCCACTACTTCACCGCGGGCGGCTGGCGCTGCCAGATCGGTCCGCAGGCGAATGCGATGGCCTGCCGGGGACGCCCCGCCACCGCGCCGCCCGGGACGATCGGCGTGGCGGTCAGCGGCGAGAGCCAGGGTCCGTACTGGGTGCGCAAGGGAACGTCGTTCGAGCTGGGCCCGGTGAGCGGCTACCGGCCCCGCGTGCTCCCGGTAGGCAGCCGGATCACGGTCGCGAACGTCACCTGCGCGGCGCCTCGTGCCGGGGTCGTCGCATGCCGGAACTGGAATCTCGGATTCCTCCTCAGCCGCGCCGGCCATCGGTTCCTGTACCCCGCCGGCGATACCGCGCACTCCGCGAACCCGAAACGTCACCCGCAACCCGCACGTCGGTGACGACGGTGTCGGATGCGAGCGGCGCACCGGACCGACGTCAGAGGCCGGCCACCCCGTGGGGTGACCGGCCTCCTTCGATGCTCTACGTCAGCTGACGACGGCGAGGCTCAGCTTGGCCTCCACCTTCGGGTGCAGCTTGACGACGACGGGGTACTCGCCCAGAGCCTTGATGTGGCCCTTCGGCAGCTCCAGGCTGCGCTTGTCGACGACGGGGCCGCCCGCAGCGCGGATGGCGCCCGCGACGTCCGACGCCGAGACGGAGCCGAACAGCTTGCCCGAGTCGTGGGTCTTGACGGTCAGCGAGACGTTGTCGAGGCCCTCGAGAGCCTGCTTGATCTCGTTGGCGTGGTCGAGGTCGCGCACCGCGCGAGCCTCCTGCGAGCGGCGGATGCCCTCGACCTGCTTCAGCGCACCGCGGGTGGCGACGATCGCCAGTCCGCGAGGCAGCAGGTAGTTGCGGCCGTAGCCGTCACGCACCTCGACGGTGTCGCCGGCCTCGCCCAGATTCTCAACCGATGCGGTCAGGATCAGCTTCATTGTCTTCTGTCCTTTCCCGCTCAGCGTCCGGTCGACGTGAACGGCAGCAACGCCACCTCACGCGAGTTCTTCACGGCCACAGCGACATCGCGCTGGTGCTGCACGCAGTTGCCGGTGACGCGACGCGAACGGATCTTGCCGCGGTCAGAGAGGAAACGACGCAGCAGCGCGGTGTCCTTGTAGTCGATGACGGTCTTCTTGTCCTTGCAGAAGGTGCAGGCCTTGGCCTTCGTGACCTTCTCCACGCGGGGCTTGCGGCCCTTTTGCTTTGCCATGTATTGCTCCAGTCAATGGTCTCCGGGTGGCGGCCCGGAATCAGAAAGGTGGTTCGTCGTCCCCGCCACCGAAGCCGCCGCCCGCTGCGGGCGCACTGCCCCACGGGTCGTCGGCCGGCTGGCTCGCGGCCTGCTGGGGGCGTCCGCCCTGCGGTGCGCCGAAGCCACCGCCTGCGTTTCCGCCACCCTGATTGCCGCCGTATCCGCCGCCACCGCCGTAGTTGCCGCCACCACGCTGGGTGCGGTTGACCTTGGCGGTCGCGTAACGGAGCGAGGGACCGATCTCATCCACTTCGAGCTCGACGACGGTGCGACGTTCCCCTTCACGGGTCTCGTACGACCGCTGCTTGAGCTTGCCCTGCACGATCACTCGGGTGCCCTTGGTGAGGGACTCGGTCACGTTCTCGGCGGCGTCGCGCCAGATGCTGCAGCGGAGGAACAGCGCTTCGCCGTCTTTCCACTCGTTCGTCTGACGGTCGAACGTCCGCGGAGTGGAGGCCACCGTGAAATTGGCGACCGGCGCACCGGAAGCGGTGAACCGCAGTTCCGGATCGGCGGTCAGATTTCCGACGACCGTGATGACCGTGTCCGTCATGAGACTCCCCTAATCGTGTCGAAGAACGCTGACTGGCGCGCCCTGTGAAGTGGTTGACACCACCCTAGAGGCGGGCACCGACAATGTCAGCGTGCTCCGCAGGCTGTGGATTACTTGCGCAGGACCTTGGTGCGGAGCACCGACTCGTTCAGCTTCAGCTGACGATCGAGCTCGCTCACGGTCGCCGGAGTCGCGTTCAGCTGAACGACGGCGTAGATGCCCTCGTTGTGCTTCGCGATCTCGTAGGCCAGGCGGCGCTTGCCCCAGATCTCGACGTCGTCCACCTTGCCGCCTTCGTTGCGAACAACGTTGAGGAAGGTATCCAGGGATGGGGCGACGGTGCGCTCGTCCAGGCTCGGATCGAGGATCACCATCAGTTCGTAATGACGCATAAGACCACATCACCTCCTATGGGCTTTCGGCCACGGACGGTCCGTGGCAGGAGGGTCGCCTGCGTCGGCAACCTGTCAAAGATACATGAGAGCGGACTGACCTGCGAAATCACCGCCGGGCCGCACCGGCGGACGTCACCGGGCTGCACTAGGCTCATCGCATGCCATCGGCCCGCAATGCCTTCGCCGCCAAGCGGCTTCACTTCGGTGAGACCGCCGTGATCCTCGTGACCGCGATGCTGTTCACCGCCGCGTCGGCCGCGGCCTCTTATGCGACGAAGGTGCGCTGCACCACCCCGACGTCGGGCGCCAAACGCGAATGGCTCTACGGCAGCCCGTACGACGTCGTCCCCTGCTACTCGGATCTGATGACGATGTGGCACGGCCGCGGCCTGGCCGACCACGTCTTCCCGTACATCCACGGCGGGATCACGCCGAGCGGCGAACTGTTCGGCGGCGTCGTCGAGTACCCGGTGCTGTCGGGACTGATCATGTGGTTCAGTTCGCTCGGCGCCCACACCGACCGCGAGTTCCTCTGGCACAGCCTCGTCATTCTGTTGCCCTTCGCCTTCATCACGACGATCCTCCTGGCGCTGATGACGCGCTGGTGGGTGCTGCTCTGGGCCGCGACCCCGCCGCTGATGCTCTACGCCCTGCACAACTGGGAACTCCCGGTGGTCTGCGCCGCGGTAGCCGGTGTGGCCGTCATGGCCTGGGGCGGCTCCGCGGATCCCGCGACCGGCCTGCGACGCTGGTCGGTGCGGACCACAGCGATCGTGGCGGCGATCCCGCTCGGGGTGGGGTTCTCCCTGAAGATCTATCCCGGACTCTTCGTTCTGCCGTTGATGCTCTACGTCCTCACCCGTGGAGAGAAGACCGATCGCAGGCCGCGGGGGCTCGACTGGGCCGGTGCGGCCTATGTGGCGCTGTCGGCCGTGGTGACGGTCGCGGTGACGCAGGTCCCGTTCATGATCGCCGGCTACGAGGGATGGAAGGCCGCAATCGACTTCCAGAGCAAGCGCGAGGCGAATCTCTCCACCAACTCGATCTGGTACTGGGGGCTGCGTTTCCTGACCGGCGGTGAGACCTCGACCTACAACAGCATCGTCGACGTCGCGTCACCCCTGCTGATCATCGGCTCGTTCGCCCTCGCCTGCTGGCTCGGGTGGCGCGTCTATCGGCGCGACGGCGTGTTCCCGTGGCTGGGCGTCAGCGCCGCGATGCTCGCCGGATTCATGGTCTTCCACAAGGTTCACTCGCCGCAGTACACCCTCTGGATCCTCCCGTTCTTCGTGCTGCAGCGGGTCCGCTGGTGGCTGATCGCGCTGTACCTGGTGGCCGACGCGGCCCTCGATCTGACGATCTTCCACCTCCTGATGAACTACTCGGCGACCACACGCGCCTGGGTCCTCGCCGGAGTCAACTTCGGCGTCTGGACCCACGCCGTCCTGCTCGTGGCGCTCATCTTCGTGTTCGTCAGAGCCCGGCCCCGCGAGCCGCTCGCCTCGTATCTGACCGGCGGTGTGCCGCCGAAGGGACCGCTCACCCGACTCGCCGTCGCCGATGCGGCCGGCGCCCGCAGCTGGCTCGGCGCGCCGACGCTGGCCAACCGGCACGTGACCCTTCGACCGCTCGTGCCCGCGGACGCCGAAGCGCTCGGCAGGGTTGCCGGCGATCCCGAACTGTACAAATGGACCGGCGACCTGCCGCGCGACACGGCAGCTGCCGCGGCCTGGATCACCGCGGCGCTCTCGGATCCGCGGCGCATACCGTTCGCCGTCCTCGACGCGCAGGGACGGCTCGTCGGCACCACGAGCTTCTACGACGTCGACTCCGCGAACCGGTCCCTCGCGATCGGCTACACCTATTACGGCCCCGCGGCGATGGGAACCGCGGTCAATCCGGCGGCCAAACTCCTGCTCTGCGAGTACGCGTTCACCGTGTGCGACGCGGTGCGGATCGTGTGGCACACCCACGCCGAGAACGCCCGTTCGCGCGCCGCGATCACCAGACTCGGCGCGGTTCCGGAGGGCGAGCTGGGAAAGCACCGCCGATTCTGCGGCGGATGGCGGACCACCGCCCAGTTCGCGATCGTCGACGACGACTGGCCGGCCTCGCGGGATCTGCTCGCGGCGCGGCTCGGAGCTCGATCAGACGCTCGGTGACCCGGTCGCGGCTTCGCCTGCGACCGGCGAACGCATCAGCCGGGACGATGAGGGTTCGTCGTCGTCGACGCGGAGCAGCTGCCACACGACCACCGCGCACAAGCCGACCAGAACCGCACCGCGAAGCGTGTTGACGGCGTAGAAGACGTCCGGCGGAAGCCATTTGCGGCTCGGGTCCAGGAACAGGCCCATCCGCGGAATCCAGACGAGCGCGTCGAAGGTCATCCACGCCAGCACCGCGCTCGGGTACGGGACCGCCAGCACGGCGAGCGGGACCAGCCACAGCGACGACTGCGGTGTCCATTCCTTTCCGAACAGCAGGAAGCCGGCCACCAGCAGGAACATCAGCTGCGCCAGGGTCGGTTCGCCGCTCGCGCGCAGCCCGATGTATGCGACGGCGGCGACCACGGCGATCAGCAGCAGCAGGACGATGCCGTTGAGCAGGGCCGTCGACGGGTTCCATCCGGTCGCCATCGATATCAGGCGGTACAGGGTGTCCGGTTCCACGCCGCGGTCGCGCCAGACACGGAAAGCCTGGCTCCATCCCGTCGGGTACAGGATCATCAGCGGCAGATTGATCGCCAGCCAACTCGCCGCCGCCGCTCCGACGACGACCGCCAGCCTGCGGAGCTCTCGCTGCCGGACGCACAGGACCGCGATCGCGGGCAGAAGCAGAAGCGGATACACCGCCGCGGCCGCGCCGAGGCCGGCGAAGACACCCGTACAGCCGGGGCGGCCGCGCGTCCAGCACAGCATCGCCACGGCGACCATCGCGATGGCGATGACGTCGGTCGAGGTGAAGGCGTGGAAGAACAGCAGGGGCGAGAGCGCCATCAGCGCGCCGAGCCACAGTCGGCGGCGGTCGGTCATCATCGTGGCCCACACCGCGAGCAGCCAGAACAGCGACAGCAGCACAGCGCTGATGTTGAAGTAGTTCACCACGTCGAGCGTCTTCGGCAGCCCCAGGGTGTCGGCCAACAGGCCCCAGCCCCGCGCGGCCTGGGCGCTGACGTACATGAACAGCCCAGTCAGCGCCGGCTCGGCGAGATAAGCCTTGGTCTGGGCGCCGTCGCCGTCGCTCTGCGTCCAGTGGGTGCGGTACGGGAAGGCGCCCTTGGCCAGGTCGGCGGGAGTCAGCTTGTCCTGCTCGTACGACGCGACCAGATCGGAGTAGCACAGGCCGACGAACTGCCGCTGGTTGTCCCAGTTCAGACGCACCTGACCGGGTGCGTCCTGGACGGGCGCCTGCTGGATGCAGCCGGCTTTGCCGAACCAGCTGATCGACAGCCCCACCAGGGCGAGCAGGAGGACCACCCGCACCGGCGTCCAGGTCCGACTGCGACCGACGGCGGCGTGCAGTCCGACAGGCCCGCCGATCGAGTCGCTGGCCGCCGCCAACTGGGGGCTCGACCACGACGGCACCACACGCTCGGTCTCCACCCGCAGATCATCTGCGAGCGGTTCCGGCGAGTCCCACGTCGGCTGCTGCGTCACTACGTCGCGGGCACCGGTGCTGCTGGAGCGAGTTGCTGATCGGTCGGATTGCGGCCGCGATTGTTGTTCGCGGTCCCGTTGCCGTTGCCGGTTCCGTTGCCCGGACCTGTTCCGGTTCCGTCGTCACCGCCGGTGCCCGGCTCCTGGGTGGGCGACTCATCGTCACCGCCGCCGATCGGGATCGTGACGCCCGGAGCGATCACCACGTCGCCGTTCTCGTTCTGCCCGGGCAGACGCGGAAGTCGAGGACGCTCGCGGGTGGTCTGAGTCTCGGTCGGGGTGTAGGTGGTGGGCGGCGGCTCATACGGGACGCCCGCCTGTCCGCCGACCGCCTCGGGGGTCGGGAACTGCTCGATCGGCTCGCCCTCCAGGGCGGCGTCCATCGAGGCCTTCCAGATCTGAGCGGGCAGTCCGCTGCCGTAGATCGACGATCCGGAGTAGTTGCGCAGCGGCGCGCCCTTGTCCGTGCCGACCCAGGTGGCCGTCGACAGCTGCGGCGTGTAGCCGGCCATCCACGCGTCCTTGTTGTATCCCGTGTCGCCGAGCTGGGCGGTACCGGTCTTGGCCGCCGACGGCCGCGGCCCGTAGGTCGAGTCGTACAGCGAGTTGCCGTTGGAGTAGGCCGCGATCGGCATCATCGCCGAGGTCACGTTGTCCGCGACGGCCTCCGAGACCACGCGCTTGCCCTTGTCCTTCTGGCGTTCGAAGAGCACGTCGCCGGTCGAGGTCTCGACCTTCTGGACGAAGAACGGGTCGCGGTGGATGCCCGACGCGGCGAGCGTCGCGTAGGCCGAGGCCATGTCGAGCACGCGGGACGGGTACTGGCCCAGGACCACGCCGCCTTCACTGTGGCCGTTCTTCTCCTGCAGGGTGTGCTGGATGTCGCCGAAGCTCTCGGCGATGCCGAGCCGGTGCGCCGTGTCGGCGACCGCGTCGGCCTGACCGTTCAGGTCCATCATGAGCCGGTAGTAGACGGTGTTCAGCGACATCTTCAGCGCGGTGGCCAGGTTGCAGCTGCCGCAGCTCTCGCCGTCGGAGTTCTGGACCACCAGGCCGCCGGGCGCCTCGTACGGCGCCGAGCTGTAGTACTTCGAGAGCGGGATGTCCTGCTCCAGGGCCGCGACCAGCGCGAAGACCTTGAAGATCGAACCGGTCTGCAGGCCGGCCGAGGCGTAGTCCCAGCCCTGTCCGTCCTCGCCGCCGTAGTAGCCCTGGATGCCGCCGGTCGCGGGATCGATGGACACCGACGCGGTGCGCAGGTTCTTCGGCTCGCCGTCGAGCTTGTTGCGCGCGGCGGAGACCAGCGCCTTCTGCACCTTCGGATCGATCGAGGTGGTGATCTTCAGACCGGAGGTCTGCACCTGCTGCTCGGTGATGCCGAGCTTCTCGAGTTCGGCCAGCACCTGCCGCTTGATCAGGCCGTTGGGTCCTTCGTTGGCCTCGGCCGTCTGGTCCTTGACCTTCGCGACCTTCGGGAACTTCTGCGCGTCGCGGTCAGACTTGCTGAGTGCGCCGATCGAGACCATGCCGTCGAGCACGTAGTTCCAGCGGCTGACCGCCAGATCCGGGTTCACCGCGGGATCGTAGATCGACGGACCGCGGATGATGCCCGCGAGCAGCGCCGACTCCGACGGGGTGAGTTTCTTGAGCGGCTTGTTGAAGTACGCGCGCGCGGCGGCGTCGACGCCGTAGGCGCCGCGGCCGAAGTAGATGGTGTTCAGATACGCCGCCATGATCTCTTCCTTGGACCACTGGCGGGACATCTTGGTGGCGATCGCGAGTTCTTTGAACTTGCGCTTGTAGCTGACCTCGTCACCGACGATCGCGTTCTTCACGTACTGCTGGGTGATGGTGGAGCCGCCGCCCGCACCGGACTTGCCGAAGGCCTTGCCCAGCACGGCCCGGGTGAAGCCGGAGGTCGAGAAACCCGCGTTCGAGTCGAAGTCTCGGTCCTCGGCGGCCTTCACCGCGTCGACCATGGACTGCGGGATGTCCTCGTACTTGACGTCGGTCCGGTTGCCCTCGGGTGGCACGATCTTGGCGATCGTCCCGCCCTTGCTGTCGGTGATGGTGGCGACCTGGTTCTGCTTGATGTCGCCCGGCGACGGCACGTCCACCGTCAAGTAGGTGAACAGGAAGGCCACCACCAGGAAGACGGCGACCAGCGGCACTGCTCCGGCAAGAATGCCCAGCGTCCACGCCGTGGCCTTCACCGCCGTCGATTTCTCCGACGTCGCAGCACCTTTACCGCTGGTCATCGCTCACCCACTTCTCTGCGCTGTTGCGCGGACGAAACTAACACTCTCAACTGTGACGTATGGCTGCGGCTGCGCCAACTCCGGTCACATCACTTGGCGACCCGGCGACGCCGTCGACCGGCGCCCTCGGGCAATCCGGCAACGTACGACTGCACGAGATAGTTCCACCGGCAGGTTCGGCAGACTTCGACGACGTGAACCGTGAAGGCGCCGGCGCTCCCGTCGAGGGCCTCGATCTCGCCCGCCGAACGAGCCGAGCCGTGGATGTGTCCGAGGTGCTCTCCGAACACCCAGGACACCACCGTGACCTGCTCTTTCCGGCACACGGGACAGACCTCGTCGGTCGGCTTTCCGTGGAACTTGGCCGCCCGCAAGAGGTAGGGGTCGGCGTCGCACACCTGGGACAGAGCCGTGCGGCCCGTCCGCACACGCGCTAGGCACTCGCGTCGCGCGAGTGCGTAGTCCACGATCTGCCGGTGCACGTTCCCAAGCCTAGACGCGAGCCCGCCACGACTGCCCTGTGATGCAGATCAAGCCGCTGCCGTACTCGCAACTTCACTGCGAGTTATATCGATGCGATACATTAGATGCTGCATCAAGGCGCGATAACGCATCGAAAGGGGGCCGAGTCATGCTCGAAATGGCGATTCTCGGCCTGCTGCTCGAATCGCCCATGCACGGGTACGAACTGCGCAAGCGGCTCACCGGGCTGCTCGGCGCGTTCCGCGCGTTCTCGTACGGCTCGCTGTATCCGACCCTGCGCCGCATGCAGGCCGACGGGCTGATCGCCGAAGACGAGCCCGAGACCTCCACGGGAACCAAGGTCCGCCGGGCACGCCGCGTGTACCGGCTCACTCCGGCGGGCGAGTCGCGCTTCACCGAGTTGGTCGCGGACACCGGCCCGCAGAACTACACCGACGACGGCTTCGGTGTGCACCTGGCCTTCTTCAGCAGGACGCCCGCGGTGGCTCGCATGCGCATCCTCGAGGGCCGCCGCAGGCAGGTCGAGGAACGCCGCGAGGGTCTGCGCGATCTGCTCGGCCGTGCGACGCGCTCGAACGATCACTACACGCGCCAGATGCACGAGCTCAGCCTGGAGACCTCCGAGCGCGAGGTCCAGTGGCTCAACAAATTGATCGCCGACGAGGCCTCCGGGTCTGTCGGCACCCCGGATTTTCGTTCCTCGTCGTCGGAGACGACGACGCAGGACGAAGTAGGAAAGAACTCGGCGGCACAGCATTCCGCCGTACCGCTGCAACAAGAAGGAGATCCCGACCATGGGTGAAACCAACAAAGTGCGCGTGGCCATCGTTGGCGTGGGTAACTGCGCCTCATCCTTGGTTCAGGGCGTTCAGTACTACCGCGACGCCGATGAGAACGCGACCGTCCCCGGTCTGATGCACGTCAAGTTCGGCGATTACCACGTCCGTGACGTCGAGTTCGTCGCCGCTTTCGACGTCGACGCCAAGAAGGTCGGCTTCGACCTCTCCGAGGCGATCGTCAACAGCGAGAACAACACCATCAAGATCGCCGACGTCCCGCCGTTGAACGTGACCGTCCAGCGCGGCCACACCCTCGACGGTCTCGGCAAGTACTACCGCGAGACCATCACCGAGGCCGACGGCGAAGGCGTCGACATCGTGAAGGCCCTCAAGGACAACGACGTCGACGTCCTGGTCAGCTACCTGCCGGTCGGTTCCGAGCAGGCCGACAAGTTCTACGCTCAGTGCGCCATCGACGCCGGCGTGGCCTTCGTCAACGCCCTGCCCGTGTTCATCGCCTCCGACCCCGAGTGGGCCGAGAAGTTCCGCGCCGCGGGCGTCCCGATCGTCGGCGACGACATCAAGAGCCAGGTCGGCGCGACCATCACCCACCGCGTCATGGCGAAGCTGTTCGAGGATCGCGGTGTGGAGCTCGACCGCACCTACCAGCTGAACGTCGGCGGCAACATGGACTTCAAGAACATGCTCGAGCGTGAGCGTCTGGAGTCGAAGAAGGTCAGCAAGACGCAGGCCGTCACCTCGATCCTCGACGGCCCGCTCGCCGGCAAGGTCTACGACAAGAACGTGCACATCGGCCCGTCGGACTACGTCCAGTGGCTCGACGACCGCAAGTGGGCCTACGTCCGTCTCGAGGGCCGTGCCTTCGGCGACGTGCCGCTGAACCTGGAGTACAAGCTCGAGGTCTGGGACTCCCCCAACTCGGCAGGCATCATCATCGACGCCGTCCGTGCCGCCAAGATCGCCAAGGACCGCGGCCTCGGCGGCCCGATCCTCCCGGCCTCGGCCTACCTGATGAAGAGCCCGCCCGAGCAGATCGCCGACGACAAGGCGCGCGCGCAGCTCGAGGCGTTCATCATCGGCGCCGAGTAGGACGTCGGTACTGACGAATCGAAGGCCCGGCACTCCCCCTCGGAGTGCCGGGCCTTCGTCGTCTTCCGGGCCGTCGGGTACTACGGTGACGGTGTTCGATTCCTTCCTCTGGGGTCTATGTGCGACCTGCGCGGACTTGTCCGGTCTGGACTGCGGCGATCGTGAAGGAGCGGACAGGATCCCGGATCCGCGGCGTGCGGAGATGGCTTCGCGACGTGAATCTCGCCCCTCAGTTCAGCGATTCGAGGTGCCGCGCAAACTCTTCGGCGGCCTTCTTGGTGTTGTGCAGGTTCACTGACAGCCTGTCGATGTCCTGGTTCGCCTGATCGAGCGCGTACGAGAGTTGTCCGATCGGCCCAGAACCGCCGCGGCCGAGGACCGCATGAACCTGTCTGATGTTGCGGTTCAGGGACTGCTTCAGACCGGCGGCCTGCCGATTCGCGTCCTCCGACTTCCGTGCCAGCTGTTTCACCTGGCGGGTGAGTTCCTCGTGTTTCGACATCAGAGCCTCCTGGCGATGTCTTCGGCCTGCCGCATCGCAGCGGCGATGCGCTGCTGCAATGCATCCAGGCTCACCGAACTGGCCTGCAGAGCATTGACCATCCGGTCGTCGGCCTTGGTCGAGGTCGAACCGGCGACCCTGCGGACCTCGCTCGACAGGTTCCGGACTTCCCCGTGCTGGCTGCGAATCAGCCGTTCTAACTGCTGCAACGTCGAAACCGCCTGCATGACCGCCTGTCGTTCAGCCTGTACTTCACTCATGAAGCCTCCATCGTCTCTAAAGGATCAGGACCAGCACGATGATGAGAACGATGAGCGTCCCGACCGCGCCCGCCACGATCGCACCCGTACGGCTCGGTGCCGGCGGTGCGGGCAGCGGATCGGTGGCCACCGGCTTCGCCACGCGGGTCGGCTCGTGCCGTCTGCGCTCGTCGACCGCACGTTCCCGTGCCTCGGCGAGCTTTCGCTCGCGCTCGGCCTGTTTCGCCGTGAGTTCTTCACGTCGCGCCGCCCGGTCGGTCTCGTCTCGCGCGATTCGCTTCTTCGCGCGCTCGTACCCCTCCACGACCGACGCGTGCTTCTGGAGGCGGCCGACGACGAGTTCGAGGTCGGCCAGCACCACGTGCGCGTGTCTGGCCTGCTGTGGAACGGCCGCGGCCGGCACCCGATCGAGCCCGATCGTCCGCGCCGCCGCATCCAGCTGCTCGGACAGTGCGTCGCGGCGCCCGTCGAGCCCGGCAAGGCACTGTTCGCGGTCTGCAGCCTCGACCGCCACGTTCCGTTCCCGTTCCTGGAAGAGGTGATCCGACCTCCGCCGCTCGTCGATCAGCTCTCCGTCGATCGCCGCGAGATCGTTCACCGCCCCCAGATACCGGTCCCATGCCGTGCCCGTCATATCGGGATGCTCACCTCCGTCTTCTCGATACCGTTCTGCGGCAACGCAGCCGGATCGAACGGAACCAACAGATCCTGCCGACCGCTGCTCCTGTCGACGACGACGACGCGCGGTCCGCTGAAGTCCATGCGCCCGGTGCCCGGCGCCAGCAGGTCGGTCTGCGATCCGGGTTCGGTCAGGACGATCGTCCGGAAGCCGTCGCGAAGTTCGCCCGCCGTCCTCGCGTCGTATGAGCTCATCGAGCGGAACCTGATCACGAAGAGCATGCCGCAGGCAATCGATCGCTTGATGAAGCGCTCCACCGCCTCGATCGGACGCGGGTATTCGTCTGAATCGACCAGCGACGCGATGTCGTCGGGGTCGTCGAGGATGATCACCCGCTCGATGCGGCTGCTCGGCACCGCCGTCCGCGCTGTCAGGGTACGCAGGAAGCTATCCGCCTCTTCCGCTGAGATCCGCTGGATTCCCGCTTCGTTCGCCCACGGACCGACGTCATCGAGCCCAACGCCCGAGCTGTCGATGACGGTCCACTGCGCGGAGGCGAGATCGGACGCGCGAATGGATGCGTGGATCGACGACAGCACCGCCCTGGTGCGGTCGAGGTCGTCGCCGATCAGCGCGACGTTGCCGAGTCGGCCGCGCTTCAGCGAGAATCCCTGCGCGGTTCCACCGACGCTGATCGGGACTCCGACCGTGGCGATCTCTCGATCGTCAGCTGGGATCCACTCGGCGTAGGCGGAACTCACGAAGGTGCTGGGACGCCGGGGAGTGAAGCCATCCGCCATCGCCCGGCTGAACAGTTCCGTCTGCAGCCGGTCCAGGTAGGCGGGATCGGCCCACACCACCGAACCGATCCGATTGGCCGCCAGATGTCCGAGATCATCGTTGAACACCGCCTGACCACGCCCGTGCAGATCTCCCGCGGCGAGGTTCCCCGCACCGAGGATCGTCTCCGACTCGTGTTCGGTGTTCCGCAGCGAGATCCGGTTGTGGAACTGACCGAAGATGGCGTCACGCTTGAGCGCGAGCGCTTGGATACCAGACAACGTCTGCGATGCGAGCACCAGGTGGACCCCGTAGGCGCGGCCCTTCCGAGCGAGGTGTTCGATCAGCTGCACCGCTCGTTGCGCGACATCATCGTCCGGTTCGAAGAGCACCTGAAACTCGTCGGCCACCAACACCAGCCGCGGCATGTCCCGACCTGTCAGCGCCCGATAGTCCGCGAGCGAAGACGCGCCCGCGGACTTGAAAGCGTCCGCCCTGCGGTCGAACTCGGAGGCGAGATGCTCCAAAACTGCCACTCCGTACGCTCGATCGCTCTCCAGGCCGAGGGAGTCGACGTGCGGCAACCAGGTCTCGTCGCCGATCGGTGCGAGCCGCGCGAACTCGACGCCCTCTTTGAAATCCAACAGGTGAAAACGAACCTCCCGCGGCGAGTACCGGCTCGCGAGACCGTAGATCAAGCAGAGCAGCAGGTTCGACTTTCCCGTGCCGACGGCGCCGCCGATGAGCGCGTTCGGCGCGGGCGGATTCGCACTCCGGAGTTCCAGGCCGCCGAGTCCGCCGGGCATTCTCGCGAAGATGCCCGATAGCCCGTCGTCGCCGCGATCGGACCATCCGGCATCGATCTCGGCGAGGACCGCCTCCAAGGTCATCGTCCCCTGCGCCGCGGCCTCGATCGCTTCGGCCCTCGCGTGGATCAAGTTGTTCCGCGCCGCTGGGGTGGGCGACGGATCAGCCCGAACCGTCAATCCGGGCACCGCCGCGAACGAATCCGACCGGATCTCGCCGGCCGCGTCGACCCGGACCAGCCCGCGGTCGACGTCGACCTGTGCCCGATCACTCACGCGGATCGGGCCATCGACGTACCCCGGGCTCGCGATCAGCAGAAACACCCCGCGCCCGGCCGCCGATTCGACGATCCTATTGAGATCGTCAGCGGCGGTCTCGGTGACTCCGCTCGGTGCGTCGAGCAGGACCGCGAGTTCGAGACGCCCCGCCTGCGACAGCGGCAGGTCCCGATGATCGGCCGCACCCGCCGTACTCATCGACTCCGCGGCCCGGCCGATTCTGTCGATGAGCCCGGACAACAGCTTCCGCAACCCGTCCTCGGTCTGGATCGCGGGCGGGTACCCGATCGGATCGGTGTCGCGGAACAACGACGTGAAGCCGAGGATCCCACGGAGCATGGGATCGAACACCGAGACCCGCAGGGACTCCGGCGGCGCCGACAGCGCCAGTCTGAGCACGGTGTCCGCGATCAACTGCTCGGCACCGCTGCCACCGACGACCCACCCGGAGACGCCGATCAATGGAAGAAGCGCCGGCGCACCACCCGGGAGGGTGCCGACCCGGACCGCCGACGGTACCGCCCGCGCCGGCTGCGGCACGCTCAGCGCCCGCGCAGCCCATCCGGCACCGGCCGCACCGGGCGCGAGTTCCTCGGCTGCGGCCCGCAGCGCCGCCCCAACAGCCCGCGTCCGCCGCACGGCATCAGCCTGCAGCTGCGCCTCCGCCTCTTCCTTCTCGCGCCGGAGTCGACGCCGCTGCGCCGCCAGCTCGTCGTCGAGCGTTGTCCGCGTGATCGACAGCGCGATGTCGATCTCCCCGAGGAGCCTGCCGGCTTCGGCTGTGAGGCCGCCGGCCTCGGCCATCGTCGCGGCCATCGCGTCGGTGAGGCGGCGACGAGCGTCCTGCTGATCGTCACGGCCGGTACCGCCACTAGTCATCCGCCGCGCCGTTCTGTCCAGGAGCCCTCGGTCCCGCAGCCACGACCACGCCCGCCGGGCGCAGCACGCGACCGTCCAGTTCGAAACCGCGGACGGTGCGTCCGGTGATAGCGCCTTCGGGGGCGTCGGCGACAACGACCGACTCGATGCGATGCCTCCGCGGGTCGACATCTCCGTCGACGCCGATCTGCTCGACCCCGAAGTCCTCCAGGATCTGGATCACCTCGTCTCGAACGGACTCTGCGAGCGGGTCCGCCTCACCGTCCCAGTTGTCGACACGGTCGATGACATTCATCAGCCGGGTGGCGACGGGCCGGAGCACTCGCCCTACCAGCAGGGTCTCGTCGAGCGCCGACTTGGCCCGCAGCTCCCCGAGCAACTCCTGGCCACGGTTGTCGTTGAGGAGCCGTCTCCGGAAGAGCTCCGTGAGGTCGTCGAGCCGCTTCGAGACATCGGCGAGCGTCTGATCCACCGGTTCTCCGATCATGTGAACTGCGCGGACGCGACCAGCTCGCGCGCTTGCGCCATCCGCTTGGGATCCATCTCGCCGGGACGCTTCACTTCCATCTCGCCGAGGTTGATCCCTTCGGTCAGATCGATGACCTGGACGTGAATGATCCCGTCGATGTCCGCCGAGAAGATCACCCGCACGCCACTGCCCGCTGCACGGCCCGGCGGAACCTTCAGCATGCTCTCACCGAGACTCTTGACCTGCGCTTCAAGCACCCCGTCGACGTCATGCGACACGATCTGCAGCCTGATCTCCTGCTGATTCTCGACGGGTAGGCCGAAATCATGCTCCGCCTGAGCCGGAATGGACGTCTGCGGCGGGATCAACTGGGTGTAGGCAAGCTGTGAGGCGGCGTTGAGCGCCAGCACCCCGACACCTTGCGAGATGACATCTGAGAAGTCGATGCTGCCACCGGCCGGCATGTCCGGCGCCGCTCCGGCCCTGTCCGCCGACACCTTGTCGGCGACGATCGCCGCACCGAGCGCCACCGCCTGATCCGGGTGGACCGACTTGTCCGGAGTCTGACCGGTCAACCGTTCCACCAGATTCTGGACCATCGGCATACGAGTGGATCCGCCGACCAGAAGGACCTTGTCGATCGCCGAGTACGAGACCCCCGCCGTCTCGACCGATTCGTCGACCAGGAACTCCGTCGTCTTGAGCAGGAACGACGCCGCCGACTCGAACTCCTGCCGTGTCACCTGAACTTTCACGTTCTGACCCAGGGTCGAGATGAAGACGGTCGCCTTCTCCGCCTGCGACAACCGGCGCTTGGTGTCTTCGACGGCATCCATGACCTGCAGATACTGGTTGGTGGGAATCGGCTGACCGGTCTGCTCCTTGAACTTCTCGTTCACCACACCGAACAGGGCGTTGTTGAAGTCGAAACCACCGAGGTTGCGGTCGCCGAGCGAGGCCAGGACGGTGAAGTCATTGTTCTGGCAGCGCAGCACCGTGACGTCGAAAGTGCCGCCGCCGAGGTCGTAGACGAGGAGGGTTCCGGAGAATCCCGAACCGACTCCGAAGCTCAGAGCCGCTGCGGTCGGCTCGTTGATCAACTGCAGCACGGTGAGGCCGGCGATCTCCGCGGCCGTCCGCGTCGCGTTGCGGTGTTCGTCCTCGAAGTACGCGGGCACCGTGATGACCACGTCGGTGATCTCCTCGCCCAGGACGTTCTCGGCGCTGGCGACCAACTTGGTGAGGATCAGAGCGGACAGGTCCTCCGCGCGGTACTCGTTGTCGTTGCTGTCCGGAACGAAGACGAAGTCGGTGTTGCCCATCTGGCGCTTTATGAGCGACGCCACATCGCCTTCCGCCTTCGCCCGCATGTTCTCAGCGCAGACGCCGAGGGAGACCTCCTCGCCGTCGAAGTACAGCACCGACGGCGTCGTGTAGTCGCCGTCGTCGTTCCGGATCACCTCCGGCGCCCCAGCCTCGATGGCTGCCACCGCGGAGTACGTCGTCCCGAGGTCGATTCCAACGGCTCTACCCATGTCCATGAACCTTTCGTCGCAGTCGGTACCCAGCCGGCCAGGTCAGCCGATGTATCCCTGCAGGTAGCCCTTGCGCAGGTCGTCACGGTCGTTGGCCTTGTATCGCGGCACCCAGCAGGTGAAGTAGATGCCCGCACCGGCCGCGACAGCGAGGAGCACACCGATCACCGTGAGGCCGATGATCGCGCCGATGACGATGCACAGGATCGGGGAGGCGAGGATCAGCGCCTTCTGACCCCATCCGTCGCCGGGGACGCTGAAGACCTGCTCCTCGCTGGTATCGAGGAAGCGGCTGATCTTGTCCAGTTCCTTCGCCATCTCCGGATCTCGGTTGTGCGCCATCGCCTCGGCGATCAACGGTCGCATCTGCTCGATCTCGGACTTCGACGTGATCATGTACTGACCGCGCCCGTTGTATCGCGGGATGCTCTCCGCCTTGAGTGCGAGGAGGGTTGCGTAGTAGTCGAAGACGATCTGCGCGCCCTGGAAGCGCTGCAGGTGCTGCCGGATGAAGTCGAGCGCATCGTCGAGCTGCCCGTTGTCGGACATGACGTTGGCGACCGCCACCATGTACTGCGGCGCGGAAGGATCCAGCTGCATCGACACTTGGTATGCGTTGATCGCATCCTGGAACTGCGCCAACTTCTCGAAGATCATGCCCAGCTGGAAGTGGTACTCCGGGTTGTTGGCCTCGATGGTGGTCGCCTGGCGTGCCTCGTACAGAGCGTCCTGAAGGTTTCCCAGACCGGCATTGGCGCGAGAGCGGAGACCCCACGACTCCGCGCTGTTGCCGATCGAGTGAGTGGCCTCGCGAGCCGAGTACGCCGCAGAGTGGTAATCGCCTCGGCCGAGCTCCTCCCGCGCCCGAGCCACCCAGTCCGTGCCCTCGCCCGCCGCCTGCTGCGTCTGCGGCTGCGCGACGCCGGCGGTCTGCAGTTCGCGGTCATAGGCCGCGCGGCGCTGCGGATCGAGCAGCGTGTCGCTGGCCTCACGAAGCCGCGCCATCCACGTCTCCGCCTCCTGCCGAGTACTGAGGTCCGGAGAGTTCGTCGCTTTGCGCCACAACCGCAGTTTCGATTTCAAAGCCGCATTGATGGTGTCATCGTCGGCATCGCGCGCGATCTCGAGCACGGCATAGAAGTCAACACTGACTGCCATCAGGAAATTCTCCTCAAATTCGAGATACGACTTCCGGTTCGCATGGAGAATCCGGTAAATCAGATACGCGGTCGATGGTATTCGGCCATCCCAGACCGTGTCAGTCGTCCATTGCGAGTAACCGTTTCTGGTGGACCGAACCGCGTGTCCCATTTCTGGGGTCAGACGTTCAATCCAACTGCCAGGCAAAATGGGCGGGTGTCGACCATTCGGTCGACACCCGCCCATTCTTCCGATTCGTCAGTTCCCCGCGCCGCAGTGCGGACAGTTCACCGTGACCCGGTTCCACGACCGCTTACCCCAGAAAGCTCGGCTGCAACTCCGGCATCTGTGCGGTTCCGTGAAATCGCCTGACCGCGACGATGATCCAGTCTCTGCCATGGTCGTCAGCTCTTGGACGCAACCGAACAGCGCGGCAAGTTCTTGCACTGATGCACGCTCCGGTCGTTCACATTAGCCTCTTTGCAGTATGCACAACTGCAGTTGCACTGAGCCATTCTCAATTCTCCTTCTTCGGTGTCAGACAAGCATATTTTGAAAGCTCGGAAGATTGCGTCGGCCAAAGCAATTAATTTCTTACCAGGCATGCCATCGCGTGTCCGAGCCCGATTGCTGGACTGAGTGCCGCAAGTTTCATGAGTGCCTCCTGACTCGAACTGTCAGTCAGTTCCCGTTTCCCCACGGCCTGGCCGGCTCGCCTCCGGGAAGCGCCAGCGACGCCTCGCCCGGGTACCGTTGCCTGTCATGAAGGTTGGGATCCCCGCGTGACGCTTCGCATCTTCGGGATGTCGTTCGTCGTCTCGATCGCGGCGCTGGTCGCCGCGTTCCTGTACGGCGGTTCGACGGCCGTACTGCTCACCCTGGTCCTGGGTGTGCTGGAGGTCTCGCTCTCCTTCGACAACGCCGTCATCAATGCCACGGTCCTGCAGCGGATGAGCGACTTCTGGCAGCGGATGTTCCTCACGATCGGTGTCATCATCGCCGTGTTCGGCATGCGCCTGGCCTTCCCGCTGGGGATCGTCTGGCTCACCGCGGGCCTCGACCCGGTCGACGCGCTTCACCTCGCGCTCAACCCGCCGACGGACGGCTCGCCGACCTACGAGAGCATCGTGACCGCGGCGCACCCGCAGATCGCCTCGTTCGGCGGGATGTTCCTCCTCATGCTGTTCCTCGGGTTCCTGTTCGAGGACAAGGAGCTCACCTGGCTGTCGTGGATCGAGCGGCCCCTGCTGCGCATCGGCCGGCTCCGCGAGGCACCGGTGGTGGTGGCGTTGACGATCTTGGTGCTGGCGGCCACGCTCGTCGCGCCGGATCACGATACGTCGACGGTGATGGTTGCCGGCGTCCTCGGCGTGATCACCTACATCGTGGTCAACGGGCTCGGCCGTCTCTTCCACATCGAGACCGAGTCGGGGGACGGCCCGACCGCACTCGCCAAGGCGACGGGGCGCGCGGGCTTCTTCCTGTTCCTCTATCTGGAGGTGCTGGACGCGTCGTTCTCGTTCGACGGCGTGATCGGGGCCTTCGCCATCACGGCGGACCCGATCATCATCGCTCTGGGTCTGGGCCTCATCGGCGCGATGTTCGTGCGGTCGCTGACGATCTACCTCGTTCACCGGGGAACCCTGACTGAGTACGTCTTCCTCGAACACGGCGCCCACTGGGCGATCGGCGCGCTGGCGCTGCTTCTGCTGTACTCACTCGGCACCGAGGTCCCCGAGACGGTGACCGGTCTCATCGGCCTGGTGCTGATCCTCGCCTCCCTGGCGACCAGCATCGTGTACCGCCGACGGAACCACACCGAAGGTGTCCACATCTGAGACCACCGCAGACGCCGCACCGTCTCCGGCGCGTGTCACCGCGTTCTAGAATCAGCCGGTGAGCCCCACCGCGACCACCGTGCTCGTCGTTCCCCTCCTGGTCTTCGCAGCGCCGCTGCTGGCGAGATCGGTCTCTCGATGGGCGGCGATTCCGGTGGTCGTCTTCGAACTCGGCCTCGGCATCGTGGCCGGCCCCGCGCTGCTGGGCTGGGTCGGTGAATCGGAACTGTTCGGCCGGCTCTCCGACTTCGGTGTCAACCTGCTGTTCTTCATCGCAGGAACCGAGATCACCCGGTCGGCGGTTCGCGGACGCACGGCTCGGCGCGCCTGGCTCGGCTGGCTGATCAGCATCGCGGTCGGGATCGCGGCGGGCTTCGCTGTCTCACCCGGATTGGGCGCGGTGATCATCGGGATCAGTCTGGCGTCGACGGCTCTGGGAACCTTGCTGCCGATCCTCCGCGACTCCGGTGACCTCGCCACACCGTTCGGCGTCGCCGTCGGAGCGATCGGCGCCGCGGGCGAGTTCGGGCCGATCATCGCCATCTCGCTATTCCTCGGCGGCCGCTCGTTCGGTACGGCGAGCGTGGTGCTCTTGGTCTTCGGCGTCATCGCGGCGGCCGCCGTGATCCGGGCGCGCCGCACCTCTCATCGCCGCCTGCACGCCTTCGTCGAATCGACCCTGCACACGTCGGCGCAGTTCGCCGTCCGCACCGTGCTGGCCATTCTGGCCGTGATGATCTTCCTGACCGTCCAGCTCGGCATCGACATGCTGCTGGGCGCATTCACCGCGGGGATCGTCTGGAAGCTCCTCATCCGAGATGCCGACGAACAGACGCAGCGGTCGGTGGAGGCCAAGATCGACGCCGTCGCGTTCGGCTTCCTCGTCCCGATCTTCTTCGTCTACACGGGTGTGAAGTTCGATCTGCAGTCGCTGCTCGATCATCCGCTCGCCTTCGCCTGGATCCCCGTCGTCCTGGTGGCTCTGCTCCTGGTCCGCGGGCTGCCCTCGATGCTCGCCGCACCCGAGGGCGCCGGCCGCCGCGAGCGAATCGCCACCGGGCTCTACGGCGCCACCGGCCTTCCGATCATCGCGGTCGCCACCGACATCGGTGTCCGCCAAGACGTCTTGACCGGCACGCAGGCAGCGGTCCTCGTCGGCGCCGGCGTGCTGTCGGTGCTCCTGTTCCCGCTCGCCGCGAGCGCACTGCGCCCGGGGTCGGTCGAACGGAGTCCGGCGGCGCCGGTGGTGGAGGAGTGAGGCGCCGCTAGTCTCGCCGGTGCCTGACGCCGCCGGCGGTCATCGAGCCCGTCGGCTCTTCACTCCAAGCCGAGGCCCGCCCCTCACGCCACCTCGATCGCGGACGTCGTCGGCTCCGATTCGGGAAGCACGCCGTCGAGCTGAATCCAGCCGTCGGCGACCATGCGCAATAACAGGTGGGTCTTGTTCGCCACCGGCAGCCCGGCGTCGTCGTACCTGGCCGAGACACGCCGGTAGTGAGTCCGGACGGTACTGGCGGCAACGAAATGCCGGGTCGCGGTCTCCTCGACGGTCGCACCCATCACATACGTGGTCAGGATCTCCCGTTCCCGCGCCGACATCGGAGTCCGGCCGGACGTCGGACCCAGCGTCCTGGTCAGCAGGAGGGTAAGACGGTGCTCGATGTCTGGGCCTTCGGTCACATGGTGAACGCCGGAGCAGATATCGGCCTCCTCGACCGTACCGCCGACGACGATGACGCGTCCGGCCATTGAGCGGCCGAACCGACGAAGCGCGAGACGATCGCCGGCTCCGACCACCACGACGCGCGGCGCCCCCGCCAGGAGTCCGGCTATGTCGACAGCGACCACCGGATACCCGAACCGATTCATCCACACCGCGAGCACTTCCCGCTGCCACGGATTCTCACTCCACACCCCGACCGACTGGCCTATCGCCGACTGCTCTGCCACTGCCCCGGAGCCCGTCATTCTCCTCGCCTCCCCGCCGATGTCCCGCCGTCATGTCTTCCTTCGGACGGTATGGCGAGATCGGCGCGCGAGAAAGACCCCAATTCCTCTGTCCTCCTATGGGACGACAGAGGTCAGGGGCCTGATCTCTACAGGTCAGTCGCTGCCGACCAGGCGACCCTCGCCGTCGTACTCCTCGCGGACGACGACGTCGCCGGCGACCTGCAGAACAGTCGCCACGACGCGACGCCGCGGCGGCAGGATGCGAATCGTGACGGTCCCCGCACGAGCCGCGGCGAGCGCGGTGACGGCACCGCCGATCACCCGCTCGCGGACGTCATCGTCGGCACCGACGAGCCCGTGATCGTCGAGCAGGATCACCTCCACCCCTCGACGTCGTGCCTGCCGCGCCGCGTCGGCGACACTGCGGACATCGAATGTCGGCGCCCGCAGCGAATCACGCAACCGCGCCTCGACCAGGCTGCACTCATCGCGTTCGTCGGCCGAGAGCGGCGCCGCGTCGACGAGCCGCGCGAGCAAGGGGCGCGCTTGGTCGTCGAGTCGGCCGAGTTGCCGGTCGCGTTCGTCGAGGACCGCGCGCCGCGCGGCCTCCGTAGCCGCGGCCTCGGTGCCGGCCCCCTGCATCAGAAAGATCTCGCGCGCCGCCGGCCGGATCGTGACGGCGAAGAATGACGACATCACAAGCGGCGCCAGGTTGATCAACGAGATCGAGATCCCGTACCCGGCGCCTTCGCCGATGCGGACGGCCCACAGTGCGGTCGCGCCGATCGCCGCCAGCATCGAGACCCACGCGACGCCTGTGCGGCCGCGTACACAGAGGTAGGTGCACAGCGCCGTCGTCGCTGACAAAGGCCAGAAGGTCAGGACGCGCACACCCGAATCGTCGACCACCAGCAGCACGGACACCGTGGCCACCGGGCCGGCGGCGGCGACCGCTGCCGTCACCGACCGCCGTAACGGATCACCCGGCACCTGGATCAGTGCGACTGCCGCAGCACTCGTCACCAACCACGCGCCGATCTCCGCCAGCCACCCCGCCACCCCGCTCCCTGCGGGGCGCGTCATCATGCCTACCAGCGCAAACGTTCCGATGAAGACCACCACGAGCGCCTTCGCGGCGACGGTCCGCAGACCCATCAGGTCACCGATATCGCCGCTGACCGGAAGTTGTCCCATCAGCGTGTCCATCCCAGTCGGACGGTGGTTCCGGCGCCGGGCGCCGACTCGATGGCGGTCGAACCTCCCGGGACCCGGTCCATCCGGGCCCGGATGCTCACCGCGATGCCGAGTCGATGGGCCGATACCGCATCCGGGTCGAAACCGACGCCGTCGTCGGTCGCCGCGATCCTGATCGAATCGGCGTCCACTCGGCCACGCACGGTGCACCGCGCATCGGCCCCGGCGTGTCGGCGACTGTTGCGCAGGGCTTCGGCCAGTGCCGCGCTCACCGCACGCACCGCCTCGCTCGGCAGCTCCGCCTGTGCGGCATCAGAATCGGCAGCGGGTGCGTCGACGGCGAACTCCGCCCTCGGGTCTGCCTCGGTAGTGGTCGCACGCAGGTGCACCACGGCGGCCTCGAGGCCGAACGGACGGTCGGTGGGCAGTCCCGAACGGATCTCGTCGAGTTCGGCGAGGGTGGCGGCCGCCAGCCGCGGCACGTGCTCCTGCGCCCCGCCCCGGGAGGCGGTCAGCAGGGTGGACATCACGCTGTCGTGAATCAGCGCGTCGAAGCGTTCGCGTTCGGTGTCGCGGGCCCGCTCGGCTGCGGCGGTCGCGGCCGCCGCATGGGCACGATCGGTGGTCTCGTCCAGAATCCTCCCGGTGCGCAGCGCCATCACGGCCGCACCGACGAATAAGCTGCAGAACATGATTGCGAAGGCGATCTCGGGAGCGAGCTGTCCCGGATCCACTTCGCCGCGGATCACGAAGTTGATGAGCTGCACGCAGACGCAGCCGAACACCATGTGCGCAAAGGCCGCCCAGGCCGGCCACGCCAGCACCGCGGCGATGCTGGCGAGCCCGGGAAACGCCGCCAGCCATACGCCGTCGCCGGCCGGGACGGTGGTGCCGTCCCAGGCGATCGGCCAGGTGAGGACCGCGACGAAGAAGCTGAGGGCGGCGACGGCCGCCGTCGCCCGCGTCCAGCGCGGCACGCCGATCAGAGCGGTCACTCCCAGCGTCAGGCCGGGGACGAAGACGATCGCGCACATCGCCGGCGTCCACCAGGAGCTCATCAGCGGTGCGAGCTGGAGGATCGCCGGCAACAGGAGGATCAAGTACCCCACGTAACCGACCGCCGCGAACAACGCGAACATCCGCCTGATCCGGTCCAGGTTGTCGTGCCGCCGCTCGGGAGCGGCGTATCTGACGGCGCCGCTCACTGGTCGCGCTCGGGGATCGGCAGCAGTCCGTCCTCGACGGCCCGCTGATAGAGATCCACCTTGGTGCCTGCGGGCCGACCGGCTGCGGCGTACTTCGCCCGGATCCGCGCGACGTAGTCGTTGACCGTCTCCGTCGACAACCCCAGCATGCGCCCCACCCGGTCGGCCTTCTCCCCCGAGGCGTACAGCGAGAGCACCTCCTGCTGCCGAGGACTCAGGCCGGTGGCATCGAGGTCGGGGTCGCCGTCGACGGCCGCCGCCCACTCGGTGGTGATGACCGGGTTGCCCTCCGCAGCCGTGGCGATCGCCTCGACGACCCGCTCCACCCGGGCGGATTTACGCACGATGCCGAGCACCCCCGCCTTCGCCGCCAGACGGACCAGGTACGGGTTCTCCGCACCGGTGTAGACAAGGACCGATAGACCCGCGTCGTGCAAGGCCTCGATGTTGGCCGTCGGCGACGACCCGTCGGCCAGCCGCAGATCCAGCAGCACCAGGTCCAGGCAGACCTGCTGCGCGAGCAGCCCTTCGACGGTGTCCGACGACGCCATCAGCGACAGGCCGACGTGGCCGTCGAGCATCGCCCGGACCCCCAGCACCATCGACTCGTGATCTTCGACGATCCCGATCCGTTTGGCGGCCATGAGCGCTAGTCGACGCCGGAATCGATCGCCGCGCGGTCGAGCGACTCGGATGCCGCGTCCTCCGGCTGGCCGCCGGCGATCGCCTGCGCACCGCCCGCGGACAGCTCGCCGACCAGGTCTGCGGTCGCGCCACCGACGATGCCGAGCTGCGCGTACTGCTCCAGGCGCGCACGCGAATCGGCGATGTCGAGGTTGCGCATGGTGAGCTGGCCGATGCGGTCGGACGGACCGAACGCGGCGTCGCCGACGCGCTCCATCGACAGCTTGTCCGGGTGGTACGAAAGGCCGGGTCCGGTGGTGTTGAGGAAGTGGTAGTCGTCGCCGCGGCGCAGTCGGACGGTCACCTCGCCGGTGATGGCCGAGCCCACCCAGCGCACCAGCGACTCACGCAGCATGAGCGCCTGCGAGTCCATCCACCGGCCCTCGTACATGAGGCGACCCAGGCGACGGCCCTCGTTGTGGTAGTTCGCGACCGTGTCCTCGTTGTGGATCGCGTTCACCAAACGCTCGTAGCCGATGTGCAGCAGTGCCATGCCCGGTGCCTCGTAGATACCGCGCGACTTGGCCTCGATGATGCGGTTCTCGATCTGATCCGAGACGCCCAGCCCGTGGCGGCCGCCGATCTCGTTGGCCTTCAGGACGAGAGCGACGGCGTCGTCGAAGACCTCGCCGTTGATGGCGACCGGGCGGCCCTGCTCGTATCGGATGGAGACGTCCTCGGTGGCGACCTCGACGTCGTCCCGCCATGCGGCGACGCCCATGATCGGCTCCACCACGTCGAGACCGTGGTCGAGGTGCTCGAGGGTCTTGGCCTCGTGGGTGGCGCCCCAGATGTTGGCGTCGGTGGAGTACGCCTTCTCCTGGGAGTCGCGGTACGGCAGATCGCGTTCGGTCAGCCACTGGCTCATCTCGTGGCGGCCGCCGAGCTCCTCCACGAACTGGGTGTCGAGCCACGGCTTGTAGATCCGCAGGTTCGGGTTCGCCATCAGTCCGTAGCGGTAGAACCGCTCGATGTCGTTGCCCTTGTAGGTGGAGCCGTCGCCCCAGATGTCGACGCCGTCCTCCTTCATGGCGCGGACCAGGAGCATTCCGGTCACCACGCGGCCGAGCGGCGTGGTGTTGAAGTACGTCTTGCCGGAGGTGCGGATGTGGAAGGCACCGCACTGCAGTGCGACGAGGCCCTCCTCCACGAGCGCGGCGCGGCAGTCCACCAGGCGCGAGATCTCCGCACCGTACTGACCCGCGCGGCCGGGCACCGAAGCGATGTCCGGCTCATCGGCCTGGCCGAGGTCGGCGGTGTAAGTGCAAGGGATAGCGCCCTTTTCGCGCATCCATGCAACGGCGACGGAGGTGTCCAGACCACCCGAGAACGCGATTCCGACGCGCTCTCCCTTCGGCAACGAGCTCAGCACTTTCGACATATGTCCAGCTTAAACAGTACTTCGGCCGCAGTCACAACCCGGTCCCCTTCGGTGGTCGAGGCAAGCGCAGCGATTCGAAAACCGCAAGAACGAGCTGGGATCGGCGCCCCGGTGATCCGCCGGAAGGCGAAGCTGTCGCGATGACCTGTCCACCGTTGATGCGCAGGATCGCTTGTGGGCGGTCTGAGACAACGAACGGGATGTGGGCATAGCGCACCGGCAGCACGCATACCGAGACCGCTGTGCCAAGTTCAGGACGCAGACGGGCCTTCGAGGGAACATTGCCCTCGAAGGCCCGTCTAGTGACTGATCTTGGAAGCGCTACGCCTCGACCTCGCTGCGATCACCGCTCCAGAGCGTGTGGAACGAGCCGGGCTTGTCGACGCGCAGGTAGGTGTGCGCACCGAAGTAGTCCCGCAGCCCCTGGGTCAGAGCGGCCGGCAGCCGCTCGGCCCGCAGCGCGTCGTAGTACGACAGCGACGACGCGAAGGCCGGCACCGGGACACCCATCGCAGTCGCGGTGACGATGACCCGCCGCCAGCTCTCCACCGAGTCCTCGACCGCGTCGCGGAAGTACGGAGCCAGCAGCAGCGCGGGAAGCTCCGGATTCTCGGCGTAGGCCTCCCGGATGCGGTCCAGGAACTTGGCCCGGATGATGCATCCTCCACGCCAGATGGTGGCGAGCTTGCCCGGATCCACGCTCCAGCCGTACTCGGCGCTTCCCGCCGCGATCTGGTCGAAGCCCTGCGAGTACGCCACGACCTTCGACGCGTACAGCGCCTTCCGGATGTCTTCGACGAAAGCCGCCTTGTCGGCCGGGGCCTGCGCGCCGGTGGTGCCCGCGACGAGCCCTCGCGCGCTCTCGCGCTGGGACGTCGAACTCGAGAGGGCGCGCGCGAAGACGGCTTCGGCGATGCCGGTGGTCGGGATGCCGAGGTCGAGTGCCGACTTCACCGTCCAGCGGCCGGTGCCCTTCTGGCCCGCGGCGTCGACGATCACGTCCACGAGCGGCTTCCCGGTCTCGGCGTCCACCTGCGACAGCACCTCGGCGGTGATCTCGATCAGGTAGCTGTCGAGGGTGCCGGTGTTCCATTCGCGGAATACGTCGGCGATCTCGGCGACCTCCATGCCGAGCACGTTGCGCATGAGGTCGTACGCCTCGCCGATGAGCTGCATGTCGGCGTACTCGATGCCGTTGTGCACCATCTTGACGAAGTGGCCCGAACCGTCGGGACCGATGTGCGTGCAGCACGGGACGCCGTCGACGTGCGCCGAGATCGACTCCAGCAGCGGACCGAGCGACTCGTACGACTCGGCGGGTCCGCCGGGCATGATCGACGGACCGTTGAGAGCGCCCTCCTCGCCGCCGGAGATGCCCGCGCCGACGAAGTTCAGGTTCCGCGCGGCCATCGCCGCCTCGCGGCGGATGGTGTCGGTGTACAGCGAGTTACCGCCGTCGATGATGATGTCGCCGGGCTCCATCAGGTTCGCGAGTTCTTCGATCACGGCGTCGGTCGGGTCGCCGGCCTTGACCATGATGAGGACGCGGCGCGGCCGCTCGAGCGCGCCGACGAACTCCTCCATGGTCTCGGTGCGGATGAAATCGCCCTCGCCGCCGTGCGCCTCGATGAGCGCATCGGTCTTTGCGATGCTGCGGTTGTGCAGCGCGACGGTGTGCCCGTGCCGCGCGAAGTTGCGGGCGATGTTGGAGCCCATCACCGCGAGCCCGGTGACGCCGATCTGCGCCAGACGCTGTCCTGTTTCGACCATGAAGTTCCTTCTCTGTCTCCCGGTCGCGCCGTGCGGCGACCCGGCAATTCCACCACTCTCAGTACTACCGTCCCGATTGTCTCAGCATTCGTCGAACCGCAGGAGTCGGGACGCGCACGGACCGCATCGGGCCCGCCCGTCCGGATCCGGAACCGGCGGGCCCGACAGCCGTCAGAAGGAGCCGTTCAAGAACTCCGCGTAGGCGGGCAGATCGAGCTGACCGTGCCCGGAGAGCCCGATCACGACGACCTCCTCCTTGTCGCTGTTCGCCACGTGCTCGGCGCACGCGGCGATGGCGTGGGTCGACTCCGGGGCGGGCACGATGCCCTGGGTGCGCGCAAACGTGATGCCCGCGCTGAAGGCGGCGCGCTGGTCGATCGCGACGCCCTCCACCAGACCCAGCTCCACCGTGTGGCTGAGCGCGGGCGCCATGCCGTGATAGCGCAGACCGCCGGCGTGGATGGGGTCCGGGACGAAGTCCATACCGAGCGTGTGCATCTTCAGCAGCGGCGTGAGGCCCGCGACGTCGCCGTGGTCGTAGCGGTACTCACCCTGGGTCAGAGACGGACAGGCCGACGGCTCGGCCGCGACGATCCGCGGATCGGAACGGCCGTGCAGCTTCTCGCGCAGGAATGGGAAGGACAGGCCCGCGAGGTTCGATCCGCCGCCCGCGCAACCGAAGACGACGTCGGCGCCGCCGGGCTCCACCGCGTTCAGCTGGTCGACGGCTTCGAGGCCGATCACGCTCTGGTGCAGCACGACGTGGTTCAGCACGCTGCCGAGCGCGTAGCGGGTGTCATCGTTCGCGGCCGCCACCTCCACCGCCTCCGACACCGCCATGCCGAGGCTGCCGGTGGTGTCGGGGTCCTTCGCCAGCATCGCGCGTCCGGCCTCGGTGAGGTCGGAGGGACTCGGGTGCAGCGTGCCGCCGTAGGTGCGGATGAGAAAGCCCCGGTACGGCTTGGAGTCGTACGACGCCCGCACCTGCCACACCTCCACGTCAAGACCGAACTGCGCGCCCGCGAACGAGAGAGCACTACCCCACTGACCTGCGCCGGTCTCGGTGGTGAGCTTCTTGACCCCGTCGATGCTGTTGTAATACGCCTGCGCGACAGCCGAGTTCGTCTTGTGGCTGCCGACCGGGCTGACGCCCTCGTACTTGACGTAGATGCGGGCCTTGGTGTTCAGCGCCTCCTCGAACTTGCGGGCGCGGAACAGCGGCGACGGCCGCCACATCTGGTAGATCTCGCGGACGGGCTCGGGGATCTCGATGTACGGCTCGGTCGAGACCTCCTGCGCGATCAGGCCGGCGGGGAACAGCGCGGCCAGATCGTCGGGCCCGACCGGTTCCTTGGTTCCGGGGTGCAAGTGCGGCGGAATCGGCTCGTCGAGCTCCGCGGCGAGGTTGTACCAGTGGGTGGGCACGTCCACGGTGACCAGATCGGGGTTGGACGCGTCAACATTGCTTGTCATGCAGGTCACCATAATGTGCGCAGTAGGCTGCACGTCATGACGGGCATCAGGTGGGTGGCGGACGGCTTCGGCGGGCTCGACGACTTCCGGGCCGTCGCCTGCGAACCCGCAGCTCCCGGCCCCGGACAACTCACCGTCCGCGTCACGGCCGCCGGAGTGAATCCCGCCGACCTCAAGCACACGCTCAGGGCCTCCGACCCCGCTCTCCTGCCGCTGCCGATCGGCTACGAGATCGCGGGGGTGGTGACCGCCATGGGACCGCGGACCCGCGCCGGGTCCGGGGCGGTGTCGGTGGGCGATCGCGTCGCGGCCTTCCGCGTGCACGGCGGTTACGCGTCGGCGATCACCATCCCCGCCGAGAAGGCCTTCGTCCTGGCGGATGCGGTGCCCGACGACCAGGCCGCGGGGCTGCTTCTCGCGGGGTGCACGGCGGCCGAGCTGCTGTCGCGGTCCGGTGCGGTGTCCGGCGAGACGGTGCTCCTGCACGGCGCCTCGGGCGCCGTCGGCGCCGTCTTCCTGCAATTGGCGCGTCGAGCCGGGGTCACCGTCGTCGGCACGGCCGGTACCGGTCGGTCGGACGCGGTCTCACGGTTCGGGGGTATTCCGGTGACCTACGGTCCCGAACTGGCTCGGCTCGTCCGCGACGCCGCACCCGGTCCGGTGGTCGCAGCGCTCGACGCGGCCGGAGGCCCAGAGGCGACGGCCGCGTCACTGGAACTGGTGGCCGATCGCGATCGGATCCTCACCGTCGTCGACCGCGAAGCCGCGCGCGAGTACGGCTTCGACGCGCTCTCGGGCGCCGACCCCGCCAGCGCGGCGTTCCGGGACGGTGTGCGCGGCGAACTCCTCGAGCTGCTCGCGGCCGGCGAGCTGACGGTGCCGATCGCGCGCACCTTCCCGCTCGATCGTGCGGTCGAGGCACTGCGGCTGGTGGCCGCCGGGCACGCCGGCGGCAAAGTGGTCTTGATTCCGTAAACCCATCAGACCGTGAACCCCCAGACCGGGGCGCCGTCAATCCGGCAGCATCGGGCTCTCGGGCAGATGTGGACGACCCACTAGCACTCCCCGCGTCACCGCACCCTTCCCGAATCTCGACCGCAGCGAGTCGATGGCCAGGTCGAGGTCGCCGGCGTGGTCGGCGCCGTCGAGCGGTAACGCGAGCTGAACGGCTCCGTGACCGGCGAGGTTGGTCAGCGACAGCCCGATCAGCGTGCAGCCGCGCTCACGAATGAGCGGCATCACCTCCTCGAGCAGGCCCCGCGCCACCGCGAGCACGATCTCGGTGCGGTCGGTCGGTTCGGACAGCGTCCGCGACCGCGTCACTCGCTCGAAGTCGTGGAAGCGCAGACGCAGCACCACCGTTCGCACGAGCCGCTGCGCCGACCGGAGACGGCGGCCCAGGCCGTCGACGATCGCGACGAGTGTTGCTTCGATATCCGCCTCCGACCGCCACCGACGACCCATCGCCCGTTGAGCCCCGATGGAACGTCTGCGTCTGCCTGTCTGAACGCGCCGTGGATCGCGAGCCATCGACAGTGCGTACAGGTGCCTGCCCGGGCCGCGACCCAGCAGCATCGACAGCCGTTCCTCTCCCAGCGACGCGATCTGGCCCACGGTCTCGATCCCGGCCTCGGCCAGGCGTTGCTCGGTCTTGGCGCCCACGCCCCACAGCCGTCGCACGGGCAACGGGTGAAGGAAGTCGAGTTCGCCTCCCGCGGGGACCTCGAGCAGACCGTCCGGCTTGCCCACCGCGCTCGCCACCTTGGCCACGAACTTGGTGCTCGCGACCCCGACAGTGATGGGCAGGCCCACCTCGCGGCGCACCCGCTCCCGCAGCCGTGCCGCGAGCTGAACGGGCGATCCGGCGATCGCGTGCATGCCGCCGACGTCGAGGAAGGCCTCGTCCACGGAGATGCCCTCGATAAACGGCGAGAAGTCGGAGAAGATAGCGAAGACCGCGCGGCTGGCCTCGGTGTACGCCTCGAACCGAGGGTGCACCATCACCGCGCGAGGACAGAGCGCTCGGGCTTCACGACCGGCCATCGGCGAGCGGACACCCATCGCCTTGGCCTCGTAGCTCGCCGCCACCACCACCCCGCCACCGACCAGCACCGGACGGCCGCGCAGTGACGGGTCGTCGCGCTGCTCCACGGACGCGTAGAAGGAGTCGAGGTCGGCGTGCAGGATCGATGCCTGCTTGCGTGTGCCCGCGTCCACTCTCATACCGCGAGGGTCTCACCGGGGTCCGACATCTCCCAGCCGCGGCACCACCGACCGGCGGAAAGCTCAGACCCGGCGCATACGGAGGACCACATCCCGCACATGATGGCCGCCGCCCGCCGGGATGCCGCGGTCGCGCGCCTCGTCGGTCACCACTTCCCAGCCCTCGCCCAGCAGACGTACCATGTCGCGGGGCCAGAGGAACCCGTCCGGGCTCCGCCCGTGCGCGCGCATCCCCTCGGGGTCGTGCATCACCACGAGCAGCGTGCCGCCGGGCCCCACGGCATCGGCGATCTTCTGCAGGACCGCGACGTCGTCGCTCGCGATGTGGAAATAGCTCAGGGCCACCAGGTCGTACGTGCGGTCGAACTGATCTGCGGTGACGTCGAACGGCAGCCAGGTGATTGTTTCACGTGAATCAGTCGCGGCCGCACGCTTGAGAGCCACGGTGGAGATGTCTGCTCCCACCACCGTCCAGCCGTGGTCGGCGAGCCACCGGGCGTCGGCGCCTTCGCCGCACCCGAGGTCGAATGCCGAACCGGCAGGCAGATCACCGACTTCCGCGATGAGCGCGGGGTTCACGTTGGTGGTCCACAGCCGGTCCGACGACTCGTAGAGTTCGTCCCACTCGGCCGCGGAGACGGGATGACGGGGAGCCTGCTGCTGATCGTGGTCGTGCTGATGTTCACTCACTCCTCGACGCTCCCACAATCACCGGCCACGCCGCGACGCGGCTTGCGCGCGCGGCAAGAACCGGCGCCGCGGCGGGCCGCACGGCACACTGGAGCCATGAGTCACCCCATCCGAATCGGCGTCCAGCTCCAGCCCCAGCACTCACCGGAGTACTCCCTCATCCGGGACGCGGTGATGCGTGCCGAAGACGCGGGAGTCGACATCGTCTTCAACTGGGACCACTTCTTCCCGCTGTCGGGCGACCCCGACGGCGCCCACTTCGAATGCTGGACCATGCTCGGCGCCTGGGCCGAGCAGACCTCCCGCGTCGAGCTCGGCGCTCTCGTCACCTGTAACAGCTACCGGAATCCGGAGCTGCTCGCCGACATGGCGCGCACCGTCGACCACATCAGCCGCGGTCGTCTCATCCTCGGCATCGGCAGCGGCTGGTTCCAGCGCGACTACACCGAGTACGGATACGACTTCGGCACCAAGGGCAGCCGACTCGACGCCCTCGGTGCCTCCCTGCCGCGACTCACCGAACGGCTCGCGAAGCTGAATCCCGCACCCACGCGCCATATTCCGCTGCTGATCGGCGGCAGCGGCGAGAAGAAGACACTGCGGCTCATCGCCGAACACGCCGATCTCTGGCACGGGTTCGTCGACGTCGAGTCCTATCGCCACAAGTCTGGTGTCCTGGCTCGGCACTGCGCCGACGTGGGACGCGATCCGGCCGAGATCGAGCGGTCGGCGGAGGTCCGCTTCGACGGCGACGTCGGCGCCATGCTTCGGTTCGCCGACGACATCACGGCCGAGGGCGTCACCCTCCTCACGGTCGCCACCGGCGGACCCGACTACGACCTGACGGCGGTCCGGGAACTGGTGCGCTGGCGGGATTCGCGCACCGCATAATCGGTGCCGGCCCGATGGGCCGAAGCGGACACCGCCCGGGACGCGCCCGATATAGTCCGGATTCATGACCCGACCCCGGAACCGGCTCTCTCGAATCCGTCTGGCGACGGCGCTCTCCGGCATCGTCACGACGATCGTTCTGCCACTGACCGGCACCCCGGTCGCGCACGCCGGACCGGCGTCGTGTGTTCCCTTCGGCACCGCACAGATTCCGCCGGGCGTTCCGTCCACCGGTGATCGCACCGGACTGACGACCTTCGCCGAGTACACGGGCAAGCAGGCGCCGTCACGCGTGGACCTGCGGACCGAGAAGACCCAGTTCAATCGATTCTGGGAGTTCGCACTCACCGACGCCGGCACGCTGGTGACCCGGCCGCGTCCCCCGCGGTCCGCAGCGGACAGCCGCTGGCGGACGGTCCCCCTGCCGTCCTGCCTGCGCGGACGGCTCGTCGCGATCTCACTGGACGACGACGAGCTGGTCGGCGTGGATCGAGAAGGCTGGATCTACACCATGGACAACGTGACCCAGTCCCCGCTGCTGTGGAACTGGACCTCCGCGTGGGGCGCCATGCTGTGGACGGGCCCCGGCCGCAAGCTGCCGGACGACCGCCGCGGCGGCTGGGCGCTCAGCGTGACCTCGCCGTCGGACAACCGGGCGTACCTGGATATCGCCGGCCGCGTCCACCCCTCCGGTCAGGCGAAGATGACGATGATCCCGGCGCTCACCGGCGACGGCAGCCGGATCACCTACGCCGATCCGTGGCTGCCCAACGACGACAGCTACGAGATCGGCAGCCCGCTCGGCGGCCGGTTCCAGTCCGTGGCCCTCTCGGCCGCCGGATCCACCACCTTCGTCGTCAACCGGTACGGCGACATGTTCACGCGCACTTTCGATTTCGACTCGTCCGGATCGGATTCGGTGTTCTTCCGCTACAGCTGGGACCCGCAGACCGGGAAGCCCAGCGCCACCAACCTGACGGTCGAGGCCTTCGATCGGTCGACCGCCGCGGTCCAGCTTCCCGCACCCGACTGGACACACCAGCCCAAGATTCCCGGCGAGATCACCTCCGCGATCACCGTGATCTCCACCGGTCCCGGCACCGAGAAGCGCGAGCTCCGGGTGGAAGGCCGGAGCAACGGCCGAACGGGCTTCTGGCACAAGGACCTTCACGCCTCGACATGGACGTTCACCCCGACCGGCAGCACGCTGCAGGGCCGGCTCCTGGAGAACTCGCCCGACGATCGGTCCGCGGAGACGCTCGCCCCCGAGAAGCCGTGGAATCTGTCGGCGTCCCTCCCCTCCCGCTCCGCGCTCGTCGACGGGCAGACACTCATCGATATCGGCATCCCGTACAGCGTCATCGACCCGCGGATGCTCGACGAGGTGGGACTCACCGCGGCGCCGTCCGGCTACCGACTGTCGGTGTCGAGTTTCGATCCCGCGGTCACCACTCGGCCGGCGACCGTCACCACTCCCGACGGCCATCGGATTCCGGTGCTCCTGCACACCGCCGACGGTATGCGGATGACGCCCGGGCACGTCGGCCTCACCCGCACTCCGCGCCATCTGGTCGGCGCCGTGGAGATCCCCCGCGAGGCCTTCGCGAATCGCGACCAGGACCCGGAGCTGCGCCGCTTCGTCGACACGTGGATGCGAGGCAAGTCGATCGCCCCGATCACGCTGAGCGCCACCACCACCGACCTGGTGGTGCGCTGAGGCAGCGCACGGGTCCGCGACGCCGGATCAGCCGTCCCGGAGCGCCGTCTTCGCCGCGCGGTAGCCGGACATACCGTGGACACCGCCACCCGGGGCCGTCGCCGACGAGCACAGGTACACGCCGGGTACCGGAGTCCGATGCGGTCGCGCCGACAGCACCGGTCGTGCCAACAACTGCCGCAGATTGGCTGCGCCGCAATTGATGTCGCCTCCGACGCAGTTGGCGTTGTAGTCCTCGTAGCCGGACGCGGTCGTGACGATCCGACCCTCGATCGTGTCGGTGAAACCCGGTGCGCACCGTTCGATCTCGGCGACGATCCGGTCGGAGACGTCGCTCCCGCAGCCCGCGGGCACGTGGCAGTACGCCCATGCCAGGTGAGTTCCCCCCGGCGCACGCGAGGAATCGACCCGCGTGGGTTCGCCGCCGAGCACCCACGGTCGGTCGGGCACCCGGCCGGCCGCGACGTCGGCCTCCGCGCCGCTGATCTGCGCGCGGTCGCGCGCGATGTGAAAGGTGGCCGTCGACAACAATTCCTCGGCGCCCGCCCCCGACCAGGGAATCGGCTCGCGCAGCAGGAAGTCGACCTTGCAGACACCGCCGCCGTACTCGAAACGCTCGAGACGCCGGACATACCGGGACGGCAGCCGCTCCCCCATGATCTGCACCAGCGCGCGGGGCGAGACGTCGAAGAAGACCTGCCCGGCGGTCGGCAATTCGCGAGCCGAGCGCACTCGCCGGCCGGTCTCGATCCGCCCGCCGTTGCCGAGGATGATCGCGGCCAGCGCGTCGACGACGGACTGGGATCCGCCGGCGGCAACGGGCCAACCCGCCTCGGCCAGCGTTCCCAGCAGAAGTCCGGGGGCGGCCGAACCGAGCGCGTCCGAGGGCCGGATGGCGTGCGCGGCCACCGCCGCGAACGCGGTGCGCACCCGTTCGGTACGGAAAGCCCACCGGACCAACGCGTCGACGGGCATCAGGGCCTGCGGACCGAAACGCGCCATTCGCGGCAGATGCCGGGGAAACGCGGGCATCCGTAACGCGTCATGCGCCGCCCCGGTGCCGAGCGCGACCGTCCGACGCCACGCCCGGGCATCGTCGCCCAGCTCACTCGCCCGTCGCACCGGATCGCGGTATACGCCCAGGGCATCACCTCGCGAGAAGACGTGGGCGAAAGAGACTTCCGGCACCAGCCACTCGACCCGGTCCGCCAGGCCGAGTTCGGCGAACGCCGGCGACGCGTACCCGGTCGGATGGACGGCCGCGCAGACGTCGCGCCGAATTCCGGTTCCGAACGCCTCGTCGGTCCGCGAACCGCCGCCGATCGTGTCCTCCGATTCGATGACCAGCACCGATCGGCCCGCACGCGCCATCACCGCTCCCGCGGTCAATCCGTTCGGACCGGAACCGATCACGATCGCGTCCCATTCGTTACCCACCGTGCCCCGTTCACCGACCCAGAACCGTCAGACTCACAAGCTAGATTGAGTCCATGGTTTTCGCGAGCATCCAGCGTCTGATCCGGGCCCGCCTACTCATGGTGACGGTCTCGGCTCTCGCGGTCCTCGCGGCACTGCTCTTCACCGGGGCCGGCAGCGCTCGGGCTCAGGCGCCGCTGCGCATGGCCGATCAGGTGGTCGACACCGCCGGCGTCTTCAGTGAGGCCGACCACGACAAGATCGCCTCCGCGATCGACGCTCTCTACAACGACCACAAGATCCAGATGTGGGTGGTCTACGTCGACTCCTTCGACGGCATGAAGGCGGCCGACTGGGCCCGCCAGACCGAAGACCTCAGTGATTTCGGCGACCGCGACGTACTGCTGGCGGTGGCCACCGGGGACCGCGGCTACCGGCTCACCGCGCCGGCCGCGATCGACGGTCTCACCCAGGACGAGATCAACAGCATCGCCACCGACACGTTGGTCCCGGATCTGAAGCGGGGACGGTGGGCGGCGTCGGCGCTTGACACCGTCGACGAGATCGACGCGGCGGCGGCCGGCGATGAGTCCCACGCCGGAGCGATCGCCGCGGGGGTGGTCGGCGGCGCGGCCGTGGTCGCGGGCGGCAGCTTCCTCTACCTCCGCAGGCGGCGACGCCGGGCTCACGCCGCGCACGTGGACGATCTGCGTGAAGCCGGCGACTCGTTGACCGTCGACCAGTTGTCCGAGCAGCCCCTCGAAGTACTCCATGCATGGTCGCGGGAGGTGCTCACCGACACCGACAATGCCGTCAAGACCAGCGCCGACGAACTCGTCCTCGCGATCGACGAGTTCGGTGAGGCGGACGCCGCGCCGTTCACCGCGGCGCTCGGCGCCGCCCAGCGCGCGCTGGCGTCGTCGTTCGCTCTCCGTCAGAGATTGGACGATCACATCCCGGAGACCGCCGACGAGCAGCGGTCGATGCTGGTGCAGATCATCACCTCGTGCTCGGATGCGGATGCGCTGCTGGACGAGCAGGTGGAGAAATTCGACGCCATGCGCAACCTGCTGATCAACGCCGCGGAACGGCTCGACGAGCTGACACGGCGGATCGTGGAGACCACGGCCCGCCTGCCCCGATCCGAAGCCACCCTGGCCGAGCTGACCGAGCGGCACGGCGGACCCGTGGTCTCCTCGATCAGCCAGAACGTCGCCCTGGCGCGTGAGCAACTCCGGTTCGCCGAGGACAGCACCGATCAGGGCCGCGAGGCGATCGCCCTGCCCGCCGGACAGCAAGGACCCGTCGTGGCCGACATCCGGTCGGCCGAGGGAGCGCTGGAGACCGCCGCCAAACTGCTCGACGCGATCGACTCGGCCGACGCGACCCTGGCCCGCGCTCGTCACGGCCTGTCGCCGCTGACGGCCGATGTCACGGCCGCGGTGGCGCAGGCCGAGGGACTGCCGGCTCCCCCACCCGATCTCACGGCTGCGATCGGGAAGGCGAAGGCTGCGCTCGCCACCGCGGACTCGGAGGCCGACACCGACCCGTTGGACGCCTTCGCTGCCCTCTCGGAGGCCGACGCGGATCTCGATGCCGCACTGGCCGCCGCACATCGGACCGCCGACGAGACGTCGCGGCGCACCCAGCTGATAACCAATGCGCTCGAGACGGCCGAAGCCAAGACGCAGGCCGCGGCCGACTTCATCGAGACCCGGCGCGGTGCCGTCGGCTCCGTCGCCCGGACCCGCCTGTCGAGGGCGCAGCAACTCGGCGCCGAAGCGGTTCGGCTCTCCGACACCGACCCCGACCGGGCTCTGGAGCAGGCGCGGCAGGCGTCCCGGAACGCCGACGAGGCGCTGATGGCGGCACAGAACGACGTCGTCGCCTGGCAGGACCAGCAACGGGCTGCCGGCGCGGCCGACCGGACCGGTCCTCCGATCGCCGGTGCCGTCCTCACCGGCATCCTCGTCGACAGCGTTCTGCGCGGCACGATGCGTCCGGGATCGTTCGGCGGCTACAGCTCCGGCGGACGCAGTCCCGGTTCCTACGGCGGGTCGTCGAGTTCGGGCCGCATCGGGACCGGCGGTCGCTTCTGACCGGCGTCGGTCCGTCTCACTCCGGTGGTCGAGGTATCCCGGACGTGTGACGTTCCCCATTTTCCTGACGTGAACTCCCTGTTCACAGGGCGATCGATGGCTCCGCGGTCTTTTATTTAGGCTTACGAAGTATTAGGCTTACGAAGTGTGACCGATGAGAACGCCCCCGACCTCGCCTCAGGACTGCGGCACACGGTGACGCGGTTGTACCTGACCTTGCGACGCAACTCGCCCATCAGTGAGCTCAGCGCCGCCCAGGCCTCGGGACTGGCCTCGCTCGTGGACTACGGGCCGATGAGGATGGGCGAGTTCGCCGAACGCGAATCGATCCGGATGCCGACCGCGACCGCACTGATCGACGGCCTGCACCGGGGCGGATACGTATCCCGCGAACCCGATCCCGACGACCGCCGGGCAGTGATCATCGCAGCCACCGACACCGGCTCCGAGATCGTCAGCGACATCCGGACCCGTCGAGACGACAGCGTCACGCGCGCACTGCAGACCCTGTCCGACGATCACCGCGCAGCCCTGGCAGCCGCCCTGCCCGCCCTGCGTGAACTGCAAACTCGAATGGAGCTTTCATGAGCACTGACTCCCACTCCCTCACCGCGGCCTTCAAAGGGCAACCGCGGACCGTCTGGGTGACCGCGTTCGCCGCGGTCATCGCGTTCATGGGGATCGGCCTCGTCGACCCCATCCTCAACACCATCCGCGAGGCGCTCGGCGCGCCCGAGACCAAGCTCACGCTGCTGTTCGGCGTCTACATGGGCGTCCAGGTGGTGGCCATGCTGCTGACCGGATGGTCGGCGTACCGGTTCGGCCCCAAGCGGACCCTGACCACCGGACTGGTGTGCATCGTCATCGCGGCCGGTCTGTCGACCTTCGCCGGAAACATCGACCAACTCATCGCCCTGCGCGTCATCTGGGGTCTGGGCAACGCACTGTTCATCGCCACAGCGCTCGCCTTCATCGTCGGACAGGCCACAGGCGGCCAGCAGGGAGCGATCCTGCTGTACGAGGCCGCACTGGGAGCGGGACTGGCCGTCGGTCCGCTGCTCGGCGCCGTCCTCGGAGAGTGGACGTGGCGCGCACCGTTCGCCGGCACCGCACTGCTCATGCTCGCGGGCGCCGTCCTGTGCGCCGTCATGCTCCCCGCCGACGGACCTCGTGAACAGCGGCAACCAGTCAAACTCCTCGATCCGATCAAGGCGCTGAAGAACCGCAGCCTGCTCATCAACTCGATCGGCTCGGCCTTCTACACCGGCGCACTGTTCACCGTCATCGCCTGGGCACCGATCGCGATGGGCCTGCGCCCCATCTACGCCGGAATGGTCTTCTTCGGATGGGGTCTGCTGACCGCGCTCTCCGGCGTCTTCGTCGGGCCGCGCATCGCCTCGGCCATCGGTGCTCGCGGCGGCGTCCTCTCCGCCATCGGCGCCTACCTGGTGACGATGGTGCTCGCCGCGATCGGCGTCGTCGATCATCACGTGTGGCTGATCGGTCTGGCCGTGGTGCTCTCGGGCATTCCCTCCGGTGTGCTGAACACGCTGTTCACCGGCGTCGCGATGTCGGCCGCCGACGACTCCACCCCGCGGTCGGTGGCCAGCGCCGGATACAGCTTCCTGCGCTGGATGGGCGCCGCCGCCTCTGCGGTGATGGTCGCCTACCTCGCCGAGTGGTTCGGCATGGCCGCCCCGTTCTGGTTCGCCGCAGGCTACTGCGCGGTGGCCGTGGCCGCCCTGGTGCTCGCGGGAGGCAGCAAGCCCGACGAGCACACGGTGGACCCGGAGGCCGTCCTGGTCGGCGCCGAGGAGTACTGAGCCGAGAGACGTCATGCAGAGCCGGCATTCAATAGGATCGACGGTATGCCTACCGCTTTGATCACCGGTGCCAGTCGTGGGGTCGGTGCGCAGATCGCGAAAGCGCTCGCACCGACCCACGACTTGATTCTGGGCGGCCGCGGGTCGGCCGAACTCGACCGTGTAGCAACGGAATTGGACGGCGCCGTGACTCTTCCGGTGGACCTCACCGATTACGCCGCCCTGGAAACCGCTCTGGAGACCGTCACCCGTCTCGATGTGCTCGTTCACAGCGCGGGAGTCGCGAGCAGCCTCGAGGCCGTCGCCGACACGCCCGTCGAAGAATGGCGGCAGGTGATGGATGTCAACGTGATCGCAGCCGCCGAGGTCACCCGACTGCTGCTCCCGGCGTTGCGGGCCGCCGACGGGCACGTCGTCTTCCTCAACTCCGGCGCGGGAATGAACGTGCGGGCCAATTGGACGCCCTATGCCGCAAGCAAATTCGCGCTCCGGGCCCTGGCCGACGGCCTGCGCGCCGAAGAACCCGCACTCCGGGTCACGTCCATCTTCCCCGGACGCATAGACACCGATATGCAGCGCGACATCGTCGCCTTCGAGGGCGCCGAGTACGACCCGTCGAAGTACCTGCGCGCGGAGACCGTCGCCGCGGCGGTGGCGTCAGCGGTGAACGCGCCGGCCGACGCGCACCCCACCGAAGTGGTGCTCCGGCCGCGCGGCTCACGCAACCGATAGCCGGCGTCGGCCGACCGTCCGACCTACAGCTGCTTGAGGTCCGACTGCTCCCACACGGCCCGCATGCCGGCGATCTTGCCGTCGCCGTCGAAGACCATGATGTCGACCGGGGTGATCTCGAACTTCATCCCCGCGGTGCCGGTCACGAGCGTGAACTCGAAGACCGCGGTGTCGCCGGCGATCTTGGTCCACTTCAGCGTCGCTTCGCGGCTCTCGAGGCCGGTGATGATGCTGTAGAACTCGACGAGCTCGTCACGCGTGCTGCGCACGGGTGCGCCGATCGGGTCCTCCACCGTCGCGCCGTCGGCGTACAGGTTCACGATGTCCTCCGCCGACCCCGAGTTGAGGCCGTCGATGTAGGCCTCGACGGTGGCCGCGATCTTGTCGGAAAGTCCGGTTTCCTGCTGCTCAGCAGTCATTTCCACTCCCTGAATTGAAACATGTTCTAGTGGGAAGGTTAACAGGAGCGACCCACTGGCGCGAGGGTCCGCGAAAGATTGCCGCGACCGCGTCCGCGAGCCCCGATTCCGGTCCGCTGGCATGATCGACTGCCATGACCGTCGCCCGTTCGCTCATTCTGTTCGCGCTAGCGGCCGTCGCCGAGATCGGCGGGGCCTGGCTCGTATGGCAGGGCGTGCGCGAACACCGCGGTTGGCTGTGGATCGGTGCCGGAGTCGCCGCACTCGGCGTGTACGGATTCGTCGCCACATTGCAGCCCGACGCCGAGTTCGGCCGCATCCTCGCAGCCTACGGCGGCGTCTTCATCGCGGGCTCCCTGCTGTGGGGGATGGTTGCCGACGGCTACCGGCCCGACCGCTGGGACGTCATCGGCGCGCTCATCTGCCTCGTGGGCGTCGCCGTGATCATGTACATGCCGCGCGCGGTGGACGGTTAGCCCCGGGCACAGCCGGAACAGGTCTACTTCAGCTCGGCACTGGTCTTTCCGAGCACCCGACGGGCGATGATCAGCTGCTGAATCTGCTGTGTGCCCTCGAAGATGTCGAGGATCTTGGAGTCGCGAGCCCACTTCTCGAGCAGTTCGGTCTCGGAGAACGCGGCCGTGGCACCGATCTCGACGGCCTTGTTGGTGAGTTCGGTGACGGTGCGGCCGGCCTTCGCCTTCGACATCGACGCCTCGGTGGAGTTGGGCTGCTTGTTGTCGGCCATCCACGCCGCGCGCAGCGTGAGCATCCACGACGACTCCCAGTCGGACTCGAGCCGGATGAACTCGGCGACGGCAGCGTGCTGAGCGGCGACCGGACGGTCGTAGTCGACCTGGTGACCGGACTCTTCGAGCATCCGGCGCAACTCCTCGAGAGCGGCCCGCCCGAGGCCGACGGCCATCGCGGCCACCACCGGCCTGGTGTTGTCGAACGTCTGCATGACGCCACCGAAACCCGTCTTCACCTGGATCTCCGGCGTGCCGAGCAGGTTCTCGGCCGGCACTCGAACGTCCTCGAACCGGACCACCGCGGTATCGGATGACTTGATGCCGAGCTTGTGCTCGAGCCGCGCGACGGTGACGCCGTCGGCGTTCATCGGCACCACGAAGCTCTTGATGGCGGCGCGGCCGACGCTCTTGTCGAGCGTCGCCCACACCACGACGTGGTCGGCGCGGCTTCCGGCGGTCACGAAGATCTTCTCGCCGTTGATCACGTACTCGTCGCCGTCCAGGACGGCGGTGGTGGAGACGGCGGCCGAATCCGATCCGAAGCCCGGCTCGGTGATGGCCATGGCGGCCCAGACATCGGCGAAACGCTCGAGCTGCTCGTCGTTCGCCACCGCGGCGATCGCCGCGTTTCCGAGGCCCTGGTACGGAATCGACAGCATCAGACCGACGTCGCCCCAACCGAGTTCGCGGGCGTTGAGCACTGACCGGAGGTTGGCGCCGTTGACGGTCTCCTCCGCGGACTCGTCCGCCTTGTCGGCGTCCTTATCGCCCCCGCGGGCCTGTTTGGCGATCTTCCCGAGCTCGTCGAGTTCGACGGGGTACTCGTGCTCGGCCTTGTCGTACTTGCGGGAGATCGGCCGGAAGATGTGCTCGGCAGCGAGACGGGCGCGCTCGACCGTGGAGTTCAGCTTCTCCGGGAGCTCAAGGTTGATAGCCATGGCGCTACCTTACTACTGAGTAAGTTCGTTGCCAAGCGTCTGCAGGCTCCCCGTTTCGGCACAATCGTGAAATGGTCCGATTCACGGCGAATCCCGTGCGTGCACTCGCCGGGACCGATCCCGGCCGTACCCGGCTGCTCAACGCGAGCGGGGTAGCGGTGGCTGTGCTGATCAGCACCGGGTGCGCCTGGCTGATCGTGAACGCGACCCACGCGGACGGCGGCTACCTGGCGGTCGGAGCGTTTCTCGCGATGCAAGCGGGTCTGAGCGTGCGCGACGCCACCGCGCCGGCCCGGGTCGTCACCACGGCCCTGTTGGTGATTCCCGTGGTCGGCGGCCTCGCCGGCACCACATTGCTCGCACACAACAGGTACGTCGAGATCGCCGCCTTCGTCGTGATCGGCGGCGTCGCCACCTGGATGCGACGCTTCGGTCCGCGCTGGTCGGCGGTGGGAATGATCGCGTTCTTCTCCAGCTTCTTCGCGTTGTTCCTGCGGCCGACGGTCGACGATCTCGGCCCGCTGCTGCTCATCGGCGTCGGCGCTGTGGCGGCGAGTCTGATCGTCAAGTCGACCATACTGCTGCACGCACCAGACCGGTCGCTGCGACTGCTGATGCGCCAGTTCCGCGGCGCCGGGGACGCGGCCGTGCGCGCGGCGGAAGGCTCCGTCGGCCGGCCCCGCGCGACACTGCAGGCCCGGCTCGATCGCCTCGGCGACGTCGCCATGGCGATCACCGACTGGCAGAGCCAATACGACACCGCCGCCCGCACCGGATTGACAGCACACGAACTGGCCCGGCTAGTCTTCGACGCCCGCACCGATCTTGTGCAGGCATGTCTGCATCTGGCGCAGGTCCCAGAGCCGAACGCCGACCGGGAACTGACCGCACTGCTGGACGCCATGCATCGCGTGCTGGACACGGACCTGCCGGCGTCCGAGCGGTCGGCCGCGTCCGCCCGCGCGCGCCGGACGCTGGAGGCCGTCGATCCCGACGTCCCCGGGCGATTCGCGGTCGCGCTCCTCGCCCGCGCGGTCGAATCGCAGATCGCTCTGCGCGAGGCGCTCGAGTCACCGCATCCGGCGGCGACTGCCGAACCCGACACGGACGTCTCGAGCGACGAGCCGACGGACGCCGAACCGGCGGTCGCGCGCGATGCCGAGATCGCTGAGGCCCCAGACGCCGGAGGCGGTCCGCATCGTTTCTGGCACGAGTGGACTCCGACCACGCGGATGGCCGTGCAGGTGATGCTCGCGGCCACCCTCGCCACCGTCGCCGGCGAGGCCATCTCGGCGTCACGCTGGTACTGGTCGGTGCTGACGGCGTTTCTGGTGTTCGTGGGCGTCAACACCCGTGCCGCGATCCTGACCAGGGCCTATCGCCGAGTGATCGGCACCGTCTGCGGAGTCTTCGTCGGCTTCGGCTTCGGCATCGCGATCGACGGCGCGGAGTTGCCCCTCATGCTGCTGTGCGCGGTCAGCGTCTTCTGCATGGTGTACCTCGGGCCCCTCAATTACGCGGTGATGGCCTTCTTCGTCACCGTCCTGCTGTCGTCCATGTACGGCCTTCTGGGGATCCTCAACCGGCACATCCTCGAACTGCGGCTCGAGGAGACCCTCACCGGAGCGGTGATCGGCGTCGCGTGCGCCTTCCTGATCTTCTCCAGCAGTTCCCGTCCCGAGCTGATCACCCGCATCCGCGCATACTTCGCCTCGCTCGAGGAGGTCCTCACCCGATCCGGCGACGTCCTCATCGGCCACGGGCCGACCACGGCGGTGCTCGACGCGGCGCATCGGCTCGACACCGATCACCGCGAACTGGAGACCTTCGTCTCGTCGATGGCGGTCTCATTCGCAGGCGGTCAACGCCGCACCCTCCGTCGATCGGCCACCGCGCTGCTCAAGAACGCCGGTGTTCACGCCGACCGGCTGGCCCAGGAATCGGTGATCCTCGGAAAGGAGGGCGGTACCGCGGCCTTCCACGGCGACGCCGCCGACGCGGCGCGGCGCGGCATCGACGCAGTGGTCGCCCAGTCGGACGCCGCATGCCGCTCGTTGCTGCACCGCAGACGCGACAATCCGGCCAAGAGCGAGGCGTCCGAGACCTTCGACGCCGTCCGTCGGGTTCCGTGCCGACCGCACACCCCGCAGTATCGGGCCATGCTGGCGCTGTCGAATCTGAGCATCACCATGGCGAACATCGAACGACTGCGGGAGCGCGACTGACGCCTCGGCCGCATCATCGGGTCGCGGCTTTTGCCACGAATCGGCGACTGCGCGATCATCGGTGACCATGACACTGTTTCCGCCCGTCGCCACCGAGCCGCCCGCGTCCCTGGTGACCCGCGGCCGATACAACTTCGGCACCTACGACGGCCCGATCGCCGACATCAACCCGCTCGACGCCGCCGGCTCCGGTCCGCTCGCCGGCACCCGGCGCGCCGTGCGCAACCTCGGGTTGAAGGAGTGGGAGGCCTTTCAACTGGGGGACGACGACCTCTTCGTCCTGGGTGCGGTCTACAACGCGAAGACCCTCGGTCTGCTCCAGGTCCTGGTGGTGGACAAGCACGCGGCGACCATCCGGCGCTGGGAGACCAAACTCCCGTCGCCGCTGCTGACGGTCGCGCGCGGACTCGACGGCACCGTCTCCGAGGGGGAGTTCGCGGGACTGGAGATCGAGATCGGTAACCAGCTCCCCGGCGGCCGGGTCACCGTCGACGCGACGCACCGCGGCACCGCGCTGACACCCGAACTCGACCTGCACATCACGGGCGACTGCGAGCCCGGTGCGGCCGGTCATCTGGTGATCGTGCATCCCTTCGACGAGAACCGGGCCCTGTACTCGCACAAGGCGATGATGCCCGCGTCGGGCTCGCTGCTGATCGGCGGAGCCGACGTGGGTCTCGCCGACGGTCGCGGCTTCCTGATCCTCGACGACCACCACGGCGACTACCCCCGGCCGATGAAGTACGACTGGGTCACCGGTGTCCGGCGCACGCCCGCCGGCGTGGTCGAGGGCTTCAACCTCACCGACAATCAGGTCCGCAATCCGGGTGTCTACAACGAGAACGCCATCTGGATCGGCGATCAGGTGCACCGCCTGCCCGCGGTCACCGTCGACCGCCCCGACGGCCCATGGGGCACCTGGTACATCCGCGACTCGGGGGGCGCGGTGGACGTGACGTTCACACCCACCGTGCAGTCGACGATGCACGTCGGACCACGCAAGATCCTCGCCGAATACTACGCGCCGTACGGGTGGTACGAGGGCACCATCCACGCGCAGCATGCGACGCTGAGGGTCGACGGCATGTTCGGCGTGGGGGAGTCCAAGCGCATCTCGGTGTGACCGTCGAGCGCGGTCAGGGAACCACGTTCACCATCTTGCCGGGCACATAGATCACCTTGCGCGGCTCGCCGTCGAGCAGCGCGGCGATCTTCGGGTCGGCCAGCGCGGCGCCGACGACCGTCGGCTCGTCGGCGTCCGCGGCCACCTGGATACGGCTGCGGACCTTGCCCTTGACCTGCACCGGGATCTCGATGCTCTCCTCCACCAGCCACTGCTCGTCGACCTCGGGGAAGGGTCCCCGCGCCAGCGAACCGTCGTGGCCCAAGCGGCTCCACAGTTCCTCGGCGAGATGGGGAGCGAGGGGAGCGAGCATCAGGACCAGCGACTCCACCGTCTCCCGCGGCGCGCCGCCGGGGTAGTTCTTGGTGAGGAAGTTGGTCAGCTCGATCAGCTTCGCACCGGCGGTGTTGGTCCGCAGGTTCGCGAAGTCGTCGCGCACGCCCTCGATCGTCCGGTGCAGCGCCTTGTTGGCCTCGTCGGACGGCGCCTCGTCGACGACGCGGACTCCGCCGGTCTCCTCGTCCAACACCAGGCGCCAGACGCGCTGCAGGAAGCGCTGCGCACCGACCACGTCCTTGGTGGCCCACGGGCGCGACTGGTCCAGCGGACCCATCGACATCTCGTAGACGCGCAGGGTGTCGGCGCCGTAGTCACGGCAGATGTCGTCGGGAGCGACGGAGTTCTTGAGCGACTTGCCCATCTTCCCGTACTCCTGCGTGACCTCCTGGCCCTGGTAGAAGTACTTGCCGTCCCGCTCGGAGACCTCCTCCGCCGGAACGTAGACGCCGCGCGAATCGGTGTACGCGTAGGCCTGGATCATGCCCTGGTTGAACAGCCGGCGGTAGGGCTCGCTGCTGGTGACGTAGCCGAGGTCGAACAGGACCTTGTGCCAGAAGCGCGAGTACAGCAGGTGCAGGACCGCGTGCTCGACGCCGCCGATGTACAGGTCGAGGCCGCCGGGATCGTCCGGCCCGTGGATCGCCGGTCGCGGACCCATCCAGTATGCCTCGTTCTCCTTGGCGCACAGGGTCTCGTCGTTGGTCGGGTCGATGTAGCGCAGCTGGTACCACGAGCTGCCCGCCCACTGCGGCATCACGTTGGTGTCGCGGGTGTAGGTCTGCAGACCGTTGCCGAGATCGAGTTCCACGGTGACCCAGTCGGTGGCCTTGGCCAGCGGGGGAGACGGCTCGCTGTCCGCATCGTCGGGATCGAAGGAGACGGGCTGGTAGTCGGCCACCTCCGGCAGCGCGATCGGCAGCATCGACTCTGGCAGCGCGTGCGGGGCGCCCTGGGCGTCGTACACGATCGGGAAGGGCTCGCCCCAGTACCGCTGCCGGGCGAACAGCCAGTCGCGCAGTTTGTACTGCACGGTGCCGGTGCCGGTGCCGTCGGTCTCCAGCCGCTCGATCATCGCGGCCTTGGCCTCGTCCACACCGAGCCCGTCGAGGAAGCCGGAGTTGATCAGCGGACCGTCGCCGGTGAACGCCGACTCCTCGATGCCCTGCTCCGAACCGATCACCTCGAGCAGCGGCAGCCCGAAGGTGCGCGCGAACTCGTAGTCGCGGGTGTCGTGCGCCGGGACGGCCATGATGGCGCCGGTTCCGTATCCGATGAGCACGTAGTCGGCGATGAAGACCGGCACCGGACGACCGTTGACGGGGTTGGTCGCGAACGCACCGGTGAAGACGCCGGTCTTCTCCTTGTTCTCCTGACGCTCCAGATCGCTCTTGGCGGCGATCGACGCGCGGTAGGCCGCGACGGCCTCGGCGGGCGTTGCCGCGCCGCCGGTCCATCGCTCGTCCACCTCGTCGGGCCACTGGTCGGCGACGATCTCGTCGACCAGCTCGTGTTCGGGCGCCAGGACCATGTAGCTGGCACCGAAGAGGGTGTCGGGCCGGGTGGTGAAGACCTCGATTGAGGCGTCCGTCCCCGGGACCGGGAACTGAACCTGCGCACCGCGCGAGCGGCCGATCCAGTTCCGCTGCATCGTCTTGACCTTCTCCGGCCAGTCCAGCAGCTCGAGATCGTCGAGCAGGCGGTCGGAGTATGCGGTGATCCGCATCATCCACTGACGCAGGTTCTTCCGGAACACCGGGAAGTTGCCGCGTTCGCTGCGACCGTCGGCGGTGACCTCTTCGTTCGCCAGCACCGTGCCCAGGCCGGGGCACCAGTTCACCAATGAGTCACTGAGGTACACCAGGCGGTACTCGTCGAGCACCTCGCGACGCTCGGCGGCGCTGAGCGCCACCCAGTCGCGTCCGTCCTCGAGCTCGCGCGAACCGTTCTCGAACTCCTCGATCAGCTCCGAGATGTGACGCGCCTTCTTCGCCTCCGGATCGAACCAGGCGTTGTAGATCTGCAGGAAGATCCACTGCGTCCACCGGTAGAAGTCGATGTCGGTGGTGGCGACGCGGCGGCGCTCGTCGTGCCCGAGACCGAGACGGCGGATCTGCTGCAGGTACCGCTCGATGTTCGCCTCGGTGGTGGTGCGCGGATGAGTGCCCGTCTGGACGGCGTACTGCTCGGCCGGCAGGCCGAACGAGTCGAAGCCCATGGTGTGCAGGACGTTCTTGCCGGTCATCCGCTGGTAGCGGGCGAAGACGTCGCTGGCGATGAAGCCGAGCGGATGGCCGACGTGCAGACCGGCGCCCGACGGGTACGGGAACATGTCCTGAACGAACAGCTTGTCCTCGGCGTCGGGGGAGTCGCCGGAGAAGTGCGAGAAGTCGCCCGCCAGCGGGCCGACGGGGTTCGGGGCGGCGAAGGTCTGGTTCCGCGTCCAGAACTCCTGCCAGCGCGCCTCGATCTCGCCGGCGGTCTGCGCGGTGTACCGGTGGGCGGCGCTGTCGGCCGGACGATTCGTCGAATCAGCAGAAGTCACCCGACCAGCGTAAATCCTCGCGTCCCGGTGCCCAAAAGCGACCAGTGCCCACCGCGAAGTGAACCCGCCGCGGCCCGCTCGCCGTTATCCATTTCGCCCGGACGACGAGCCCGTCGTACAGTGACCGTGTGTCTATCGCGTCCACCGTCGTCTCAGTTCTCGCGCTGGTGCTTGCGGCCGGATGGCTCGGAGTCGGCGTAGCCGGCCTGACCGGTGCGCTCCGCCGCAACCGCTGGCTCGGTGTGCGTTCTCCGGAGACGCTGCGGTCGGAGGAGACCTTCGCCGTCGCCAACAAGGTCGCGGCGCCCGGCTTCCTCGGGGCCGCTCTGATCCTCGCCGTCACCGGCGGTCTCGGACTCGCCTTCGGCGGCTGGGGCCTGCTGTTCGCGGTGTTCGGCATCGTGGTCGCGGTCGGGGTGATCTCGGCGGTCGGGGGCATGGCCATCCAGGCCGCGCAGAGCGTGCCGGTGCCCGACGCGGGCGGGTGCGGCTGCTGTTCCGGCGCCGCCGATACGACGGCGGGAGGCTGCTCGGAGACCGCGGGCGACGACGACGCGGCGGCCGCGGACTGCGGCGAATCGAGCTGCGGTACGTGCGCACTGAGCGGCATGTGCCTGTCGGAGGACAACCCGCACAACGCCGGGTAGCTCGATGCGCAGACTTCTCGATCGTTCCCCGATCGACGGTTTCGTCCTGTCGATACTGCTCGCGGTGGTCGTCGCCGCGGTCTTCCCGGCGCGGGGCGCCTTCGCCGACGTCATGGACTGGGTCGTGACCATTCTGATCGGACTGCTGTTCTTCCTCTACGGCGCCCGGTTGCATCCGCGGGAGGCCCTCGACGGTCTCACCCACTGGCGGCTTCACCTGACGATTCTGAGCTTCACCTTCGTCCTGTTCCCGATCATCGGGCTCGTTCTGCTGCCCGCGCTGACACCGGTCATCGGCGATCAGCTCGCACACGGCGTGCTGTACCTGACCCTGGTGCCTTCGACCGTGCAGTCGTCGATCGCCTTCACCTCCATCGCCCGGGGCAACGTCGCCGGCGCGATCGTGAGCGCCTCGGCGTCCAACCTCCTCGGCGTCTTCGTGACGCCGCTGCTGGTGGTACTGCTGATGAGTTCGGAGGCCGGCGTCCACATCACCGCGGCGTCGGTCACCAAGATCGTGCTCGAGATCCTGGTCCCCTTCATCGCCGGTCAGCTGTGCCGGCCGTTGGTGGCCGGATTCCTGACGAAATACGCGGCACCGACGAAGTACGTGGACCGCAGTTCCATCGTGGTGGTGGTCTACGTCGCCTTCAGCGAGGGCGTGGTCTCGGGGATGTGGTCGATCGTGAGCGTCTGGGACGTGATCGCGGTCTGCCTGCTGTCGCTGGTGTTCGTGATCGCCATGCTGGCTCTGACCGGCTGGTTGCCCAAACGTCTCGGCTTCTCCCGTGAGGACACGATCGCGATCCAGTTCTGCGGGACCAAGAAGTCACTGGCGACGGGACTTCCGCTCGCATCGGTGATGTTCGCCGGAAGCGCCGTCGGCTTCATCGTGCTGCCGCTGATGATCTTCCATCAGATCCAGCTGATCCTGTGCTCGATGCTGGCCAGCCGTTACGAGAAGCAGGCACTGGCGGTCACCGAGGCCTGAGGCGGCGTGTCCCGGAACCGGCGTCGCCGCCGGTGCGTCCAATCGGTATGGACACCGCCATCGAGTACTGCTTCGGCACCGGACACGCACCGCCGACGCACTGGTGGACCGCGCCCGACCTCGACCTCGACGGTGACGGCCGGCTCGATGCCGTCGCTCTCGACTTCGACGGCGACGGTCGTAGCGACGATGCGATGTGGGATACCGACGGAGACGGCGTCGCCGATCTGGCAGCCCTCGATCTGGACGACGACGGCGTCCGCGAGAGCTTCTACGCCGACGGCGGCGGGGGGCTGTGGGAGACGGCCGCGGACCCGCCGCCCGATACCGGCGCCGTCTCCGCCCGGCCTCCCGCCGAGACACCGCTCGACACCGACGGCGACGGCAGACCCGACACCGTCCTGCTCGACGGCGACGGCGACGGTTTCGCCGATGCCTACCGGCGCGTCGGCTACCGGGCCACCGGCTCCGACAGCAGTACGGGCGGAGCCGATCCCTCGGCCCGCTGACCGGACCGCCAGACGCCGGCGGCGGCGACGGCGTACAGCGCCGCACCCGCGAAGATCAGCTGCACACTGAAGCCGGTGGGCGGAATGACGAGTGCGGCCACGAAGATCGCCGCCACGAAGGCCGTGTTGAACAGCGCGTCCTGCACCGCGAACACCTGCCCGCGATAAGAGTCGTCGATGTCGCATTGCATCGCGACGTCGCCGCAGAGCTTGATCGTCTGTCCGGCGAGACCGACCAGCAGCGCCGCGATCAGCACCGGGACCGGACGGACCGAGAGCAGCATCAGTTCCGCGAACGCCCCGATCAGCAGGGCCCAGACCACTGTGCCCCGACGCCCGGCGCGCCGGACCGACACCGGCGTCGTCCCGGCCGCGATCAGCGCTCCGACAGCGACGAAGGCGCCGATCATGGCGATGGCCCGAACGTCGGCGCCGAGAGCGTCTCCGAGTTCGGTGTTCCGCACCAGCATGAGGAACATCAGCGTGTTCAGCCCGAACACCAGCCGGTGCGTCCCGATCGCGCTCAGCACGATGGCGACACTCGGCGTGCGCACCACGGCGCCGAGTCCGTGCGAGAGCCCCCGGACCACCGAATACGCCGCCGTGTGACCGACTCCGTCCGGATGGTCCGGTCCCAATTGACGAACCGCGAACCTGGTGGCCAGCAGCGCCGAGCACACGGCGAAGACCGCTCCCGCGAGCAGGGTGGCGCCCGAACCGCCGTTGTCGGCCCCGAAGATCATCCGCAGCACCCCGGAGACACCCGCTCCGGCCGCGAGCATCGCGGCGCCCACCGTCGTGAACACCGCATTCGTCTCCACGATCAGTTGCGGCGGCGCCACGTGCGGCAGGCTCGCCGACAGGCCCGACGCCACCAGCCGGCTGCAACCGGTCACCAGCAGCGCCGACAGCAGGACGACGGGTTCGGCGGTGTCGGTGCTCATGGTGATCGCCACCACGACCACAGCCGCGGCCCGCAGCAGGTTGACGAAGACGAGCACGCGTCGACGATCCCAGTGGTCGAGCAGGGCGCCGGCGAAGGGACCGAGGAGCGAGTAGGGGAGCAGCAGTACGGCGAAGCCGCCGGCGATCGCCATCGGATCGGTGTGCCTGTCGGGGTTGAAGAGGATCGAGAAGGCCAGCGCGGCTTGGAAAGCGCCGTCGCTCAGCTGGCTCAGCAGACGGACCGCGAACAGCCGGAACAGCCCCGGGGCATGCGTTACCGACTGCAAACTCTTCACCAGTCGAGTTTACGGCTCATCTTGAGCCGGGGTGGCGGCGTCACCGGGCGCTGAGTGTCATTATTGAGGTGTGTCCGGCGCCGACTATCTGACCGATCAACCCGAGGTGAGTGCGGGAAGCCTGCTGATAGCGTCCACCGCTCTCACCGGGCCGACGTTCGCCCGCACGGTGATCTACGTGATCGAACACGATGAGCAGGGCACTCTCGGCGTGGTTCTGAACAGGATGTCGGACGCCGCGGTGTACAACGTGCTGCCCGCGTGGACCGAGCTCGCCGCCAGTCCTCGCGCGGTCTTCGTCGGCGGTCCCGTGGCGACCTCGTCGGCGCTCTGCCTCGGAGTCGCGAAGACCGGCGTCGACGTCAGCAAGCAGCCGCGTCTGCACCAGGTGCTCGGTCCGGTGGCGATGGTCGACCTCGACGCCGATCCGGACGAACTGGCACAGGTGCTCACCGGCGTCCGGATCTTCGCCGGCTACGCAGGCTGGGATGCCGGTCAGCTCGACGAGGAACTGGCGGAGGGCAGCTGGATCGTCGCCCAGGGCCTGCCCACCGATCTGCTGGCCGAACCCTCCGTCGACGTATGGCAGCGAGTGCTCGCCCGGCAGCCGTGGCCCCTGCCACTGCTGTCCACCTACCCTCGCCATCCCGAGGAGAACTAGGGCAGGTCGCCGGTCACCGCTTCGCCACCGGAACGACCATCATGTCCTCGCCGACGGTGACCCGGCCGTCGTATCCGCGTTGGGCTTCCTCGGTCCATACCTTGGGGTCGATCGTGCGTCCCCCGGTTTCTTCGATGTGTGACAGGACCAGAGACGGCACGTTCGCCTTTTGGGCGATGGGACCGACTTCGTTCACGAAAACGTGAGACTTGCGGTGGTGATCGATCACGTCCTCGGTGAGCCCGGCATCCGGCGGGATGCGGAGTGCCTCGTGGACGAGAACGTCCGACGAGTTCGCCAGCCTGATGAGGTTCTCCGAGTGTCGAGTGTCGCCGGAGAACGTGACGGCGCCGTGGTCGGTGTCGAATCGGAAGGCGAAAGAGGGAAACACCGGGCCGTGTGGAACGAGCGTGGCCGTCACCTTGACCCGATCGTCTTCCATCACGGTGAACGGTGCCATGTCGGGGGCAGTGTTGTCCCACCGCGCACCGGTTGCCGCCGGGATGGCGATCTCGTGGATGTCCGGGATGTCGCGGGGGTCACGGAAACCCGCATCGCGCATGAGGACGTTGCTGTTGTATGCGAAGGCCTCGTGGAGCCTGTCTGTCATCTCGCGGGTTCCGGGCGTCGGACTCTGCGGGGCGACAGTGGTCACCCGCCGGCCACCCAGCGCTTCCGGAAGCCCTCCGGCGGATCCGGGTCCGTAGACCGGGATACCGGTCGGGACGACGTCTCCGTTCTTCTCGCCGGTGGTACCGGCCATCATGAAGTAGTTGTAGTAGTCGGCGACATGGTCGGCGTGCAGATGGGTCAGGAAGACTCCCGCCATTTCCCGGTAGTGCAGTCCGGACCTCTTGTACTGCGTCACCGAGCTGCGACCGCAGTCGATCAGGTAGGTCTTCCCGTCCACCACCAGGGCCGTCGAGATGCCCACTCGCTCGGTCGCCGGCGGCGGTCCGGCCTTCGTGCCGAGCGGAACGAGCGTCAACTTCGACTGCTGCAGATCGGGTGGCATCGCCGTCGGCGTCAGCGAACTGGCCACCGGTTGGGTCGATCCGCATGCGGCGACCAGACCGGCCCCGGTAAGCGCCGCCCCGCCTGCGAGCGCGGCGCGGAGGAAGTTCCGGCGGCCGAGATTCGACGAAGCCTTCTCGGCCACAGGCCGGCTAACGTGCTCGTGATGTGAACCGCAATTCATTGCGGATTCCTTTCGATCAGTGGCGAAGAGAGACGGCGTGAGTCACAGCGGCGTCCGTGCGTCGCGGGCGTGCTGTGCCGGGCGGACGAGGAGGGCCTCGACGCCGTACTGCCGCCCATATGATGTGTACCCGGTCACAATTAGAATAGTCAATAGACTTTCTAAAGTTTCCGATGTTTTCGATGTTGTGGCGCGGTTCCGCATCACCGCTGAGCCGGGTGACCCACCGCCGAGTTCCGATCGTCAGCCATGTCTTAGCCGCCGCTGCCCCGACGGCGTTCGGCCCGGCCGGCCCGGACGCGGCGGAAAATGAGGAATCCGAACGCCGCGACACCGACGGCGACACCCACGATCAATGCGACCTCGGCGCCCAGAGTGGCGCCCACGCCGTACGAGACCAGCAGCACGGTCATCGTCCAGCTGATTCCGCCGATCGCGGAAGCGAGAGCGAACCGGGTGTATCTCATCCGCCGGGACCCCGCGAGCAGTGGCGTCACACTCCGGACGTATCCCACCCAGCGCGCCGAGGCGATCGCCAGGACCGCGTCGCCCGACTCGGGCGCCCGATAGCCGGAGGCGATCGCGCGGCGGACCACCTTCCGGCCGAGCCGCGTCCGGGCCAGCCGCGGGCCGGTGACCACGCCCACCGCGTAGCCGGTCGAGTCGCCGGCGATGGCCGCCACGGCGCAGACCGCGATCAGCACACCGATGACGGGCTTGCCGACGGCCGCCACCACGCCCGCGGCGATGAGCACTGCCTCGCTCGGGGCCACCAGTCCCACCACCGCGACCGCCGTCTCGAGATAGACGACCCCGCCCGCGATGAGGTAGACCGCCCATGCCGGGGCGGAGTCGACGAGATCGGTCAGCCGATCGGTCAATGTGTGCATATCCGCGCTTTTCGGGGCGAGACCGCGCGTGACGAGCGGCCGAATGGTCCGGCGGCTCAGTACCCCATGGTCCGGATGGCGTTGGCGAGCTGATCCAGCTGTTCCGGGCGCACATCGAGGTGAGGGCTGATCCGCAGCAGCGAATCTTCACCGGCGAGGGGCGCGCGCCAGGAATCCGCCGCCGTGACCAGAAGCCCGATCTCCCGCAGTCGGTCGCGCGCGGCCTGCACGTCGGCCGGTCGCCATCCGGGCGGCGGCGCCAGGGTCACCAGTGCCGAAGGCTCGTCGACCGGCTCCATGACCTCCCAACTGCCGATCCCGTGCAGTCGTTCGCGCGCGATCCGTCCGATACCGGCCAACTCGGTGTACACACGCTGCTGTCCGATGTCGAGGAACTCGGCGACCGCCGTCGAGAGTGCCAGCTGACCGGCGATGAACGATTCCGACGGCAGCAGTCGCACGTCGATGCGCGAGTCGGGCCGGATGGCGATGAATCCGACGCCCCGGGGTCCGGTGAGCCACTTGCGCGAGGTGCCGTAGACCACATCCGCGCCGGTCACGGTGGGCACATGCCCCACCGACTGCGCCATGTCGACGATCACCGGAACGCCCGCGTTGTGCGCCACCTCGACGATCTTCGCCACCGGCTGCACCAGTCCGCTCGCCGAACCGATGTGGCAGACATGGATGAAGTCGGGCTGCTCGAACTGCAGCATGTTCTCCAGCGAGTCGACGTCGACGTGCCCGTACACGTCGCCCTCGGGCATGGTGCGGACCGCGAAGTCGCGGCGTTCGAACTCCAGCAGGTTGGGACCGAACTCATTCTTCGCGACCCATACCGTGGGGGAGAGCGGGAGCGCCATGGTGTTGAGCAGCGCCCGCAGCGCCGACCGCGCGCTGTCTCGGAAGACGATCTCCTCGGCGCGATGGCCGATCAGCGAGCCCAGTGCGCGGCGGCCGGCTTCGAGGGCCTCTGCGCGTTCGTCGGCGGCGATGTAGGAACCGTTCCTGGCCTCGCGGATCAGGTGTTCGTGCAGAGTCGTGATGACCGCATTCGACGAACGCCCGGCCGAGGCGGCGTCGAGATGCCCGATCGAGGGTTCCACTCTCGCTGCATGCCACTGTTCACCGAGTTCGCTGCAGTACATGCCTTGAATCTACCCTGTGGCTCCGGGCCCGATCAGTCGCCGTTGCGGTCCGCCCACCATGCGCGCAGGGCCGCCTCCGCGTCCTCGCGGCTCATCGGCCCGCTGTCGAGCCGAAGCTCCTTCAGGTACCGCCAGGCCTCACCGACCACCGGGCCGGGCGGGAGACCGAGCAGCTGCATGATCGCGTTGCCGTCGAGGTCCGGTCGGACCCGATCGAGGTCCTCGGCCTCCCGCAGCACGGAGATGCGGTGCTCGAGATCGTCGTACGTCTCCTGCAGACGCCGGGCGCGGCGCTTGTTGCGGGTGGTGCAGTCGGCGCGCACCAGCTTGTGGAGCCGGTCGAGGAGCGGACCGGCGTCGTTGACGTACCGGCGGACCGCCGAATCGGTCCACTTGCCGTCGCCGTAGCCGTGGAAGCGCAGGTGCAGGAAGACCAGCTGCGAGACGTCGTCGACGACCGCCTTCGGGTACTTGAGCGCCCGCATCCGCTTGCGGACCATCTTGGCGCCGACCACCTCGTGGTGGTGGAAGCTGACGCCGCCGCCCTCCTCGTGCCTGCGGGTGGCGGGCTTGCCGATGTCGTGCAGCAGCGCGGCCCAGCGCAGAACCGGGTCGGGGTCGCCGGTCTCGAGGTCGATCGCCTGCTTGAGCACCGTGAGCGAATGCTGGTAGACGTCCTTGTGCTGGTGATGCTCGTCGATGGTTAGCTTCATCCCGGGGATCTCGGGAATGATCAACTCGGCCAGACCCGTGTCCACCAGCAGGTCGACGGCCTCGATCGGATGCTCGCCGCAGATCATCTTGTCGAGTTCCACCCGGATCCGCTCGGCGGTGATCCGCTCGATCTGCCCGGCCATCTCACCGATGGCGCGGCGCACGCGGTCGGAGAGCCGGAAGCCCAGCTGTGAGACGAAACGCACGCCGCGCAGCATTCGGAGGGGATCGTCATTGAACGACGACTCCGGCGCGGCCGGGGTGTCGATGACGCCGGCGAGCAGATCCGCCATGCCGTCGAGCGGATCACAGAACTCCTGACCGCCCCCTGGGAGCAGCCGGACCGCCATCGCGTTGATGCGGAAGTCCCGGCGGATCAGATCGCCTTCGAGCGTGTCGCCGAAGGTCACGATGGGGTTCCGGCTCTGCTGGTCGTAGATGTCGGAGCGGAAGGTCGTGATCTCCACCGTCTCGCCCCCGCGCGCGGCGCTGACCGTGCCGAACTCGATGCCGGTGTCCCATACCGCGTCCCCCCAGGTCGAGAGGATCTCGGCGATCGTCTCGGGCCGGGCGTCGGTGGTGAAGTCGAGATCGCCCGCCAGTCGGCCGAGGACGGCGTCGCGCACTGAGCCCCCGACGAGATACAGCTCGTGCCCGCGCTCGGCGAACCGGTCCGCCAGCGGAGTCAGGACGTCGCCGAGAGAGTTCAAGGTCACCGCCGCCGACGCCAGCAGTCGCGTACGCCGTTCGGAGCGCTCGGCGGCGCTCATCTGTCCACGTGGCGCTGTGTCGGTCATGGGATGACAGACTACCGACTGCCGACCCGCTCAACCTGTTCGGCTAACACCCGGTTACAAGCGGCTAGCATCGGGGTGTGTCCGCTGAACCCTCGCTGCAGCGCCCGGACGTCGATTCCGACGCTCCGGTGTCCGAGGGTGCCTCCGGGCCGAACGGCTCCGGCTCTCAGGATAATGCGGCGCAGGCCGCGGGCGGAAGCACCCAGGCCGGACGTTCCCGGCACAATCGGCGCGGCCGACGCCGGCGCGGCAGGCGTTCCGGACGCGGAGGCGGGCAGCAGCAGAGCACGGACTCTGCGGCCGAAGGGGGGTCCGGCGAATCGGCGAAACCGAAACCGGGACCGCGAAACGCGGGGTCGAAGGGCAACGGCGGCGCCAAGAACGCGGCGCCGAAGAACCTCACTTCGAAGGCAGGGTCGCAGCAGAGCGCCGACGACGGGCGGACCAAGCCGTCCGATCTCGCCAGCCGGGCGCGCCGCAGCGGGTCCAACAGTCCCGCGGCCATGCCTCGCACCAAGCGCCGTACCGCACGCAAGCCCGAGGCCGAGGGCGGACCGCGGCTGCACACGGTCCGCGAGACGTCGGCCGGCGGCCTGGTGCTCTCCGACATCGACGCTCCGTTCGGAGAGCTGTCGGCCGCGCTGATCGGCCGCATCGACAGGCGCGGGCGCATGATGTGGTCGCTTCCGAAGGGGCATATCGAGACCGGCGAGACGGCTGAGCAGACCGCGATCCGGGAGGTCGCCGAGGAGACCGGCATCGAAGGCACCATCGTCGCGCCGCTCGGCAAGATCGACTACTGGTTCGTCAGCGAGGGTCGCCGCATCCACAAGACGGTGCATCACTACCTCCTGCGATTCACCGGCGGCGAGCTGTCGGACGCCGACTACGAGGTCAGCGCCGTGGCGTGGGTCCCGTTGAGCGAGCTGCCCCGTCGACTGACGTACTCTGACGAGCGACGTCTGGCGCGGATGGCCGAATCGGTGATCGCTGATCTGCAGAGCGACCCACACCGGTTGGCGCAGTCAGAAGCCAGCTGCCTCCGCACCGAGCCGAACGACTATGAGAAAGCCGCAGCCGCACGCAACCAGCGACGCAACGAGCCGCCGCCGGCGCCGAAACCTCGTCGACGCCGGCGGCGCCCGCGTCGCACCGCATCCGGTGACAGCTGACCGAATCCCGTCGCGGCGTTCGTCACTTCTGTTCGTGCTGTCGGCGGTCGCCGTCCTGCTGGCCCTGACCGTCGGCGCAGTGCCTGTGGCGCACGCTGATTCGGCTTCCACCTCGTCGTACGCCACACTCGGACTGACCGAGGTCACTCCGACCACCGTCACCAGTTCCACCGGCGATCGTGTGACTGTCCGCGGTCGCGTGGTCAACACCGCGGGCAAACCGATCAGCGACGTCAGCGTGCGGCTGCAGCGCGGTCACGCGCTCACCGAGTCCTTCCAGCTGCGCAGCTCACTGACCTCACCCTCGGCCGACTACTCGGTGAGCAGCACCTCGCGGCACGTCACCGGCACCCTGGGAACCGGCGAGTCGGCCGATTTCACCATCTCGGTCCCCGTGAACGGCCCCACCGGTCTCGATCTCACCGAGGCCGGGGTGTATCCGCTGATGGTCGACGTGATCGGCACTCCGCGCGACGCGGGCACCGTGTCGATCGCGGATTCGCGCACGCTGCTCCCGGTGCTGTCGCTGCCCGCCAGCCGCACCCGCGCGCAGAACTACGTCGACCCGGCCACCGGTGCGCCCGGCGCTCCACTGCTCGGCCGGGACGGATCGATCGCGCCGAACACCTCCCGCCCCGCACCGTTCACGATGATCTGGCCGCTCGCGGCCGCACCGCAGGAAGCCGCGGGCATCCTCGGCGGCGGCACCGCGGAGCTGCGGCTCACGAGCGACGCCCTGGGCCATTCCCTGCAGCCCGACGGCCGCCTCGGGATGTCGTTGCAAGCGCTGGAGCAACTCGCGGGCACCGCGTCCTCCGACACTCCGCCGACCGTCGGCCCCGGAACCACCGAACCGGCGGCGAGTCCCGACGACCCGGTGCGCGACTCGACCTGTCTCGCCGTCGACCCCGACCTGCTGCTCACAGTCACGAGAATGGCCGACGGCTACGTCGTCACCGACGATCCGGCAGACCCCGAGGCCCGCACCCACGACGGGCAGGGCGCCTCGGCGGCCAAGTCGTGGCTGCGCGGCCTCACGCAGGTCGCGAGCCGAATGTGCGTCACCGCACTGCCTTTCGCACAGGCCGGCCTCGACTCCCTCCGCACCGTCAACGACGCCGGGCTCGCGCGGCGCGCCGTGCTGAATCCGTACGACACCGTCGATGCGATCCTCGGCGTCAAGACCGTGCGCGGTCTCACCATTCCCGCCACCGGAACGCTCACCGACGCCGGCCGCGATCTGCTGTCCGAACTCGGCGTCACCTCGGCGGCCATCGCAGCCACGTCGCTGACTCCTCTCGGCGCCGACCGCGCACCCACCTCGGGATCGGCGTCCGGCCGTTACCGGAGCCAGGCGACGCATCTGCAGAGCTACGACATCGCGATCAGCGCGGCCATCGGAGGCGCCGGGCTCACGCCGGTGGTGCCTGCGATCGTTCCCAACTGGCAGCAGCCGAACCTCTCGGGCGAGTCGGCGGTGAGCCGCAGGCAGGCGGCCGCCGCCGCCCTGGCCTTCCCGATGCTTGACGCTCCGGCGCCCACCGCGTCGGCCGAAGCGGATTCGACCAGGCTCCCGACCACCGGGCGGTCGGCGTTCATCATGCCGCCGACCTATTGGTCACCGACCGTGCAGGACGCACAGGCACTGCACGACACCGCCGAGCTCATGCTGTCTTCGGGCACCGCCCGCCCGGTGCCGCTCGCGACCGTGGTGGACGAGCTGCCTGCCGCCGCCACCCCCGCCGAACTCGACGTGCCCGGCGACATCTCGCCCGACGCGGCGGCGGGATACCCGATCACGCAGAGCGACGCCGAGACGGTGCGTCAGCGGCTGGACCGTATCGACCACATGCAGGCCGCCCTGGTCGGAAACGCCGAGACCGTCACCACGCCGGCCGAATACCTGGCGCCCTTGCGCGACGACCTGCTGCGCGCGGTGTCGAGCGCGTCGACCACCGATAACGCGGTGGCGCGCGGCCAGCGCACCGATCGGCTGACCGCGGTGGGCATCACTCTCGGCAACATGCAGCAAGCGGTCTCCCTGCTCGATCCCAGCGGCCGATACACCCTGGCCTCCGAGCGGAGCCCGCTGCTCCTGGTGGTCCGGAACGATCTGGCGCTTCCGATCCGGGTACGGCTGGACATCGACGCACCCAGCGCCCTGGAGGTGGGCGACGTCGGCACCGTCGAGATCCCGGCCGCCGGAACCCGGCAACTCCAGATCCCCACCCACGCGTCGAGCTCGGAACCGGCGACGGTGCACATCTCGCTGGTCACCTCCAGCGACGTGCCGCTGAGCACGCCCATCGAACTCTCGATCTACGCGAACGCGTACGGCAAGCCGCTGTTCTGGATCACCGTCGGTGCGGCCGTCATCTTGATCCTGCTGACCGCACGCCGGCTGTGGCATCGGTTCCGCGGCGAGCCCGACCCCGCCGACGAGGACCGGCCGGAGCCGGACGAGGAGGACCTGGAACAGGCGACGCTGAGCTATCAGGACAGACTTGAGGCGGAACGGGCCGCGGATGGGCAACTCGACGGCGAGTTGCCCGGAGAACGCGCGGCGGGGGACTCTGGGCCGTGGGACAGTGGGCCGAGGGACAGCGGGGAGCGTGAATGAGCAATCGTCCGAACCAGCGCACCGGAGATCCGCGCGACGCCGGGCCGGGCGCCGCCAGGGCTGAGCCGGCGGCGGTGAGCCCCGGGGCGGCGAACGGCGGCGGAGCGGACGCTCCGGCGGTGAAGCCCGACGACTCCGACGTCGGCATCATGCGCACCGGCGGCTCCATCGCCATCGCGACCCTGATCAGCCGGATCACCGGATTCATCAGGACCGTCCTGGTCCTGGCGATGCTCGGCGGCGCGGTCGCGTCTGCCTTCCAGGCCGCCTACGTGCTCCCGAGCATGATCGCCGAAGTGGTCCTCGGCGCGGTGCTGACCGCCATCGTCATCCCGGTGCTGGTGCGCGCCGAGAACGAGGACGCCGACGGCGGCGCCGGCTTCATCAACCGCATCTTCACCCTGACACTGGTGCTGCTCGGCGTCGCCAGTCTCATCGCGATCGTCGCGGCGCCCCTGCTGACCCTGTTGAACGTCGGCGACGGCCAGGTGAACCGGCCGCTGACCACCGCACTCGCGTATCTGCTGCTGCCCGAGATCCTCTTCTACGGACTGTCGGCGCTGTTCATCGCGATTCTGAACATGAAGGGCCTGTTCAAACCCGGTGCGTGGGCGCCGGTCCTGAACAACGTCGTTCAGATCACCACGCTGGTGCTGTACTGGGCGATGCCGGGCGAGATGACGCTGAACCCGGTCCGGATGTCGGAGCCGAAACTGCTCGTCCTCGGCATCGGCACCACGCTCGGCGTGGTGATGCAGGCCGCGATCCTGATGCCCTTCCTCCGCAAGGTCGGCGTCCATCTGAAGCTCGAGTGGGGTATCGACGCCCGGCTGCGGCAGTTCGGGGGCATGGCCGTCGCGATCGTCGCGTACGTCCTGGTACTGCAGGTCGGGCTCGTGATCACTTACCGGATCGCCGCCCACGCCACCGCGTCGGGAATCTCGGTGTACGCGACCCACTGGCAACTGCTCCAGCTGCCTTACGGCGTCCTCGGCGTCACCATCCTGACCGCGATCATGCCGCGTCTCTCGCGCAACGCGGCCGCCGACGACACCGACGCCGTCATCGATGACATGTCCCTCGCGACACGACTGACGATGATCGCGCTGGTACCGACGGTGGCCTTCATGACCTTCTTCGGCCCGGCCATCGGCATCGCGATCTTCAATTTCGGCAAGTTCGACGCCGATACCGCGTCTCAGCTGGGGTCGGTGCTGTCGTGGGGCGCGTTCACGTTGATTCCGTACGCGATGACCCTCGTGCAGCTGCGTGTGTTCTATGCGCGCGAGGACGCCTGGACCCCGACCCTCATGGTCGTCGGGATCACGGCCGTCAAGGTCGCGTCGTCGTATCTCGGTCCGGTGATCTTCGACGATCCCGAGCTCATCGTCCGGTGGCTCTCGCTCTCCAACGGTCTGGGCTATCTGGTGGGCGCGATCGTCGGTCAGATGCTGCTGCACAAGCGCCTCGGCATCACCCGGCTCTCCGACGTCACCCGCACGACATATCAGGCGATCGGAGTCTCGCTCGCCGTCGCACTCGCGGTGTGGCTCGTCGCCGATCTCACCGGGCTCGACGAGATGTCGACGCAGGCGGGCAAGATCGGCTCGGTGGTCTATCTCGGATTCACCGCGATCATCGTCCTGGGCGTCACCTACCTGCTGCTGACCGCACTGAAGATCCCCGAGATGGTCACCATCAGCAACACGGTGCAGCGTCTCCTCGGACGGTTCATTCCGGCACTCGCCCCTGCACCCACACCGTCGGCCGACGACTCCGACTCGCGGACGATGACCATCCAGATCCCGCGGATCACCTCGGACGATTCGGTCCCGTACGCTGGTCAAGTAGACGTCCGTCGCCGGTTCGATCGAGGCACCGCGACGTGGCAGGAGTATTCGGTGTTGTCCGGCGGGGCGGTGGGCGAGACCATGGTCCTCCCGGTTGTGGGAGGTCCCGGTCCTCGACCTCGGCCCTACGGGCCACCACGTCAACGAGGAGTTCCGCCGATGGGCCAGAACGGCAACAAGGGCGGCCGTCCGACCGGCCCGGCCGCCGGTTCGCCGACTGGTCCGTCCAGTGAGGCCACCCGCATCATGGGACCGCCGCGCGGACCTCGCCTGGTTCCGGGCGCCGCCATCGCCGGTGGGCGCTACCGCCTCCTCGAGAAGGAGGGCGGAACCCGCGGCCTGGAGTTCTGGCGCGCCAAGGACACCGGACTCGACCGCGAAGTCGGCCTCACGTTCGTCGACCCCGAACAGAAGGCGCCGCCGATCCGGCCGGGCGACCGCGACGACGACACCGGTCCCCGCGCGATTCTGAATCGCACCCGTCGGCTCGGCCAGCTCCACTCGGCCGGCGTGGCCCGGGTGCTCGACGTGGTCCGCAGTGCTTCCGGCGGCGTGATCGTCACCGAATGGATTCACGGCTCCTCGCTCAAGGAGGTCGCGGCCACGTCGCCGTCGGCGATGGGTGCCGCGCGCGCGGTCCGGGCTCTGGCCGCGGGCGCCGAAGCAGCGCACCGCACCGGTGCGACTCTGTCGATCGACCACCCGGACCGGATCCGCGTCAGCACCGACGGTGATGCGGTCCTCGCCTTCCCGGCGGTCATCCCCGGTGACGACCGGACCGGCGACGTCCGCGGTCTCGGAGCGGTCCTGTACGCGCTGCTGCTCAACCGCTGGCCGCTCGACGCCGCCACCGGTGCGGTCGCGACAGCGGGTTCCGCGCCGGTCGGCGGGATTCCGCCCGCCGAGCCCGATCCCGAGCATCCGTCGCGTCCGATCGCACCGCGCGCGGTGAAGCCCGAGATCCCGTTCGAGATCTCGGCCGTCGCCTCGCGCGCTCTCGAGGGCGACCGGGGCATCCGCACCGCGGCCACCGTCCAGCACGTCCTGGACCAGGCGACCGTGGTCGATCTCAAGACCGACATGATCCCGCGCGTCGAGTCCCGGGAGGCTCCGGTCTCCGTGGCGCCGCTGTCGAGGACGCGCAAGGAACGCCTGCTGGGCGAGGGTGAGGCGGGTCGCCGCAACACCGCGCTGCTGGCGGGCGCCGGTCTGTTCGTGCTCTTCCTGATCGTCGCCGTGGTGGTCGCGATGACCAACGTCTTCGGCGGCTCGGGCAACACCGAGTCCGATATCGACTCGATCCTGCCGAGTGAGAGCGCATCGGCGACGTCGGCACCCGCTCGCACTCCCGCGGCTCCGGCGGTGAGCCTCAAGTCGGTGACGCTCCTGGACGTGTCCGGCGAACCGCCCGACTCCGCACCGAACATCCAGAACCTGCTCACCGGCACCCCGCCGGCCTGGCGGACCGACGCCTACCGTGGCAGTCCGCAGTTCGGCGGTCTCAAGTCGGGGATGGGGCTGCTCTTCGCCACCGGCGGCGACAACACCGTGCGATCGGTGACGATCACGACCACCACTCCCGGCTTCCAAGTGGAGCTGCGGACGTCGGACCAGAGGTCTCCGACCAGCCTCGATCAGACCACGCAGGTCGGCGGCGGAACCGTGGACTCCAAGTCCACGACGATCAAGGTCGACGAGCCGGCGTCGGCGCCGTACTTCATCGTCTGGCTCACCACTCTGCCCGTGGGGCCGAGCGGCGACTACCAGGCCGTGATCTCGAAGGTCAGCGTCTCCTGACGGCTCACGACGAGACCTTCTCCGGAGCCGGCGCCCACCCGGGCGGACCGAAGACGTAGCCGAGCTTGGCGCGCAGAGACGGGGCCTCGCGGACGTCGCGGGCGATGTTCACGTACTCGTGCGTCTGCAGGGTCCAGATGTTGTAGGTCTCGACGGGCTTGGTGAGCCCGTAGTGCGGCCGGTCGAGTTCGGGCTGGAACGAGCCGAAGAGCCGGTCCCAGACGATGAAGGTGCCGCCGTAATTGCGGTCGAGGTATTCCGGATCGCTGCCGTGATGCACTCGGTGGTGCGAGGGCGTGTTCATCACGAACTCGAAGGGTTTCCACATCTTGTCGATCCGCTCGGTGTGGATCCAGAACTGATAGACGAGGTTCAGCGAGTACACGGCGAAGACCACCGCGGGCGGGAAGCCGAGCAGGGGGAGGGGCGCCCACATGATGATACCCATGCTGTTGTTCCACTTCTGCCGGAGCGCCGTCGCGAAATTGAAGTACTCGCTGGAGTGGTGGGCTTGGTGAGTGGCCCAGACCAGGCGTACCCGGTGGGCGATCCGGTGCTCCCAGTAGAAGAGGAAGTCGAGAGCGATGAAGCCGATCACCCAGGTGTACCAGGCGTCGACCGGCAGATGCCACGGCGCGACGTACGCGAACAGCGCGCTGTACCCGAACAGAGCGACGAACTTCCAGAAGGCCGACGTCCCGATCGAGACGAGGCCCATCAGGATCGACGTCCGCGCGTCCCTGCGCTCATAGGAGCCCTTGGGCGGCCGGCCGTCGCCGTCCTCCCGCTCCAACTTGGCCGCGGCGTAGGTCTCCAACAGCAGCAGAACCGCGAAGAACGGGATCGCGAGCACCGTCGGCTCCCGCATCGGTTCGGGCAGGAAGTCCAGCAATCTCCACCCCTCCAGAACGCACGGACGGATTGTTCTCGTCCGATTTATTTGACACAGTACCGTGTCAGATATGCGGTGCCAACCCCTGGCCCGAATCGCCTCGGCGGTAGAATCTGATTCGATGAACAAAAACAGTGGTGGGCGAACATACGGGGGTGTGTCCGCCGCGGAGCGACAGAAACAACGACGATCCACGCTCGTGGAAGCGGGTGTGGAGTTGTTCGGCACCGAGGGATACGTCAACGTCTCGGTCAAGAAGATCTGCGACGAAGCCGGTCTGACGCAGCGGTACTTCTACGAGTCGTTTCCCGACCGAGTGAATCTTCTTGCAGCGGTGTACCAGCATTGCGTCGACATCGCTCGCAGCGCGACGATCGCCGCGGCCACCGAGGTCATCGATCGCGCCGGCGTGGCCGACGGACCGGTTCCGGCGGCTGTCATCCCGATCCTCGCCGAGGAGGCATTGGGCGGCTTCATCAACAGTCTCGTGGAAGATCCGCGGCGGGCGCGGGTCATCCTCATCGAGGTGGTCGGCGTGGCACCCGAGATCGAGAAGTTGCGGCTCGGCGCCATTCACGACTGGGCCGATCTGATCGCCGGATTCGCGAGCAACGGACGGCCGACCACTCCGAAGCAGAAGCTCGCGGCCATCGGCCTCGTCGGCGCCATCACGCAGTTGCTCGTCGACTGGCAGATGGCACTGACCGACCCGATCAACGAGCAGGCCGGCCCCGATCTGTTCCAGGTGGACTCGGTCCACGAGGTGGTCACCGAGATGTTCGTCGCCACCTACGACAAGATCTTCGGCTGAGCCGGCCGCCGTCGCACCGGGCGACGGTCAGCGGTTCGCCGTGAGACGCTCACGGATCCGTGTGCACGCGTCGTCCAGTTCCGCGATCACGAACAACCACTCCGAACCATCACCGAGGGTGAGACACAGACGATCGGCCTTGCCGCCGGAGAGCAGTCTGCCGGTTCCCGGCGCCGACCCGACGGCTGCCACGAACTTCAGCGCGACCGAGAAGCGCGCGCCGGCGGCTCGCTTCGACTTCGGCTCGAAGACGACGTGCGTCTTGGTCAGCGCCAGCTCACCGGGAACGGCCATCCGGCCCATCGATCGGGCGGCCCGCCAAGCGGCCAAGGGCTTGTCGTCGCTCATGAGACCAGCCTAGTAAGAGCTGCGGCGACAACGGCACCGAGGCGGACAGAGCCTCGAGAACACACTCTGATGTGCATAAGTCGGCTTCACCGCCCGATTCGTCCACAGGTTCGCCAACAACCATCCACAAAGTGAGGAAAAGCTCGAATCCGGCACTGTTTCGCGCTTAGTGTCGTCGCATGACTCGGGGGATCATCGATCAGAAGACCGATGCGCACTTGCTTCGCGCACACATCGGGGGCGACGCCGGAGCGTTCCGCGAACTGTACGAACGGCACCGGAATCATCTCTGGGCCATCGCCTTACGCACCACAGGCAATGAGGACGACGCCGCGGACGCGATGCAGGACGCGTGGATCTCCATCTACCGCACGGCCACCTCCTACCGAGCCGACGCCTCGGTGTCGAGCTGGTTGCACAAGATCGTCGTGAACTCCTGCCTCGACCGCCTGCGCCGCATCCGCTGTCACGAGACCATGCCCCTCATCGAGTTCGAGTCGGCACTGCTCGCCGACGAACGCGACTACACGGTCGGGATCGACGTCGGACTGTCGATCGGCCGAGCTCTCGACGTACTGCCGCCCGACCAGCGGGACGCCGTCATTCTCGTCGACTATCACGGATACTCGATCCGTGACGCCGCGGCGATCCTGTCGGTGGCCTGCGGGACGGTCAAGAGCCGCTGCTCCCGCGGCCGGGCCAAGCTCGCGATGGTTCTCGAGTATCTGGACGATGACTGTTAGGGCTCCGACCGACTCACCGGAGATCATCGCCGGAACCGATTCGTCGGCACGTGCGTCTAAGTAGTGTGGATGGCGACGACGGACGATAGGCGATTCTCAAACATCATGGTTCCTTCAGCGAAGCACCGGGCGGGCCGCCCCGCGCCTGAGCCGCCGTACTCGACGGAGCTGCTGGCGGATCTGCACGCGGACGCACTCGAGCCCGAGGTCGCCGCACACGTCCGGAGTCGGCTCGCCGCCGATCCGCACGCCGCTCAAGTGCTCGCCGCGCTCGATCGCGTGCAGACCGAGCTGCGAGAACACGGGCAGTCGGCGGCGCCGATGCCCGATGCGATCGCGGCCCGTCTCGATTCGGTGATCGACCGACTCACCGGTGGCTGAACCGTCGCGCCGAATGGCTCCTCGGTGAGGTGCGCCGCACCGGAACGCACACGCGGGAACATCGCGCCATACTCTGGTGTTGACTGATGCGTCTGCCCGGCGTCATCGCACGATGCAGGCCGCACCGAGCGGACTACGCGACAACGGAGGATTGATGAGCGACAACCAGAACCAGATCCATGACGTGATCATCGTCGGGTCGGGGCCTGCCGGCTACACGGCGGCGATCTACGCTGCCCGGGCCGAACTGTCGCCGTTGGTCTTCGAGGGCATCTCCTTCGGCGGCGCCCTCATGACGACGACCGAGGTCGAGAACTTCCCCGGCTTCCAGAAGGGGATCCAGGGTCCCGAACTGATGGACGAGATGCGCGAGCAGGCGCTCCGCTTCGGAGCCGACCTGCGCATGGAGGAGGTCGACGCCCTGCGGCTCGAGGGCGAGATCAAAGAGGTCGAGGTCGCCGGCGAAGTCCACCGGGCCCGCAGCGTCATCCTCGCGATGGGGGCGGCGGCACGTTATCTCAACGTCCCGGGCGAGCAGGAACTGCTCGGCCGCGGTGTCTCCGCATGCGCCACCTGCGACGGCTTCTTCTTCCGGGACCAGGACATCGCGGTGGTCGGTGGCGGCGACTCAGCGATGGAGGAAGCGACCTTCCTGACCAAGTTCGCGAAGTCGGTCACGCTGATCCACCGCCGCGACGAGTTCCGCGCCTCGAAGATCATGCTCGAACGCGCTCGCGAGAACGAGAAGATCCGATTCATCACCAATGCGACCGTCTCGGCGGTCAAGGGCGAGAACACCGTCACCGAACTGGAGCTCACCGACACCGAGACCGGGGAGGTCCGGACGCTCGACGCGACGGGAATGTTCGTCGCGATCGGTCACGATCCGCGAAGCGATCTCGTCAAGGGACAGGTCCAGCTCGACGACGACGGTTACGTCAAGGTCGTCGGCCGCACCACGTACACCAACCTTCCCGGCGTCTTCGCTTGCGGCGATCTCGTCGACCACACCTACCGACAGGCGATCACCGCCGCCGGCAGCGGCTGTTCGGCCGCTATCGACGCCGAACGATGGCTCGCCGACCAGGCCCACGCCTGACCGAACCTCACGCCGGCCATCCGAGCCGACGACCATTCAGGAGGAAGAATGTCTGAGAACACCGTTGCAGTCACCGACGCGACCTTCGCCGGCGACGTGATCGAGGCCTCCGGGTCCAAGCCCGTCCTCGTCGACTTCTGGGCCACCTGGTGCGGCCCCTGCAAAATGGTGGCTCCGGTGCTCGAGGAGATCGCCCGCGACAACAGCGACAAGCTAACCGTCGCGAAGGTCGACGTCGACCAGAACCCGAACGTCGCCCGCGAGTACCAGATCATGAGCATTCCCACGCTCATGCTCTTCTCCGGCGGTAAGCCGGTCAAGACCATCATGGGCGCCAAGCCCAAGGCGGCTCTGCTTCGCGAACTGTCCGACGTCCTCGCCTGACATCGCTGCCGATCGGCCCACGCCCGCACCCGGGCCGTGGGCCGATCGTCACAGAACGGCGCGATCATTTGTCGCGCCCGGCGCTGGCTGAGAGAATGGTGCGAGTCTCGGATCAGCAATGCCTCGGTCCGGGTCGGCGGTATCGAGAGAGTGGGAAGTACGTATGCAGGTGTTGCGTCTGGGGGACCACGGTTCTGCGGTAGCCGAGATCAGGGCCATTCTGGCCACCCGTGGATTACTGCCCGACGCTGCACCCACCCCGCCGTCCACCACGCAGGGCCCCTGGTCGCCGCCCGAGGCGGTCTTCGACAAGGACTGCGACCGTGCGGTGCGCGCCTTCCAGCAGGAACGCGGACTGATCGTCGACGGGATCGTCGGATACGCCACCTACACCGCCCTGCGCGAAGCCTCGTACCGTCTGGGCGCCCGCATTCTGCTCTACCGGCTCTCCGCGCCGATGACGGGCGACGACGTCGCCACGCTCCAGTCGCGCCTGCAGAATCTCGGCTACTACCACGGACTGGTGGATGGAATCTTCAGCGAGGTGACGCACCACGCCGTCTGCCTGTACCAGACCGAGTACGGTCTCTCGTCCGACGGCATCTGCGGGCCCGCGACGCTGCGATCACTGGAACGTCTCGGCACCCGCGTCACCGGCGGCTCGCCGCACGCGATCCGCGAGGAGGAGCACGTTCGCAAGTCCGGTCCGCAGCTCACCGGCAAGCGCATTCTGATCGATCCCGGCGACGAGAGCCCCATCGGGAACGAGAACACCCTGCTCTGGGATCTGGCGGCCCGTCTCGAGGGCCGGATGTCCGCCGCGGGTATGGAGACATTCCTGTCGCATGACGCGAAGACGACTCCGACCGACGACGACCGTGTGCGGGTGGCAAATCTCGCCGATGTCGACCTGATGATCTCGTTGCGAACCGGCCACTACCCGAACGAGAAGGCCAGCGGGCTCGCGACGTTCTACTTCGGCAACACGCACGGTTCCTACTCCACGATCGGGCGCAATCTCGCCGGGTACATCCAGCGGGAGATCGTGGCACGCACCGGCTTCCTCGACTGCCGCAGCCATCCGCGGACCTGGAACATCCTGCGCTCCACGCGGATGCCGGTCATCGTGATCGAAGCCGGCTACATCACCAATCCTCACGACGCAGCGCAGCTGAGCGACCCCGCCATCCGCGACACCATCGCCGAAGCCGTCCTGGTCGCAGTCAAGCGACTGTACCTGCTCGGTGAGAACGACCGGCCGACCGGAACTTACACGTTCGCCGAACTCCTTGCGGCAGAACAGGTCACCGGCTGACTGATCGGGTCCGCCAGCATTTCCGCCGGCGGGGTCTCCACCAGTTTCCGGAGCGCACGCTCCACCTGGCTCTTCCAACCCAGGCCCTCGTCGAGTTCGAGCCTCAGACGCGGCAGGTACGGGTCGTCGGCGACCACCTCGAACCCGAAGTCCGTCAGCAGTCGGGTCGGCAGAATGCACCGGCGGCACACGTCAGCGGCCAGGCCGCTGCCGAGAAGCAACGTCACCAGATCCATCGCGAGGGACTCGTCGTCGCCGCTGAAACCGAACGCCTCCACCGCGCGCACTCCGCGCCGGACGAGGTCGGCCACGACGGCGTCGAGCAGCGCCGTCGACTCGCTCTCGAAGCCCGGTTCCATGCGAATCGTAGTGAGTAGAACGGCATCCGCACCGACCGGGGCGGTGGGGAAGTGCTGCGCGCGGGGCACCCGTCCCGGCGGGGAGTAGAAGGCGGCACCGACGACTCGTCCGGTCGTGGGTTCCACAGCGACCTGACAGCACACACCCCACTCCAGCAGCAGTCCCGACAGCCACGCCTCTTTGTCGAACTCACTCTCGGGTCCGGCGGAGTCGGTGCGCCTATCACCTCCGGTGATCACCGTGTCGATCGCGGGCGACCCACCGGTCCGATCGACCTCCCAGAAGACGCAACGACGGGAATGCAGCGGCAGAGTCTCGAAGTCTTCGAGCTCCAGTGGCACCACAGACAGACCCATCGCTGCGGTCTCCTCCTTCTCGCGGCGGAAGATCGTCAAGGTTTCGCGTCACCCAGGGACGCCGTCACAGTGACGAAACAGCCGCGTATTCTCGTATACCCCTTTGCGGGACTACTTTTCGGTCTGTTCGGCGATCACGTTGACGATCCGCTCCAGATCGTCGACCGATCCGAATTCGATCGACACGCGTCCCTTCCGCTTACCCAGGCTCACCGTCACCTTGGTATCGAGACGATCGGACAGCCGGTTCGCCACATCCTGCAGTCCCGGCATCTCCATCGGCTTCCGCTTCTTCGCGGCGGGCTTGTCGTCGACGCCGTCCCGATTCGCGAGAGTGACCGCTTCCTCTGTGGCTCGGACCGACAATCCCTCCGCGACGATCCGCGCCGCCAGTGCCTCCTGTGCGTCGGCACCCGCTTCCAGAGCGAGGAGTGCGCGAGCATGCCCGGCGGAGAGGACACCGGCCGCAACCCTGCGCTGGACCGGAATCGGGAGCCGCAGCAGCCGGATCATGTTGGTGATCACCGGGCGTGATCGACCGAGCCGAGTGGCGAGCTCTTCGTGTGTCACGTCGAACTCTTCGAGCAACTGCTGATAGGCGGCGGCCTCTTCGAGTGGGTTCAGCTGTGCTCGGTGAATGTTCTCCAGCAAAGCGTCTCGGAGCAGATCGCCATCCGGGGTCTCCCGAACGATGGCCGGGATGGTCTCCAGGCCCACATTGCTGCCGGCGCGCCACCGTCGTTCGCCCATGATGAGCTGATAGCGCGCGCCATTCGCGCCGGGGGAGGGGAGCTCCCGCACCACGATCGGCTGCATGAGACCGAACTCCCGAATCGAGTGCTCGAGTTCGGAGAGCGCCTCCTCGTCGAAGACGGTGCGCGGCTGCTTCGGGTTCGGCTCGATATCGCTCGGTGCGATCTCACGGTAGACGGCGCCGATCTCGTCTGCTCCACCGCTCGCGGAAGAGGCCGGTGACGCTGAGGGCGCGGGACCGGTCGGCGCGAGGAGATCCGACGATGGCTTCTCCGCCACCGCAGCGCCGACCTTCGGTGATCCGCCACCGATGACGACGTCCGCGGCGGCGGAACCCATCTTCGTGGTATTCACACCGTGATCGTCATCGCTCGGCCCCGTAGGAATCAGCGCTGCCAGACCTCGTCCCAGACCTCCGCGACGTTGAGTGTCTCGCTGACTCATACCGTTCCTCCTACAGCAGCGCCTCGCTCCGCCAACTCACGGGCGGCGTCGAGATAACTCATGGATCCACGTGAACCCGGGTCGTACTCGATGATCGTCATACCGAAGCCCGGAGCTTCGGAGACCTTCACACTGCGGGGAATGATCGTCGACAGCACCTTGTCGCCGAAGTGATTCCGAACCTCCGCAGCCACCTGATCCGCGAGCTTGGTGCGGCCGTCATACATGGTCAACAGAATGGTCGACACATGCAGTTCTTTGTTCAGATGTGCCTGGACGAGTTCGATATTCCGCAGCAGCTGGCCCACGCCCTCGAGCGCGTAATACTCGCACTGGATCGGAATGAGGACTTCACGGGCAGCGACCATCGCGTTGACCGTCAACAGCCCGAGCGACGGAGGGCAGTCGATCAGCACGTAGTCGATCTCGAGCTCGGCCAGCACGGCCGGATCGAGGGCATTTCGCAGGCGACTCTCGCGCGCTACGACGGAAACCAACTCGATCTCGGCGCCGGCGAGATCGAGAGTTGACGGCACGCAGTACAGCCGATCGTTGGCCGGCGACTTCTGGATCGCTTCCCGCAGCGGCACGTCGTCGAGAAGCATCTCGTATACAGACGCGATCCCCGGCTTGCGATGGTCGATGCCCAGGGCCGTACTCGCATTACCCTGCGGATCGAGATCGATGACCAGGACCCCGAGGCCGTGCAGCGCGAGGCCGGCCGCGAGGTTCACGGCGGACGTCGTCTTCCCGACTCCACCCTTCTGGTTCGCGATAGTCATCACCCGCGGCTGTGGCGGTCGGGGGAGCCTGCCGGTGCCGCCGGGGGTCAAAACCTGGCTCGCGCGGGCTGCCGCGGTCGCTATCGGGGTGTCGTCGTAGCTCTGCACTGGCGGTACTGGTGGCGTTTCACGTGAAACGCTGGGCTCGTGGTTGGGCACCCCGGAACTCCTTCGGTCAGTGCTTCCATTGTGCGCCCTCCGGCGAAATGACACCAATTCTTGAGCCTCCATCAGTTCCGGCGGGCAGCCCGACGGGCCGCCCGCGCATCACGTGCTGTCTCATTCCGCCGCCCGACTATCAACGTGGTCGGCGTCTCCAGCATCGTCCCGCATTGAGCCACTGCCAGATCCCGGATCCCGGACCTCATCACCTTCTCCCAATCGCGAGCGATCTCGTCAGGCGCAGACTGCCCCTTCAGTGCGACCAATCTGCCGCCTCCTCGGATCAGGGGAGCGGACCATTTCGCCAGCCGTTCCAGCGGCGCGACAGCCCGCGACGTGACTACATCCGCCGGCTCCACGGCCTTCAGCACCGCCTTCTCTTCGGCGCGACCGCGCACCACCGTCACGTTGTCGAGCGGAAGCCCGGAGACCACTTCCTCAAGGAAGGTGGTCCGGCGAAGCAACGGCTCGATGAGGGTGATCGCCAAGTCCGGACGAGCGATCGCGAGGGGGATACCGGGCAAGCCCGCGCCGGACCCGATGTCGATGACGCTCGCACCATCAGGAATCTCCTCGGAAACCACGGCACAGTTGAGCAGGTGCCTGGTCCAGAGTTGCGGCAGTTCACGGGGACCGATGAGTCCGCGGACCACGCCCTCCTCAGACAGAATCCGCGCATAATTCTCGGCCAGCGGCAGTCGTTCGCCGAATATGGCCGCAGCGATCTCCGGCGTCGATTCGGCAGCCGCCGGCGTCGAGTCGTCCTCTGACATCTATCCATCCCTTCGATGTTCCACGTGGAACACGGCCGTTGTGGTGCCCGATCGGTTGAGTGGTTTCACGTGAAACCCGCTCCGCTCGCGAGCCGCGATCCTGAAGCACGCAGCAGATCCACGATCGAGACAACTACCGGCCACCCTGCTAGGGGAGCGGACACGCTCAGAGCAAGCACAGGTCTGAGGACAGACTTCGCACCGTAGCCGGACAGCCTCATTCAGTTTAGTCCGCACCGACCCGCCACCCGACGTCGGGAACCGATTTCCACAGGTTGCCGATCTAACCCACAACCTGACGCCACGCGTCGACCGGAGCTTCAGCCCCTGGTCTTGTTCCACGTGAAACACAGGGCCAGCCGCGAACGGTATTGATCGAACTGGGCAGTCGGACACGAGCGGGGTTTCACGTGAAACTCGTTCAGAGCATCAGATGACGCTAACCCGGAGAATCACACGGACGTAAGTCAAAACAACCGAATGGGAGAGTTACGGACAAGGCCTTAGACCCTGGACCCATAAAGTCACTGTGTCGAAAAGACGATCCCCGCGACACCCTGTTGTCAGAGCGTTGCGGGGATCGTCTGCGGATATCCAACCGGGGCTAACCCCGGATCAGGGGAGTCGTCATTCCTTGATGACGACCACACGGCGGTTCGGCTCCGCCCCCTCACTCTCGCTGTAAACTCCGTCAACCGCGGCGACGGCGTCGTGCACGATCTTCCGCTCGAAGGGAGTCATCGGGTCGAGCGACTCACTCTCGCCCGAATCCCGCACACGCTCGGCGACCTCGTTGCCGATGCGAGCGAGACGGTTGCGGCGATCAGCACGCCAGCGGCTGATGTCGAGCATCAAGCGGCTGCGGTCACCGGTCGACTGCTGCACAGCCAGTCGCGTCAGCTCTTGGAGTGCGTCGAGCACCTCGCCGTTGCGACCGACGAGCTTGGTCAGGTCCTTGCCGCCGTCGATGCTGACGATCGCTCGGTCACCGTCGACGTCGAGATCGATGTCGCCGTCGAAGTCGAGAATGTCGAGCAACTGCTCGAGATAGTCGCCGGCGATCTCGCCCTCCTCGACCAACTGATCCTCTTCATCGATCTCGTCGAGATCAGCGTCCTGCTCGATGGGCTCCACAGGATCGACCTGTTCAGTGTCGTCACTCGACACAGTCTGGTCCGTCATCTTCTACCTCACTTAATGGAAACGTCTGAATGAGTCGCGGCGCCGTCAACGGCCGCCGGGCCGACCCTTCTTCTTATTGCGCTTGCTGCCGGATTTCCTGGCTCCGCCCGGCTTCGCTTGACTCGGCTTCTGCCCCGGAGACGGCTTGTTGGCCGCCGGCTTGGTCGTGCCCTGTCCCTTGGCTGGACTCGACTTCTTGCCGCCGGCGGACTTCGTCTCATCTGACGCGTCGTCCACTTCACCGTCGACGACCGCAACCGTGGTCGGTGCCCTCTTCGTCTTGTCGGGTCGGGCGCCGGGCTTCGGTGCTGCGGCCCTGAGCCGCTCTTCCTTCGCGGCCTTCGCCTCTTCTTCTTCACGTGCGATGCGTCCGAAGACAATGTGCTGCTGGCCGTAGGTCCAGAGGTTGTTGCTGACCCAGTACAGGAGGATGGCGACCGGGAAGAACGGACCGGTGACCAGAATGCCCAGCGGGAAGACGTACAGTGCGAGCTTGTTCATGATCCGTGTCTGAGGATTGTCCATCGCCTCAGCACTCTGCCGCGCGACCGAGGCCCGCGAGTTCATATGCGTGGCGATCGAGGCCACGATCATCAGCGGGATCACCACGGCGGCGATCTGCCAGCGCGAGAAGTCGATGGGCTGGCCAGGATCGACGAACGCCTTGAACTGGTCGACCGGTTCGGTGATGTACGACGAGAGCGGAACACCGAACAGTCGCGCATCCAGGAAGTTCTGCACCTGGTCGGCACTGAAGACGTAGTTGGCGGTATTGCGGGTCTGCTCGGCAGTCATGCCGCCGCTGGCCGAACCGCCGATCGGCATCGAAGTGCCCGCACCCATCCGGTTGAACGAACGCAACACGTGGAACAGACCGATGAAGACCGGGATCTGCATGAACATCGGCAGACACCCGAGGAGGGGATTGAAGCCGTGCTCCTTTTGGAGCTTCTGCATCTCCTCGGTCATCTTGACCCGGTCGTTGGCGTACTTCTTGCGAATCGCCTGCATCTGCGGGTTGATTTCCTGCATCTGCTTCGTCGTGCGGATCTGCTTGACGAACGGCTTGTACAGAATCGCGCGGAGGGTGAAGACCAGGAACACCACCGACAGGGCCCACGCTATTCCGTCCCAGCCGGGGGAGTTCGGCATGATGCTGTCGAACAGCCAGTGCCAGACCCACATGATCCAGGACACCGGGTAGTAGATGAAGTTGAGCACGGCTCACTTACCCCTATCTGAAGTTGGTGCGGTGGCACCACTGTTTGAAGTCTTGCTGCGCAGCCACTCCACGGGTCCTCGTTCGGGGACCGGGTCGTAACCGGGCTTGTGCCACGGGCCGCACTTCAGCAGGCGCCACGTCGCGAGTACCGAGCCCCACACGAATCCGTGTCTGTCGAGCGCCTCGACGGCGTAGCCGCTGCAGGTGGGTTCGAACCGACAGGTGGGCATTCGAGTCGGCGAGATCCACGTCCGGTAGAGCTCGATGACGAAGATCAGGCTCGCCCGCGGGAGACGATAGAGCCGCTGTCCGAGACTCATGGGACGACCGTTCCCCGGTCCGCACGCGCACAGGCAGCGGCCACCTTGCGGTGGGCGAACGCGCCGAGCAGCGTCTCGGCCAGTTCGGAACTCGAACGATCCACGATCCCGGGGTGCGCTCGCAGTACAACGAAGGTCTCCGGCGGGAGCACCGAGGGCGCACTCTCGGCGAAGGCACGACGAAGTCGTCGTGCGGTCCTGTGACGGATCACGGCGTTACCGACCTTCTTCGAGATGATCAGGCCGAGCCACGGCCCACCGTGCAGGGCCACGTCCGGGCGCAATCCACTCCCGTCCGGCCACGCCGGTGCGACCGGCGCCACGTGAACTGTCAGATCACGTGCCGAAACCCGCACACCCTTGGAGAGTGTGCGGGTGAAATCGGACTTCCTAGAAATCCGCGCCGAGTCGGCCGACACCGATTGCCCGGGCCGGATTCGCGACTCAGGCGGTCAGCTTGGCGCGGCCCTTGGAACGACGTGCGTTCACGATGGCGCGACCGGCGCGAGTCCGCATACGCAGACGGAAGCCGTGCACGCGAGCGCGACGACGGTTGTTCGGCTGGAAGGTGCGCTTCCCCTTGGCCACTGGAAACTCCTCGTGTTGGAACTGCAGGCGGTCTTCGGCCCCTCATGGATCGGCCGGGGCCGAGCTCGTGATGAGCGCGCGTTACCGCAGTCCATGTACAGGCGACCTTTCGAGGGTACTGGCCCCCGGAAACCAAATCAAACGACGGGTTACCTGCAGATATCTCCAGACCCGAATTACACCTGTGGGATTTGTTCACAGAACAATCCACAGGTGTGGACAACTTTGTGGACAACTCGCGCCGAGACCCGCGTTCGTGGCACCCTCTAGGTCTGAAACGATCCGATTCGACCAAACGAGGGGGAGCCAGTGGCCGGCGACCGGGAGTCATTCTCCGACATCTGGAACGCAGTCGTCGCTGATCTGTCGGCCAACACCGGTCCGGCCGAGGTGGAGCCGCTCACCCGACAGCAACGAGCCTGGTTGTCGCTGGTCCAGCCGCTGACGATGATCGAAGGATTCGCACTGCTGGCCGTCCCCAACACGCTCGTGCAGGAGCAGATCGAACGGAATCTGCGCGACGCGGTGCGCCTCACACTCAGTCGACACCTCGGCCAGAGCGTCGACATCGCGGTCCGCGTCGCCGAGCCGGAGGAGATCTCTCCCCAGCCCGTGGATGGTGCGGAAGCGGCTGGGGATACTCATCCACACTCAGGCGCCACAGGTGCAACAAACGTCACACCGGAACCATTCGTTCCGAGCTCCCCGTACGACGCCGCGAACGCCGCCGGCCCAGCGATCCCGACACCGACCTATCCCGCGAGTCCCGCGATCCCGTCCGACGAGCAGCTCGCTGCGCTGAACTACCCGCAGTCGGCGCCGCCGTCGCGTCCGGTGGAACCGCGCGAGTGGTCGAACTACTTCGAGCAGCGAGAGACGAGCGCACCAGACAACGGCACCACCTCACTGCATCCGAAGTACACCTTCGACACCTTCGTCATCGGCGCGTCGAATCGATTCGCACACGCCTCGGCCGTGGCCGTGGCCGAAAATCCGGCGCGCGCCTACAACCCGATGTTCATCTGGGGCGAGTCCGGCCTGGGCAAGACCCACCTGCTGCACGCCGCGGGCCACTACTCGCAACGACTCTTCCCCGGCATGCGCGTGAAGTACGTGTCGACCGAGGAGTTCACCAACGACTTCATCAACTCCCTGCGAGACGACCGCCGCGTCGCCTTCAAGCGCAGGTACCGCGACATCGACATGCTGTTGATCGACGACATCCAGTTCCTGGAGGGCAAGGAAGGCATCCAGGAGGAGTTCTTCCATACGTTCAACACGCTGCACAACGCGAACAAGCAGATCGTCGTCTCCTCCGACCGGCCGCCCAAGCAGCTCGCGACACTCGAGGACCGGCTCCGCACCCGGTTCGAGTGGGGCCTCATCACCGACGTCCAGCCACCGGACCTGGAGACGCGCATCGCGATCCTTCGCAAGAAGGCCCAGATGGACAAGCTCGCGGCACCGGACGACGTCCTCGAACTGATCGCGTCGAAGATCGAGCGCAACATCCGCGAGCTGGAGGGCGCCCTCATCCGAGTGACCGCGTTCGCCTCGCTCAACAACACAGAACTCGACATCACCCTGGCAGAGGTGGTGCTCAAGGCGCTGATCCCGGACTCGGGTCCGATGGACGTGAGCGCCGCGAGCATCGTGGCGGTGACCGCGGACTTCTACGATCTCTCGATCGACGATCTCTGCGGTCCGAGCAAGGTCCGTGCACTGACGCTGCCGCGGCAGATCTCGATGTATCTGTGCCGTGAGCTGACGGATCTGTCGTTGCCGAAGATCGGTGAGACCTTCGATCGCGACCACACCACGGTGATGCATGCGGACAAGAAGATCCGCAAGGAGATGCATGAGAACCGCAACATCTACGACCAAGTGCAGGAGTTGACCGCGCGCATCAAGCAGCGCGCGAACCGCTGATCGGCACACTGGCGCGCACTCTCGACGTCGGCGGCAGACTCTGACGAGTCCGCCGCCGACTTTTTTCACGTTTCCTCCGCGAGGGGGACCCCATGGAAATGCCCAGGACGCGCGTGCGTCGCACGTGTGGATGATCTGGTGACAACAGGGGCGATTTCTGTGGACAACAGGTGCGTGTCGGTTGAACAGTTCGATCCGTCCACAACCGCCCCGATTCATCCACCGCCGTCGTCCACCGGGAGTCCACACCTCGTCGGAGGCCGTGACCAGCACAGACGAGCTGTTACCCACAGAACTCACACCGCCTATTACTAAGAAGATTTCTTCTTTGAAGAAGATCTTTTAAAAGAAGCTGTGTGCATACACAGCCTGCGGCGACCGCGCGACCGCGTCCGCTTCGCCGGACGCTCCGAAGTCGCGACCGAGTTATCGATCCGGTTCCGCATCCGAGGCCGAAGCGCTCTACAGTGGGGTTCTGCGACCAACCACCGCCGGGCCCTGCTGCACCCTGCGCCAGACCCGGCATGTCGAGAAGGGGTTACACCACCGATGAAGTTTCGTGTCGTGCGTGACGAGTTCGCCGATGCTGTCGCGTGGGTGGCCCGGAGCCTGCCTTCCCGGCCGCCCGTCCCTGTTCTCGGCTGCGTCGTCCTGACCGCGGACGAGCACGGACTCCAGGTAGCCGGTTTCGACTACGAGGTCTCGGCCACCCAGACCATCTCGGCCGAAGTCGCCGAAGGAGGAAAAGCCCTGGTCTCGGGCCGGCTGCTCGCCGACATCACCAAGGCGCTGCCCAACAAGCCGGTCGACGTCACGATCGACGGCAGCCGCGTCGCGATCAGCTGCGGCAGCGCCAAGTTCTCGCTGCCGACGATGCCGGTCGAGGACTACCCCGAGCTGCCCGAAGTGCCGCAGAACACCGGATCGGTTCCTGCAGAGCTGTTCTCCGAAGCGGTCTCGCAGGTGGCCGTGGCCGCGGGCAAGGACGACACCCTGCCGATGCTGACCGGTGTTCGCGTCGAGATCGACGGCGACAAAGTGGTTCTCGCGGCCACCGACCGCTTCCGGCTCGCGGTCCGCGAGCTGCAGTGGAACCCGGCGGATGCGAGTGCGGCCGGTGCGGCGCTCGTTCCCGCCAAGACCCTCTCCGAAGCCGCGAAGTCGGCCGGTGCCGACGCCACCGGCAACGTCGAACTCGCGTTCGGCGCCGTGAACGCGATCGGCTCCGAGGGGATGCTCGGCATCACCAACAACGCGAAGAAGACCACCACCCGGCTCCTGGACGCGGAGTTCCCGAAGTTCCGCCAGCTGTTTCCGGCCAACCACACCTCGATCGCGGTGGTCGAGAGCGCCCCGCTGATCGAATCCATCAAGCGCGTCTCACTGGTGGCCGAACGCGGCGCCCAGGTGCGGCTCGACTTCTCCAGCGACTCGGTGCTGCTCACCGCGGGCGGCGACGAAGCCGGAAAGGCCGAGGAAGAGCTGCCTGTCCAGTTCTACGGCGAACCGATCATCATCGCGTTCAACCCCCACTATCTGCTCGACGGACTGGCGGCGATCGGCACCGACACGGTGGAGTTCGGGTTCACCAACCCGGAACCGGACGGCTCGGGCCAGCGTCGTGCGGCGATCCGCCCGGCGGTGCTGCGGCCGTCTTCCGGTGACGAGCCGGCCGCCGACGAGTCGGGTGCTTACGCCGCGTCGGCGAGCGAATTCAGCTATCTGCTGATGCCGGTCCGTCTCCCGGGCTGAGCCTCTGCAGCCGACCTGAATTCCTTCCCGGAGAGGACGCCATGCAACTCGGACTCGTAGGACTCGGCAAGATGGGCGCCAACATGCGCACCCGACTGAGGGCCGCCGGACACGAGGTAGTCGGCTACGACCCGCGGCCCGAGGTGTCGGACGCGGAGAGCCTCGAGGCGATGGTCGGCGCGTTGTCGACTCCGCGCGCGGTGTGGCTGATGGTTCCCGCCGGGGACATCACCAGGCAGAACGTCGCCGCTCTCGCCGATCTTCTCGCTCCGGGCGACATCGTCATCGACGGCGGCAACTCGCACTACTCCGACGATCGGCCCCACGCGGATCTGCTCGCCGAGCGTGGTATCGGGTACCTCGACTGCGGAGTCTCGGGTGGCGTGTGGGGTCTCGAGAACGGCTACGGTCTCATGGTCGGCGGCTCAAAGGCCGACGTCGAGACGGTGATGCCGATCTTCGACGCTCTCCGTCCGGATGGAGAGCGTGAAGACGGCTTCGTGCACGCCGGCCCCGTCGGCGCCGGTCACTACGCGAAAATGGTGCACAACGGCGTCGAGTACGGGCTGATGCACGCCTACGCCGAGGGGTACGAACTGCTCGATGCCGAGCCGCTGATCGAAGATGTGGCGGGCACGCTCCGGGCCTGGACCCAGGGTACGGTGGTGCGGTCGTGGCTGCTGGAACTGCTGGTCCGGGCGCTGGACGCCGATCCCGGCCTCGCCGGGATCTCGGATTACACCACTGATTCCGGCGAAGGTCGCTGGACGGTGGAGGAGGCGATCAGGCATGCGGTGCCCGCGAACGTGATCTCGGCGGCACTCTTCGCCCGATTCGCCTCGCGGCAGGACGAGTCGCCGGCGCTGAAGGCCGTCTCGGCTCTGCGGAACCAGTTCGGCGGCCACGCGATGATCGACACCGCTGGTCAGAGCATCGGCGAGACCGCTGGTCAGAGCTCCGACGAGACCGGTGGTCAGAGCATCGACGAGACCGGTGGTCAGAGCTCCGGCGAGACCGCAACGCCGAACTCGTGACGGCGAGGTAGCGGTTCGTTGTTCGTTCGCGAGCTGACTCTGCGCGACTTCCGGTCCTGGCCGCACGCGCAGTTCGCGTTGTCGCCCGGGACCACGGTCTTCGTCGGTCGCAACGGTTTCGGCAAGACCAATCTCCTCGAATCGCTGTTCTATGTCGCGACCCTGCGCTCGCATCGGGTCTCGTCCGACGCTCCGCTGGTGCGGACCGACGCCGAGGCGGCTCGGGTGACAGCAACGGTGGAGAACGACGGCCGCGAACTCACCGTCGAGCTGACGATCCCGGCCCAGGGCGCCAACAAGGCGACGATCAACACGCGACCGGTTCGGCGCACCCGCGAAGTGCTCGGAATCCTGCGTGCGGTGCTGTTCGCACCCGAGGACCTCGCACTCGTGCGCGGCGAACCGGGGGAGCGTCGCCGCTTCATCGACGAACTGGTGGCGCAGCTGCGACCGCTCGCGGCGGGCGCGAAGGCCGACTACGACCGGGTTCTCCGACAGCGATCCGCGCTGCTCAAGACTGCGAGTGCGGCGATGCGCCGGGGCGGGTCACAGGCCGATTCGGTGCTCGGCACCCTGGACGTGTGGGACGCCCAACTCGCCGAGACGGGTGCGCAGGTCACCGCCTCCCGCATCGCGGTGGTGCGGCAGCTCGCCCCGTTCGTCACCGAGGCCTACTCGTCGATCGCCCCGCACTCGAGGCCCGCGCACATCTCGTACCGGTCCGCCGCCGGCGCCGCCGTCGACGCCAGCCCAGGCGGTGACGACGCGGTGCCCGCGATCCGCGACATCCTCGCCGAGCGTCTCGCCGAACTGCGCAGCAAGGAGATCGAGCGGGGGATGTGCCTGGTGGGACCGCACCGCGACGACCTCCTGCTCGGTCTCGGCGACGAACCCGCGAAGGGTTTCGCCAGCCACGGCGAGAGCTGGTCGTTCGCGCTGTCGCTGCGGCTCGGCAGTGTCGAACTGCTGCGGGCCGACGGCGTCGAACCGATCATCATGCTCGACGACGTCTTCGCCGAACTCGACGTCACCCGGCGCAGACTGCTGGCCGAGTTCACCTCCGGCGCCGATCAGCTGCTGATCACCGCCGCCGTCGCCGACGACATCCCCGAATCGATCGGCGGACGCCGGATCTGTGTCGGAGTCACCGACGATGATGGTCGCAGGCACTCGGTGGTGACCGCCGACGACGCGCCCGAAGGGGGACCGACCTCGGCCGGGGCGTCCGGCGCGGATACCGCTCCGGACGAGGGGAGTGATTATGACTGACGAGAAACCCACTGTGCAGCCGGAGGGGCTGTCGGGGTACGACCTCGCGAGGGCTGCTCTGGAAGAGGCCCGGGCGCTGGCCCGCGCTCAGGGCAAACCCGTCGGCATGGGACGGTCAGCACCCATCAGAAGCAGGCGCCGGACCAGTGATCGATCGCGTCGGCGCTGGTCAGGAGCAGGTCCGGACCCTCGCGACCCGCAACCGCTGGGAAGCATGGTCGGCAGGGTCGCCAAGCAGCACGGCTGGGAGTCCCGCATCTCCGAGGGCGCGCTGTTCGGCATGTGGCCGTCGATCGTCGGCGACGACATCGCCTCCCACGCCGACCCGACGAGGCTCGAGGGAACCGTCCTGCACGTCAGGGCCGAGTCGACGGCGTGGGCCACACAGCTGCGGTACATGCAGGGTCAGATCATCGCGAAGATCGCGAAGGTGATCGGCCACGGAATGGTGACGAGTCTGCGGATCACCGGCCCCCAGGCGCCGTCCTGGCGGAAGGGGCCGCGGCACATCTCCGGACGCGGTCCGCGCGACACGTACGGCTGAGCCGCGCAACGATCGCCCGATTTCGACACGAGAGGCTTTAAACCGGATCGACCCATGATCGGTCCCGGCTTGAACCAAGTTCGTCGGTCTCCGTCGCTACTGGGGCGTGGTAAACGCGGCTCTGGGTTGATTACCAAGTACACTGGTCGGTAACTGTCCCCAACACGAATGGGAGCTGACCGGAGTGGCAGACACCAGCGGCAACGCACCTAAGAAGTCAGGCAAGTCAAAGCCGAGCGAATACGGTGCCGACTCGATCAGCATCCTCGAGGGTCTGGAAGCTGTCCGCAAGCGTCCCGGCATGTACATCGGTTCCACCGGTGAGCGCGGTCTGCACCACCTGATCTGGGAAGTCGTCGACAACTCGGTCGACGAGGCGATGGCCGGCTACGCCACCCGCGTCGACGTGACCCTGCTGGCCGACGGCGGCATCCGCGTCGTGGACGACGGTCGTGGCATGCCCGTCGGCATGCATGCGACGGGTGTGCCCGCGGTGGAGGTCATCATGACCCAGCTGCACGCCGGCGGTAAGTTCGATTCCGATTCATACGCGGTGTCGGGCGGTCTGCACGGCGTCGGCATCTCGGTGGTCAATGCGCTGTCCACGAAGGTCGAGCTGGAGATCAAGCGCAACGGTTCGGTGTGGCGGCAGACGTACACCAACGCCGAGCCGGGTCCGCTCGTCGAGGGCGAGGCCGCGTCCGGCACCGGGACCAGCGTCTCCTTCTGGGCCGACGGGAAGATCTTCGAGACCACCGAGTACAACATCGAGACGATCGCCCGGCGGCTCCAGGAGATGGCCTTCCTGAACAAGGGCCTCACCATCACCCTGACCGACGAGCGGGTCCACGAGGCCGTGCTCGAGGCAGAGGTGGAGGAGTCGGAGGACGGCGACGCCAGCATCAAGACCGAAGAGCAGAAGGCTACTGCCATCGCCAAGGTCAAGACGCGGACGTACCACTACCCGGACGGCCTCATCGACTACATCAAGCACCTCAACAGCCGCACCAAGGCCCCGATCCACAAGACCGTCGTCGGCTTCACCGCCAAGGGTGAGGGCCACGAGGTCGAGATCGCGATGCAGTGGAACGAGGGATACGCGGAATCGGTCCACACCTTCGCCAACACCATCAACACCGCTGAGGGCGGTACTCACGAAGAGGGCTTCCGCGCGGCGCTGACCAGCACGGTCAATCGGTATGCGATCGACAAGAAGCTCATCAAGGAGAAGGACGGCAAGCTCTCCGGCGACGACATCCGAGAGGGTCTGGCCGCCGTCATCTCCGTCAAGGTGGCCGACCCGCAGTTCGAGGGCCAGACCAAGACCAAGCTCGGTAACACCGAGGTCAAGAGCTTCGTCCAGAAGACGTGCAACGAGCACCTGGCGATGTGGTTCGACGCGAACCCGGCCGAGGCCAAGACCATCATCCGCAAGGCCGCGGATTCGCAGCAGGCCCGACTCGCGGCGCGTCGCGCACGTGAGCTCGTCCGCCGCAAGACCGCGACCGACATCGGCGGCCTGCCCGGCAAGCTCGCCGACTGCCGCAGCAACGACCCCAGCAAGTGCGAGGTCTACATCGTGGAGGGCGACTCCGCGGGCGGTTCCGCCAAGTCGGGCCGCGACTCGATGTACCAGGCGATCCTGCCGCTGCGAGGCAAGATCATCAACGTCGAGAAGGCCCGCATCGACCGCGTTCTCAAGAACGCCGAAGTCCAGTCGATCATCACCGCCTTCGGCACCGGCATCCACGATGAGTTCGACATCAGCAAGCTGCGCTATCACAAGATCGTGCTGATGGCCGACGCCGACGTCGACGGTCAGCACATCGCGACGCTGCTGCTCACGCTGCTGTTCCGCTTCATGCGGCCGTTGATCGAACAGGGACACGTCTTCCTCGCGATGCCCCCGCTGTACAAGCTCAAGTGGCAGAAGGGCGCCGAGCCGGAGTTCGCGTACAACGACCGCGAGCGCGACGCGCTGCTCGAGGCCGGCCGCGCCGCGGGCAAGAAGATCAACCCGGACGACGGCATCCAGCGTTACAAGGGTCTGGGCGAGATGAACGCCAGCGAGCTGTGGGAGACCACGATGGATCCGGAGGTCCGCGTCCTCAAGCAGGTCACCCTCGACGACGCCGCTGCCGCCGACGAACTGTTCTCGATCCTCATGGGCGAGGACGTGGTGGCACGCCGCACCTTCATCGCGCGCAACGCCAAGGACGTTCGCTTCCTCGACGTCTGATCCGTCCACCGACTTCGACTCCGCGGATCCCGGCAGTGCCGGGGACCGCACCCGATGCCAGCACGCGGCGTTGGCCGCAGGAAAGTGATTCATGAGCGACGAAACTGATCTGCCAGAGAACAACGGCGGGGACCGCATCGAGCCCGTCGATCTCGGGCAGGAGATGCAGAACAGCTACATCGACTACGCCATGAGCGTGATCGTCGGACGCGCCCTGCCGGAGGTCCGCGACGGCCTCAAGCCGGTGCACCGCCGGCTTCTGTACGCATCATTCGACGCCGGTTTCCGTCCCGACCGCGGCTACGTGAAGTCGGCCCGCCCGGTGTCGGAGACGATGGGTAACTACCATCCGCACGGCGACAGCTCGATCTACGACGCGCTGGTGCGTCTGGCGCAGCCGTGGTCGATGCGGTACCCGCTCATCGATGGTCAGGGCAACTTCGGTTCGCGAGGCAACGACGGCGCCGCCGCCATGCGATACACCGAGGCCCGACTCACTCCGCTGGCCATGGAGATGCTGCGCGACATCACCGAGGAGACCGTCGACTTCATCCCGAACTACGACGGCAAGACGCAGGAGCCGACGGTGCTGCCGTCGCGCGTCCCGAATCTGCTGATCAACGGTTCCGGCGGCATCGCGGTCGGTATGGCGACCAACATCCCGCCGCACAATCTGCGCGAGGTCGCGGACGCCGTGTTCTGGGCGTTGGAGAACCCGGAGGCCGACGAGGAGGCGACGCTCGCCGCCTGCATGGAGGCCGTCAAGGGGCCGGACTTCCCGACCGCCGGACTGATCGTCGGCAGCCAGGGCATCCGCGATGCCTACATGACCGGCCGCGGCAGCATTCGGATGCGCTCGGTGGTCGACATCGAGGAGGTCAAGGGCACCACTCAGCTGGTCGTCACCGAGCTCCCGTACCAGGTGAACCCGGACAATCTGATCAGTTCGATCGCCGAGCAGGTCAACGACGGCAAGCTCAAGGGCATCAGCAAGATCGAGGATCAGTCGTCCGATCGTGCCGGCCTGCGCATCGTCATCACCCTGCGACGTGACGGCGTGGCTCGCGTGGTGCTCAACAACCTGTACAAGCACAGCCAGCTGCAGACCAACTTCGGCGCCAACATGCTGTCGATCGTCGACGGTGTGCCGCGCACCCTGCGGCTCGACCAGATGATCCGCCTCTACGTGGCGCATCAGATCGACGTCATCATCCGGCGCACCCGGTACCGGCTGCGCAAGGCCGAGGAGCGCGCACACATCCTGCGCGGCCTGGTGAAGGCGCTCGACGCGCTCGACGAGGTCATCGCCCTCATCCGCGCGTCGGCCAACACCGAGGCGGCACGGACCGGCCTGATGGATCTGCTCGACATCGACGAGATCCAGGCCGATGCGATTCTGGCCATGCAGCTGCGTCGACTCTCGGCTCTCGAGCGGCAGAAGATCATCGACGAACTCGCCGAGATCGAGCGCGAGATCGCCGACCTGAAGGACATCCTGGCCCGCCCGGAACGCCAGCGCGCCATCGTCAGGGACGAACTCAAGGAGGTCGTCGACAAGTACGGCGACGATCGCCGCACCCGGATCATTCCGGCCGAGGGCGATGTGACCGACGAGGACCTGATCGCCCGCGAGGACGTCGTCGTCACGATCACCGAGACCGGGTACGCCAAGCGCACCAAGACCGATCTCTACCGCAGCCAGAAGCGCGGAGGCAAGGGAGTCCAGGGCGCCGGATTGAAGCAGGACGACATCGTCGCCCACTTCTTCGTCTCGAGCACCCACGACTGGCTGCTGTTCTTCACCACCAAGGGTCGCGTCTACCGCGCCAAGGCCTACGAACTGCCGGAGGCCAACCGCACCGCCCGCGGCCAGCACGTCGCGAACCTGCTGGCCTTCCAGCCGGAGGAGCGGATCGCGCAGGTGATCCGGATCTCCGGCTACGACGACGCGCCGTACCTGGTGCTCGCCACCCGCAACGGACTGGTCAAGAAGTCGCGGCTGGACGCCTTCGATTCCAACCGCTCCGGCGGCATCGCGGCGATCAATCTACGGGGCGACGACGAGCTGGTCGGCGCGCGGCTGTGCAGCGCCGACGACGACCTGCTGCTGGTGTCGAAGAAGGGTCAGTCGATCCGCTTCACCGCGGACGACGAGACGCTGCGGCCGATGGGACGTCAGACCTCGGGCGTGCAGGGTATGCGGTTCAATGCCGACGATGAGCTGCTCAGCCTCACCGTCGTCCGGCCCGACACCTTCCTGCTGGTCGCGACGTCGGGCGGCTACGCCAAGCGGACCGACATCGAGGAGTATTCGGCGCAGGGCCGCGGCGGCAAGGGCGTGCTGACGATCCAGCACGATCCCAAGCGCGGCGACCTGGTGGGTGCTCTCGTCGTCGATCTCGACAGCGAGATCTACGCGATCACCTCCAGCGGAGGCGTGATCCGGACCAAGGCCAAGCAGGTCCGAAAGGCCGGCAGGCAGACCAAGGGCGTGCGCCTGATGAATCTGTCCGAGGGCGACAACCTCATCGCGATCGCGCGCAATGCGGACGAGCCCGATGAGGACGAGGGCGCGGCAGACGACAACTAGCCCATCTCAGCGGTTAGGGTTTGGGGTAGTACCCGTTCAGTGAGGAATCGCCTGTGAGCACACCGAATCAGCCGGACGACAAGAACGTCGAACGCGGGGTCGTGCCCCCGCCGTGGAAGCGTGCGGAGACCTCCGCCGCGACCGGGCTGACCGCGGGGGAGATGGCCAAGGCCGCCGGGACGGTCGGCGACGACCGTCCCGGCGGTCCGCCCCCGCGCGGCGTTGTCTCGGGTGCTTCCCCGCGGACGGAGTCGAAGCCACCGGTCCCGTCGAGTCCGCCCTCCGGTCCGATGCCGGCGGTCAAGGCTCAGCAGGGGCCGACGCCTCAGCCCGGAAAGCCCGGTCCTGCGGGACCGCCGGCCGGCGCCCAGCCGGGTGCGAACCAGCCGGGTGCCAAGCCGCAGGCCCCGGCCGCTCCGGCTGCTGCGGGAGCGGCCAAGCCCGCCCCCTTCGTCGAGTCGGAGACGCGGAACATTCCGCGCGAGGATCTCGCACCGAAGGACGAGCTGCCCGATCTGGACTCCATTCATCACACCGAGCAGGCGAAGGAACAGGCCATCGCCCGCGCCGCGAGTCAGACGATCCCTGCCCGGGCCGTCGGCACGCCGCTGCGCGCCGCGGTTCAGATCCGCCGCGTCGACCCGTGGTCGGTGTTCAAGGTGACCGGGGTCCTCTCGGTCGCGGGGTTCTTCATCTGGATGATCGCCGTCGCCATCCTCTACGGCGTGCTGGGCGGCATGGGCATCTGGGATCAGATCAACAGTTCCTTCGGCACGCTCGTCAGTGCGGACGGCAGCACCAGCGGTCAGGACTTGATCAGCGGCGGCCAGGTATTCATGTTCAGTGCGCTCTTCGGTGTCGTCGCTGCGATTCTTCTCACAGCCCTCGCCACCATCTCGGCCTACATCTACAACGTGTGCGCGGACATGGTCGGTGGTGTCGAGGTGACGCTCGCGGATCTTGACTAGCGCTGTGACCAGCCGTTTTGGAGATGTATCGCGGTTCGGGTAATCTTCATTCTCGGTTCAAGGGCCTATAGCTCAGGCGGTTAGAGCGCTTCGCTGATAACGAAGAGGTCGGAGGTTCAAGTCCTCCTAGGCCCACCAGAATTCACCGGCCGGTGACCCGGCACGGGGCCTTAGCTCAGTTGGTAGAGCGCCGCCTTTGCAAGGCGGATGTCAGGAGTTCGAATCTCCTAGGCTCCACAATTTCGACAGAAGTCAGAGCTACTCCCTCTCACGAGGGGTAGCTCTTTTCCTTCCTCGGGCACATTCCGAGGCACCACACCACCAAGAATGGCCAACCTCCCGGGTAGCGTGCGAAGCCATGAGCGCCATCCCCAGTCACTGGATCCCACACCGTCGTGAGGACGGAGAAGTCGTCGGATGGATCGACCTCGAGTCTCAGGCGCCCGACCTGATTCCGTTCGACCGTCTGGGCCGGCCGCTGGAGCCAGTGGCCGATTGGTCCGCAGCCGAGGAAGCACTCGAAGAGCGCGGGCTGGGGTTCCTGCGCAACCGGTTTCACTACCGCGGATACACGGTGCGGATCCGGCAGCTCTACTCGGATCGCGTCATTGTCACCACCGCGGTCTCCGACGCCATCGGTGACGTCGGCGACGAATTCACACTCCCATTCCCTGCCGGAGAAGTGCTCACCGAGATCTAGTCGAGTTCCCGCCGCATTGTCACCGTCGACCGTCTCCCGACCGGTGATCCGTCGTACGCTGCACTGAGCTGGAACTTCACGAGCTGAGGAGAGAGCGATGCGACCACTCCGATACTCGATCAACGTGACGCTCGACGGGTGCTGTCATCACGAGGCGGGGATCGCGCCGGACGAGGAGTCGATGGCCTACTGGACAGCCGAGATGGCGAGAGCCGATGCTCTGCTCCTCGGCCGGGTGACGTATCAGATGATGGAGTCGGCGTGGCGGAGACCGCCGACCGGCGTATGGCCGGACTGGATGGAACAGTGGGAGGTTCCGTTCGCGGAGGCGATCGACGGGGCGAAGAAGTACGTGGTGTCGAGCACCCTGGCCACCGTCGACTGGAATGCGGAGTTGGTGTCGGGAGATGTCGGGGAAGCGGTTCGGCGGCTCAAACAGGAACCTGGCGGGGGACTGTGGGTCGGCGGAGTGACGCTCCCGCTGGCCTTGGCCGACTCGGGCCTCATCGACGAGTACGAGTTCATCGTCCAGCCGGTCCTGGCCGGGCACGGGCCGACATTGCTGTCGGGTCTGCGCGAGCGCATCCGACTCGAGCTGGTGCACCGTGAGGAGTTCCGGTCGGGGGCGATGGCTTTGCGCTACCGGCGTGTTGAGAATCCGGGCGGACAGTAGAGACGCGCTCCTCAGTCCGCTGAATCCCGACCGGCACGCGCCGTCCGTTCACGATGGCCGTGCGGCGCAGTCACTCCCCATCGTCTTCGGCACGGCGGCGCTGCGCCTCGGCCCGTTCGCGAACCCGGCGACGGAACTCCTCTTCCTCGCGGGCGGCGATCGCCGCCTTGTACTCGGGACGCTCGTATTCGGGGAAGCCGGTGGTCCGGGGTGGCACGGGAGCACCGCCTTCGGGGCGGCCGACCAGGAACCAGACCAGCGATCCGGCCAGCGGAATCAGGATCACGATCAGCACCCAGGCGACCTTCGGCAGGTGACGGACGCGGAACTCGTCGGCGATGATCACGTCGATCAACGCCGCCACCCAGATCAAGAAGACGATTCCACCGAGATACGGCATGCTGACTCCCCCATAGCAGTCGAAACGGATGCCTCACGGTAGCGCAGTACGCACCGCGCCGGAGGCGGGGAAGCCGGAATCGCCCGAGTTCAGGGCACCGGTGCGACGGTCGGCTGGGGCCGCGGGTCGGATTCGAGGTTCTCCTTGGCGAGCTCGCGAATCGTCGTGAACACGCGCTTGGCGGACTCGGCCCACGGCATCAGGATGGGGAAGACGTGGAACATGCCGGGTTCCTCCATCGCATGCAGATTCACGCCGCCCTCGCGCAACCGCTCGGCGAACTCCCGGATCGCGTCGCGGAACATCTCCTCGCCGCCCCAGCACACGAACGTGGGTGGGAACCACTCCGGATCCGGATGGCTGTAGACCGCCGAGACCCGCTCGTCGTTGGGCTGGATGCCCCGGAGATAGAAGGTGACGGGGATGTTCCAGGGCAGGACATCCTTCGACGCGTTGTCGACGATGGAGTCCTGCGACAGGTCGAGGTCGACCTCGGGCGAGAACAGCACCAACGACCGCGGCTTCGGCATGCCCTGCTCCTGCAGGTAGACGACCAGCGAGGTGCTGAGCCCGCCGCCGCCGGAGTCGCCGGCGACGATGATGTCCTCGGCGGGGATACCGAGGTCCATCAGCCCCTGGTAGGCATCGGCCGCGTCGTGCAACGCGGCGGGGAACGGGAACTCCGGCGCCATCCGATAGTCGGGGATGAACACCTGGCATCCCGTGAGGCGGACGAGTGCTGCAGCGAACATCAGATACATGTTCGGGGTGGTGCCGAAGTAGCCGCCGCCGTGCAGATACAGGATGGTCTTGTCGCGCGCCTTCACCTCCGGATCGGCCTCGCGCACGGCGACCTTCTCACGGCACCAGACGCCCTCTTGGCCGCCGACGACGTCGCTCTCGATCTCGACGCCGCCGAAGTATCCGACCACCGGATGGAGGATGGCCCCGCACACGGTGTCGAGGATCTTCTCCATGGAGCGGAAATCCTCGATCGGCAGGCTGACCGAGTATCCCAGGAACGATCGGACCGTGGCCCGGGTGACGGACTGACCTATGTTGTCGAGGATTCCCCCTGCGCCCTGGAAAGGCCGACTGAAGGGCACCCGAGCCAGCCCGTTGAGCATGTTGTCGACCAGACCCACCACCGTCAGCGCGGTGATCGGTCCGGAGGCTGTCTTCACACCGTCGCGGTCTGCCATAACCATGGCTCTCAGGATAGTGACAAGACCGTGCCGGACCGCGGTATCGGCCGACCACCGCATTCTCGATCCGATGCGGCGTCGGGGTTTGACGCCCGTGCACGCGGGTACTCACTGACTGTGGGGGAGAACGCCCCACCTGAGGGAAGGAGAGTTCTCATGGCAGATCCGAACAACCCCGGCCAGTTCGGTAACCGGTCGGACACAGAGGAGCAGGCCCGCAAGGGCGGAGAGTCCAGCCCCGGTCAGTTCGGTTCGTCCGAAGGCGCAGACCCGCATGAGGCGGGCAAGAAGGGCGCCGAGAACGAGCCCCACGAGGCCAAGGTCCGCGGCGGCGAGCACAGCCACGGCGGCGGAGGCGGTCAGAGCTGAGTCGACTGACCGTCGGCGGCGGACGGGGATCTCCCTGTCCGCCGCCTTCTGGCCGTTGCACAGCAGACCGACGGAAGGAGAGCCGACATGGCGGTCTGTGACATATGCGGAAACGAGTACAAACATGCGCTGCTGATCTCGGTGGAGGGCCGTGAAGGACGCGGCGTCTACGACAGCTTCGAGTGCGCGATTGCGGGACACGCGCCCCGCTGCACGGTCTGCGACACGCCGATCATCGGGCACGGCGTGCAATCGGACGGCAGGGTGTTCTGCTGTGTGCACTGCGCCCAGCGCGGCGGAGACACCGAACTGGTCGACCGGGTCGGCACGGCGACGCTGCATTGACCTGCGGCGACCCGCGGCCTCGGCCCGCACGACAACCGCCCACCTCTACGTCGGGGTGGGCGGCTTCGCGTGTGCGCGTCGAGCCTAGACCGGTGTGATCGCACTCGCGATCGCCGAGCCGGTGAACGCCATCCGGCGGCCGTCCTGCTCGAACTGCACCTCGAGGAAGTCGACCGGGAAGTGCCGCACGGCCACCACGACGCAGTCGGCGACGTGACCGGACGCCAGACGGCACCGCACGCTGGTCCCGGGGGCGTATACCACAGTTGTCGCGGTCATGACGTGCTCCTTCGGTTCGCTGTCGGTGAGTCCTCTCCGGCTACCCCGAGCGGAGCGATCCCAAACACCGGCGATCGATGGTTGGCCGTGCGGTGATCCGGGTACTCGTCGGTGGTCCGACGAACCGAGCCTCAGGAGGAAGCCATGCCGGCAACGAGCACGAGTTCGCTCGTCGAGAAGACTTTCGCGACTGTGGCCGGTCTGCGTCACGGCCGCGCCGTCCATCGACACGGTCTGGTGTGCGCTGGCGACGCCACAATCGAAGCCGAGCAGCTGCCGCTGGCATCGGGTCCGACAGTGGTGCGGATATCGAAGGGACTCGGCACCCCGGCCGGGCTGCCCGACCTCGTCGGAGTGGCCCTCCGACTGCCGACCGGAGACACCGACGACGTCGGCGAGCCCCGGCACTGGGATCTCCTGCTGTCGGGTCCGGTGCGCAGAATCGGTGTCGTCGACGTCCCGACCCCGACTGCCACGTGGAACGACCTCGAGGTCTCGACGATCAGTCCCTTCGCGTGGAATGGCGAACACTGGACGGTGTCGGCGCGACTGCTGGCCCCGCACGTCCTCGGAGGCCTTGATCTCGCCTCGCTCGCCGACGCACTGCAGGCGGGCGGTGGCCTGTCGTTGGAGGCGCGACAGACAGATCACCGCACACCGCTCGGGTTCGTCGATCTGACGCGGGTCGGCGTCGATCCCGATGTGGCCTTCGATCCGGTCGACACGATGCCGTCGGGTGTCGAACAGGTACCCGCCTGGCTGGGCTCGCTGCGGCGTAACGCCTACCGGGGAAGCAGGCGCGGCCGGCCGGCTCCGCCTACTTCGCGGTCGGCATGACGAATTCCGCAGCGGAGCTTCGCCCCTGCGGCCAACGGATCGTCGCCGTCTTGTACCGCGTGTAGAACCGGACGCCCTCCCTGCCGTGGATATGGTGGTCGCCGAACAACGAGCGCTTCCAGCCGCCGAAGGAGTGAAACGCCATCGGGACCGGAATCGGGACGTTGATCCCGACCATCCCTGCCCTGACTCGCGAAATGAACGTGCGCGCGGTACCGCCGTCGGCAGTGAACAACGCAGTCCCGTTGCCGAATTCGTGGTCGTTGACGAGTTCCAATGCCTCCTCGAACGACTCGGCTCGCACCATCGCGAGAACGGGCCCGAAGATCTCCTCACGGTAGATCCGCATCTCGGGAGTCACATGATCGAACAGTGAAGCACCAAGGAAGAAGCCGGGTCCATCGCACCGGTCTCGGCCGTCCACAACGAGTTCCGCACCGTCTTCCACACCGGCCGACAGGTAGGAGATCACCCGATCGCGATGCTCGCGTGTAATCAACGGACCCATCTCCACGTCGGGCTCGGTGCCCGCGCCTACGCGCAATGCTGCGATCCGCTCGACGAGTCTGTCGCGGACTGCTTGCGCGACCTCGTCTCCGATGGGCACGACGACGGAGATTGCCATGCAGCGCTCGCCGGCCGAGCCGAAGGCCGATCCCATCAGGGCATTGACCGCGCTGTCTATGTCCGCGTCCGGCATGACCACGAGGTGGTTCTTGGCGCCGCCGAGCGCCTGCACGCGTTTGCCGGACTCGGTAGCGGTCCGGTAGATGTGCTCCGCGATGGGCGTCGACCCGACGAAACTGACGGCTTCTACTCGCGGATCCGTTATCAGGGCGTTCACAACCGTCTGACCGCCTTGGACGACGTTGAAGACTCCGTCCGGCAAGCCCGAGTCGGCGAGCATTGATGCCATCTTCAACGCCAACGTGGGCACCTTCTCGGATGGCTTGAGAACGAAAGTGTTGCCGCAGACCAGTGCGATCGGGAACATCCACATCGGAACCATGGCCGGAAAGTTGAACGGAACCACACCGACCACCACGCCGAGAGGCTTCCTCATCGACATTCCGTCGACGTTCGTTCCGACGTTCTCTGTGAACTCGCCTTTCATGAGATCAGGTATGCCACAAGCGAATTCAACGACTTCGATACCGCGTTGCAGCTCGCCCCTCGCATCGTCTAGAACCTTGCCGTGCTCGTCGCAGATGATCGCGGCGAGATCGTCGATGTCGGCGAGCAGGCGGTCCCGGAACGCGAACATCACCCTGGCGCGAATGTGGGGCGGTGTAGCAGACCAGCTTTCGAAGGCTCGGTGCGCCGCCGCAACCGCGGCCTCGGCGTCGGTACGGGAACCCGCGGGGACCCGTTTGGTCACCTCGCCGGTGGCAGGACGGTAGACGTTGGTGGCGTCGGGACTGTCGGAGGTGGCAGTGCGGCCGTTGATCCAGTTCCCGACGGTATCGATGGTGGTTGAAGGCATGGGTACTCCTCAGGTGTGCATGTAGGCAGGGTGGAAGTGATTCCGAACAGTGTCGAAGTAGAGAGTCAGTACACGCGCCGATAGATTTCGCAGATCTCGTCGGTGCTCGGAACTACCGGATTGTTCTGCGGGGAGCCCGATGCGAGTGCCTGTTCGGCCATGGTCGGCAGAAGCGCGGACCAGCGCTCGGGCTCGATCCCCAACTCGCGCGGGCTGGGTACGCCCAGATCATGGTTGAGGTGCTTCAATTCGTCGAGGAACAGCCTGCTCGCGACCTCGTCCGAATCTTTGTCGCCGGCGACGCCGTATGCGCGGGCACAGTCGGCGTAGCGGGATAGGGCACCCGGCAACGAGTACTCGGCGACCGTCGGAAACAACATCGCGTTCGACAGTCCGTGACTGATATGGAAGTGAGCCCCGAGAGGCCGGCTCAGGCCGTGCACCAGAGCAACGCTCGAATTGGAGAACGCGATGCCGGCTTGTGTCGCCGCCAGCATCATCTGCTCGCGCGCATCTTCGTCGGAGCCGTCCGCATAGACACGACGCAGGCAGGAGCCGATAGTCGAAATTGCGGTGAGGGCGAACCCGTCGCTGAACGGATTCGACTTCACGCTGACGTACGCCTCCACCGCGTGCGTCAGAGCGTCGATGCCGGTGTCGGCGGTGAGTCGTGGCGGCATCGACATGGTCAGTTTGAAATCGATGATCGCTGCTGTCGGCAGGAACGCCAGGCCGGGGCACAGCATCTTCTCGCCGGTCTCCGAATCCGTGATGACCGTGAACCGCGTGGCCTCCGACCCACTGCCCGCGGTCGTCGGAATCGCGATGAGTGGCAGCAACGGTTGATCGGTCGACGTCGGAGCTTTGAAGTCGCGCATCGGGCGATCGGTGGTGGCGAGCAGCGCAACCGCTTTCGCTGTGTCGAGTGAGCTGCCGCCGCCGAAGCCGATCACGGCGTCGCACCCATCGGCGCGCACCGTCTCGGCGGCGGGCTGCAGGGAATCGGTCGTGGGATCGGGGATCACGCGGTCGAAGACGCTGCAGTCGACGCCGGCAGCCGACAGGGCTCCGGCGATCCGGGCCACCGCACCCGTCGACGTCAGAAACTGATCGGTGACGATCAACGGCCGTCGACTCCCGAGATCGGCGAGAACTGCGGGAAGATCGTTCAAGGAGTCGGCGCCGACCCGCAGTATGCGGGGCAAAGCGATGAGGTTGGACATGAGACGGCCTCTGGTCGGGAAACGGGTCGACTGTGACTCTGCTTCACCGCAGACGGCTCGACAACGGCCAGATCCACACATCCCTGTGCGTTGTTGCACGACCTCCCGCAGCCTTCGCCAAGCACGCGAGCAAGAGCAATGCTCATACTTCGCTGGTATGGCCCGACGCGGGTCGGTCTACACGGTGATTCCGTACTCCTTGATGTGGTGGTAGAGAGTGCTGCGACTGATGCCCAGGTAGTCGGCCGCGTGGGCCTTGTTCCCGTGGCATATCTCCATGGCTCGCATGATCGCGTCGCAACTCGCCTGCTGCCACGGTGTCATCTGCTTCGTCGTGGCCTTCATCCGCAAGGCGATCGGCAGATCAGTGACATCGATGAGAGTGCCCCGAGAGCGCTCCAGCGAGCGCAACACCCCTGCGAGTTCCCGGTGGTTGCCTGGCCATGAGTACGATTCCAGGACACGGGTGGCGTGAGGTGTGAAGCGGTACCGGACGCCAGGTCCCGCGACTTCATTGAGCAGATCGATGAGCTCGGAACGCTGATCGCGGAGAGCCGGCAGATCCAGACGATCTTCGAACAAGTCGAGCAGGCGGGCATTGTCAGCGTCCCCCGGTCTCGGGGCGGATGTGGCGGCTAGAACTCGCTGCGCCTGACCGACGAGCAGATTCTCGGTGAGGTTGCGGGCGGACTGGGGCAGTAAGTCGAGATTGTCGATCGTCAGCACTTCGCGACCGGGATCGTTGATCAACGACCGCAGTCTGTTCTCGACCTCGGTGGGATCATCGGTCCGCCCGTCGATCGCATGGCGAGCCCGCCCGCCAGCCGCGCCGGCCAATGCTGTGGTGCGACCACTACCCGGCTCACCCACGATCACGCCCGAGCGGCAGCTGTCTCGAATGTCGTCGACCCAGTTCTGCACCCGGCTCCAATAGCGCAGGCGGTCGGCAGTGCGAGGTACAGCCGGACGTTGACGAGCCTGTACACGGATCAGGACTCCATCGGCGCCGTCGATCGGCTCCATCTCGACACGGGCGGTGTTGCCACTGGTCAATTCGAGTTCCGTACGTGTGGCTGTCCGCACCCCGTCGGCCAGTTGCTGCAGGGCCGAGACGTCGGTTGCGGACAGAGTGCGAGCTGCCATCGAACTCTGCAGAACCATTGCCCGAGAGAGCGCCACGACGACTACGGCGGGGTGCCGGGCCGCGTCCTCGAAGGCTCGGATCACTGACCGTGTGCTGCCACTCGAGGTGCTCCGAATGTTCCGTTCGATCTCCGCGATCGCCGTGTCGATGAACGGTCGCATCAGTCCCGATTCGGCTCCGGCGACACTCATGATGTCGAGTACGCCCATCAGTCGGCCGTTCAGCGGATTGAAGATCGGCCGGCCGTAGCAGCTGTAGCCGTGGAGATCTTGTACGTAATGCTCAACGCCGCGGACGAACAGTGGGCGCCGGGTCTCGAATGGGGTCGCCAGCGCGTTGGTGCCGGTTGTGTCTTCGCGCCACACAGCTCCCGGCGTTGCGCCGATCCTTTCGACCACGTGATCGATCTGGGCGCACCCGTTCACCGTGGTCAGGATCTCTGCTTGAGCGCCGATGAGCATGACGGACAAACGTTCGCCCTCGATCCCGGCGCACATACGGCGAAGCACGGGAGTTGCAGCGCGGAAGAGCCGGCTCCCCGTGTCGATGCCGTCAGTGGTCGGCGGATCCATCGGTTTGGACGGGTCGAGTCCGTACTGCTGAGACCTCATCCACGACGCGTGCAGCGCGCGGTCGGACCAGAGCGCTCCGCGCGATGTGAGTGTGACTGCGTCGTTATTGCTCATGGGGTCGGACCTCTCGCTATCCCGACTGGGAAGACCAGCGCATGCATACGCGATGGCCTGACATGCCGCCTGTTCCTGTGAGTTCCATCACTGGAGTTCAAAGCCAGTCTATCGAATGTTCTGCCGACGGAAACCGGCGATTTCAGGTGTACGGATACCGAACACATACGTGTGACGCAAGTCGCAACACTGAATCGTGTCGCTCTTCCCGGTACGCCGACCGGACCCGCCGTGGCTCTCACGAAGCGCTGTGCGAGGCGACCTCCACTGTGCCGGGTGGCACTCGAATCGAGAGGAATGCAATGACCTCAGTTACACCTCCAGCCACTGCTCTGACCTTCGATCTGGCGACGAAGAGGTACGGGCAGTTGATCAACGGGCGGCTCGTCGACGGAGCTTCCCAGGTGTCGGTGATCGACCCGGGGACGGCCCAGCAGGTCGCGACCACGCCGGCGGCATCGGTGGAACAACTCGATGACGCCGTGGAAGCGGCGAAGCGGGCGCTGCCAGGGTGGTCCGCGCTCAGCGTCGATGCGCGCGGTGCGATTCTGCATCGGATTGCCGACGTCCTCGTCGAGCACCACGAGAAACTCGCGCATCTGACCACCCTGGAACAGGGAAAGCCGATCGCGCAGGCGCGTGACGACGTCAGTTGGTCGATCGACTTCACTCGGTACTTCGCCGACTATCGACTGCCGAACGAAGTACTGCGTGACGACGAGAACGGCTACGTCGAACTGCGTCACCGACCGGTCGGTGTGGTCGGTGCGATCACTCCGTGGAATTTCCCGCTGTTCCAAGCGCTCTACAAGCTCGCTCCCGCATTGATCGTCGGAAACACGATGGTCCTGAAGCCGTCGCCGACCACTCCGCTGGCGACGATGCACTTCGCAGAACTCGTCCGCGACGTGATTCCGCCCGGCGTGTTCAACGTCGTCGGAGATGCCGGCGACCTCGGAGCCCACCTCACCGGGCATCCAGGCATCAACAAGGTGTCGTTCACCGGCTCAACGGCGACTGGCCGCCGTGTGATGGAGGCCTGCGGCCCCACTCTCAAGCGGCTCACCCTCGAACTCGGTGGCAACGACGCAGCGATCGTTCTCGACGACGCGGATGTCGAGAAGACCGCCGAAGGGCTGTGCACCTGGGCCTACGCCAATGCCGGACAGGTCTGCGTCTCGATCAAGAGGATCTATGCACCCTCGTCGATGTACGACCCGCTGGTGGAGGCCCTCGCTCGGCGAGTGTCGGAACTGACCGTCGGGCACGGCCTCGACGAGGACACTCGGCTGGGCCCGGTGCAGAATGCGGCGCAATACGAGAAGGCCCGCGCCAGCCTGGAGTTGGCACACGAGCACGGGACGGTCGTCGCCGGCGGCCACATGCTCGACCGGCCCGGTTACTACGTCGAACCGACGCTTCTCCGTGATGTCGACGAAGACAGCCCATTGGTCAGAGAAGAGACCTTTGCTCCGATCCGTTCGGTTCTCCGCTACGACGATCTCGAGGACGCGATCGACCGTGCCAACGACACGCCGTATGGCCTGGGGGCCTCTGTCTGGGGGACTGACACCGACCGAGCCGTCGCAGTCGCCGACCGCCTCGACGCCGGGACCAGCTGGATCAATCATCACTTCCAGCTGACCCCCGACGTGCCGTTCGGCGGAGTGAAGCAGTCAGGCCTCGGCGCGGAGTTCGGTCGCATCGGCGTCGAGGGATTCGTCGACGTCCACGTGGTGAACCTCAAGCGATCCTAGCCGGGTCGATACGCACCTACCCGTCCCTCCGAACGTGCCGCATGCGGTGCGGTCGGGCCGCATCCACCCATTAATCAGTCCCCACCACAAGGAGAAGTCATGAAAACTCTCGCAGCAGTCGTCGTAGAGCCCGGAAAGCCGATCGAGATCGAGGAACTCACGCTGGCCAAGCCGGGTCCGCACGAGGTCTTGATCCAGTACCAGTACGGCGGTCTCTGCCACTCGGACGTGCACATCGCGATCGGTGACACCATCGCCAGGCTGCCGATGGTGCTGGGTCACGAGGGTGCGGGAATCATCCAGGAGGTCGGCCCGGGCGTCACCCGCGTCAAGCCCGGCGACCACGTCATCTGTTCGTTCACCCCGGCCTGCGGCCGCTGCAAATACTGCGCCACCGGCCGGCAGTCGGTGTGCGACATGAACGCCGCGATGCTGGAAGGTCATCTGGAAGGGCCGCGTTGGCCCATCAGTGGTCCGCGCGGACAGTACGGTGCCATGTGCACCCTGGGCACTTTCAGCCAGTACAACGTGATCAACGAGTACTCCGTGGTGAAGGTCGACGACGATATTCCGCTCGACAAGGCCGTGCTCGTCGGTTGCGGCGTCCCTACGGGTTGGGGTTCGGCGGTGTACGCCGCGGACACCAAGCCCGGTGACATCGTGGTGATCTTCGGTATCGGAGGCATCGGCATCAACGCGGTGCAGGGCGCCAAGCACGCCGGTGCCGAGCACATCATCGTCATCGACCCGCTCCAGAACAAGCGGGACAAGGCCATCGAACTGGGCGCGACCCAAGCATTCGACAATGCCGCCGACGCGAAGCTAGCCGTTGATGAATTGACCAACGGCCAGGGCGCCGAGTCGGCCATCATCACGACGGATCTGATCACTGCGGAGCAGGTCAGTGCAGGATTCTCGATGATCGGGCGCTGCGGCACTCTCGTGCTCACCGCGTTGAACCGGATCGATGAGATCACGGTCAAGGTTCCCAGCACTGAGATGAGCTACTTCCGAAAGACGATCAAGGGCTCGCTGTTCGGTGACTGCAATCCCACGTACGACATCCCGAAGCTCGTCCGGATGTATGCCGACGGAAAGCTCAAGCTCGACGAACTCGTCACGAGGGAGTACAGCCTCGAGCAGGTCAATGAGGGCTACGACGACCTCCTCGCGGGCAAGAACATCCGCGGAATCATCAAGCACCAGCACTGACCGATCGCGCTGCGGCGCCGCGTCGTCGATCCCACTTCGATCGGCGGACGGCGCCGCAGCGGCGCACGCCAGAACCTTATGTGAGGAACCACCATGACACTCACCGTGAGCGAACTCGTCGGTGCGGCCGGCGGGGGTGCGCTCGGAGCAGCGCTGGGCGCAATCGGCGCCTTTTCGCTGATGGGCGTGATAGTCGTCGTCGCAACGCTGATGACAGCGATCAGTCCAGACGCCGAACTCGTCCAGAACCTGGCGTTCGGGCCCGTCTTCGGTCCGCACGTGATGTTCGCCGGCGGCGCCGCCGCTGCGGCGTATGCGGCGCACATCCGTCGTCACGAATCCGGCCGCGACATCGCCAAGCCGCTGATCACCTATGACGCGATGTCGATCATCGGGGTCGGGGCCGGCTTCGGAGTCGTAGGCCAACTGCTGGCCCGTGCAGTCGAGCAGCTCCCGACGTGGCATGCATCGGACGGTTCGGAGGTCGCATTGGTCGATTCGCTCGCGGTGAGTGTCGTGTTGACCGCGTTGATCGCCGCGGTGCTCTGGGCGCGTACGCCCGCGCCGGTGCGCCTCGAGTGGTTGCCCTGGCAGCACCGACTGTCGTCGGTGCTCGTCGTCGGCGCAGCCGGTGGGGCGATCGCCGGGTCGGTGTTTCTGGCATGGCCGCAGGACTCGCGGCCGATGGTCGGACTGTTTCTGTACGGCGCGTCTGCGGTGACCCTGTTGGCACTGGTGTTCGGCGCGGCGGTGCCGGTAACGCACCACATCACTCTCCCCGCGGCTCTGGCGGCAGGTGTTGCAGCAGCGCACACCGGCGAGTCCACGTGGATTCTGGTGTCGGCTGTGCTCACCGGCATCGTCTCGTCGCTTGTCGCCGAGGGCTGGGCTCGGCTGATACTGGAACGCTGCAGGATCCATCTCGATCCGCCCGCCTTCGCGATCGCGGTCATGGCGACGCTGTTGGCGTTGATCAAGATCGGGGTCGCGTGATGGGTCCGGCTCGGCCATTGCACGGGAAGGTCGGCGCGGACGATCTGCTGATCCTCCTCGCAGTCGCACGCAACGGTTCCATCACCGGCGCCGCGGCCCGCCTCGACGTCGATCACTCGACAGTGAGTCGACACATCGCGCGGATGGAGAGAAAGGTGGGACGGCGGCTGTTCGACCGATCACCGAACCGATGGCAGCTCACGGAGACGGGACGCCGGCTGCGGGCTATCGGAGAACGGATTGAACACAGCATCGACGATGCGGTCCGGGTCGTCGACTCAGACCCCGGGGACGGAGTGTGCGGACCCGTACGCCTCCTCACTCCCGATGCCTTCGGTTCGTACCTGGCCCCGCATGCGCTCGCATCGGCACTGCGCAAGCACGGATCGCTGCGGATCGAGTTGCTCACGTCGACCACCCAACTTGATCTGCGCAATTGCGAGTACGACGTCGCCGTCTCGTTGGAACCGCCTCCCTCGCGCGCGGTCGTCTCTCGGAGCCTGTGCACCTATTCCTTGGGGCTGTTCGCGTCCGTGGAGTACATGGCGACGCACGGTCCGATCGCCGGAATCGAGGATCTGCGGGCGCACCCTCTCGTCTACTACCTCGACGGCTGCCTCGATATCGCCGCTCTGCGAGTACTGGACGGCCTCCTGCCCGGCGTATGCCCGCGGGTGCAGTCGAACAGCGTCGGCGCTCAGATTCAGTCGGTCCTCGCCGGTCACGGCATCGGATTGCTTCCGAACTACGCCACCTCATTCCATCCGGGCCTCGTGCCCGTGCTGCCCGACTGTGTCGCGGTCGGACAGCAGTACTGGATCGTCGTGCCTTCGGCGGTTCAGCGGGCGCCCCACGTCCGCGTCGTCGTGGACGCCCTGATCGAGAGGCTGTCCGGGCATCTCGACCCCTCATCCGCGTCCCCTGGCCAAAGTCCCTTCACACAAGGAGTTCTCCTCAGCGATGTCCGAATATGACACTCTTACTCTCGCCGTCGGCGATGACCGCGTGGCCCTTCTGACTCTGAATCGGCCCACGGCGCTCAACGCGTTGAGCTCGCAGATGATGCGGGAATTCACCGAGGCTCTCGACGAGGTGACACGCGCTGACGCTCGCGTCCTGGTACTCACAGGGGCCGGGCGGGCGTTCGCCGCAGGCGCCGACATCGCCGAGATGCGCGATCGCACGTTCGGAGAGATGACCGACGCCGACCATCTCTCCGCTTGGGAGCGGCTCGCAGCACTGCGTATTCCCACGATCGGTGCGGTCAACGGGTTCGCGCTCGGTGGCGGTTGCGAGATCGCCATGATGTGCGATCTTCTGTTCGCCGGTGAGGGCGCTTCGTTCGGACAGCCCGAGATCGCACTCGGGATAATCCCCGGCATCGGCGGAACGCAGCGGCTGACTCGCGTGGTGGGCAAGCCACAGGCGATGGATCTGATCCTCACCGGGCGTCGGATAGATGCCGATGAGGCCTTCCGTCTGGGTCTGGTCAGCCGTGTGGTACCCGACGACGAGGTTCTCGACTCGGCGATGACCGCCGCACGTCAGATCGCCGGCTTCTCCTCGAGGGCGGTCCGGGCGGCCAAGGAATGCGTGCTGCGCGCTGATCAGACATCGCTCTCCGAAGGTCTCCTCTTCGAACGCCGGTGGTTCCACTCGTTGTTCGCATTCGCAGACCAGACAGAAGGCATGACAGCGTTCCTCGACAAGCGTCCGGCGAGGTTCAGTGATGACTGACAATCGTCCATCCCAGGGCAACGAGCCCGATCGATACACGCGCGCAGCCGCCGACGCGGCACACGACCTCGGCCAGTTCTGGTTATCGGCGGCGCGTGACATCGACTGGGAGAACCGGCCACGTGATCCGTTCCATGAGAGGACCGACGGCACCGCCGACTGGTTTCCCGGCGCGAGCATCAACACGGCCTACAACGCGCTCGATCGTCATGTCGCCGCAGGGAACGGTGACCGTGCTGCGCTCGTATATGTCTCACCGCTGACTGGCCGCGAAGAGACCATCACCTACGCACACCTGCTCGACGACGTCCGCCGTGCCGCGGGCGCGCTGAGCCGACTCGGGGTCGGCGTGGGAGATCGCGTCCTGGTCTACTTGCCGATGATCCCGGAGGCGGTGGTCACGATGCTGGCCTGCGCCCGACTGGGCGCGGTGCACGCGGTGGTCTTCGGGGGCTTCGGGTCCGCCGAACTGGCCGTACGGATCGACGATGCGCGGCCGACCGTGATCGTCACCGCGACCGGGGGCTTGGAGCCGGGACGAACGGTCCCGTACTTGCCGTTGCTCGATGCGGCGCTGGAGGAGGCCGGCCACTGTCCGCGGCACGTCATCGTCGTCGATCGGCCGGAAGTTCCTCCGCCCCCAGACAGGGTCGTCGTCTGGCCCGCGGACGAATGGGCCGAGCACGACTGGGGAGAGTTGCTGGCCTCGGCCGGACCAGTCGACCCGGTGCCGGTGCCCTCCGCGGCCCCGCTGTACATCCTCTATACGTCGGGCACCACTGGACTGCCGAAGGGAGTAGTCCGTGACAACGGTGGCCATGCGGTTGCCATGGCGTGGTGCATGCGTCATGTCTACGGCGTGGAGCCGGGGGACGTGGTCTTCGCCGCCAGCGACATCGGATGGGTGGTGGGCCACTCATTCATCGTCTACGGCCCCCTCATCGTGGGTGCGACGACTGTACTGTTCGAAGGCAAACCGGTGGGGACGCCCGACGCCGGTGCGTTCTGGGACATCGTCGAACGGTATCGGGTCAACGTGCTCCTCACCGCACCGACCGCGATGCGTGCTGTTCGGCGCGAGGACCCGAATGGAACCATGCTCGCCGAGCGCGATCTGTCCAGCCTGCGCGGCTTGTTCCTGGCCGGGGAGCGTCTCGATCCGGACACTCAGCGCTGGTTGGGTGAGGTGCAGTCGTCTCCGGTCATCAACAACTGGTGGCAGACCGAGACCGGATGGCCTGTGATATCGAATTTCCTCGGTCTGACGTACTACGAACCCCGTCCGGGTTCGTCGACCAAGCCCGTTCCCGGCTTCACTGTGGAGATCCTGGGACCCGACGGCGATCCGGTTCCCCAGGGCCGAGAAGGAGCAGTGTGTCTGCGTCTCCCGCTGCCTCCAGGCGCACTGATCGGCATATGGGGTGATGAGGGCCGACTGGCGCAGACCTATCTGACGGAACATCCCGGCTTCTACAGTTCCGGCGACGGAGGCTGTATCGACGCCGATGGTTACGTCTACATCTTGGGCCGGACCGACGATGTCATGAACGTCGCCGGCCATCGAATGTCGTCCGGGCAGATAGAGGCCGCGATCTCAGAGCACCCTGGTGTGGCCGAGTGCGCGGTCGTCGGAGTCCGCGACGAGCTGAAGGGTCAGCGCCCGCACGCGATTCTGGTGCCGGCCATCGACTACACGGACCGGACAGGCGAATTGCAGAGTGATGTTGCGACGCTGGTGCGCAACAGAGTCGGTCCGATCGCATCGCTCGGCGGAGTCCACGTAGTCGGCGCACTCCCGAAGACCCGGTCGGGCAAGATCGTTCGCCGCTGCCTTCGCCAGCTACTCGACGGCGCAGATCCAGATGTCCCACCCACGATCGAGAACCCGGCCGTCGTCGCCGATCTCGTACGAATTCTCGATACGCGGCGCGCGAATGACCCAGCACGCCGCGGCAACACCTAATTCCAGGAGGAATACATGTCCACTTTCCAGGCCCTCACGGCCGTTCTCGACGAGGACTCGATCCGCGCAGAGTTCGCCGACCGCGAGCGGCAGCCCCTTAGTCCAGGCGACCTGCGTCTCGAGATCGCCTATTCGAGTGTGAACTTCAAAGACGCTCTCGCATTCGCGCCTCGCGGGGGAGTGGTCCGCAACTACCCGATCGTCCCGGGAATCGATATCGCAGGTGTGGTCACCGAGTCGGCGTCACCAGACTTCGCGGTCGGCGACCACGTGATCGCCCATGGTTACGAGATCGGCACCGCTCGCGATGGTGGTTACGCTCAGGAATCTGTGGTTCCGGCCGACTGGGCGGTGAAGCTGGAGACCCTGACATTGCGCGAGGCCGCCACGATCGGCACCGCGGGTTTCACTGCTGCGATGAGCGTTGCCGCAATTCTCGACTGGGGCGTCGCGCCTGCTTCGGGGCCGGTGATTGTCACCGGCGCCACCGGTGGAGTGGGTTCGGCGAGTATCGATCTGCTGGCCGCAAAGGGATTCGACGTGGTCGCGTCGACGGGGAAGTCGACAGAGGCAGACCGTTTGCGCGCATACGGCGCGAGTGAGGTCATCGGTCGTCTGCCCTTGGATCCGGACGCTAAGCCGCGCCCCCTCGGCCGTGCGCGGTGGGCCGCGGCGGTGGACTGCGTCGGGGGCGCCACGCTGGCCGACATTCTCAGTACCACTCACTACGGAGGCGTGGTCGCGGCCAGCGGACTGACGGGCGGCGCCCAGCTCAGTACCACGGTCATGCCGTTCATTCTGCGCGGAGTCGGCCTTCTCGGCATCGACTCGGTGCAGATGCCGATCGATCGTCGGCGTGCACTGTGGCGTCGGATCGAAACCGAATTGAAGCCGCGCAACCTGGACTCGATCGGAGTCGGTGTGCACATCGGGGAAGTGCCGGACGTCGTCGAACGCCTGCGTCGAGGTGAGTTCACCGGACGCGCGGTGATCGACATGAGCCGGGGGTGGCCGTGATGGAACTGCTGAACGCATCGGTACCGCGCCTGGAGCCCGGTCGGGTGAAAGTGCGCGCCGCACGCCGTGGCGAGTTGCTCGAGGGCGACGGACTGCTGTCGTGGTTCGTCAGCCAGGACGGAAGCATCTCCCTGGTACACAACTTCACCCCGACCACCCTCCGTGACGACACGCTGGTGGGCGCGCTCTCCTCGTTGGTCGACATCGGGGCTCTGGCGGGACAGGCCGAGTTCGAAGCGGCGGCCGTGGAGATCATCCAGACGTCCGGCCCTACGGCGTCGCAAGGATGGAAGGCCTTCTACGACAACACCCTTCGCAGTCTCAGTGACGGCACAGCGGCCTTCGCACCGATCCACCGACGTGCGCGGTCGCTCGTCGAGGGCGAATCGGTTCTCGAGGTCGGCAGTTGCTTCGGCTTTCTCGCTATCCAGTTCGCGCGGGACGGCAGAGCCGTCTCCGCATGCGATGTGAGTCCCGGTGCGATCTCGTTGTTGGACGACGCGTCGCGTCGGTACGGGCTGAGCGTGAACTGTGAAGTCGCAGACGCGACTGCACTGCCTTATCCGAGCGCGAGCGTCGACACGGTGACTCTGATCCACCTCCTCGAGCACCTGGAGTCGGCAGAGGTGCTCGCCGCGGTCTCCGAGGCCCTCCGAGTCGCTCGCCGCACGGTGGTCATTGCGGTGCCTCTCGAAGAGACGCCGAGCGAGCACTTCGGTCACCGGCAACGGGTCACGATGGAGACGCTTCATTCGTGGGCAGATCAGGTCGCACACGCAGGAGCGGAGGTATTCGCCGATCATGGCGGCTGGTTGGTGCTGAGGCCTGTTTCGGAACCAGTCCAGTCCTGACAGTCCTCCGGCCGGCCTAACGGCGACCGAGCACGATCAAGTCGAACTCGCTTCGGGTCTCCCGCGGCAACTGGGCGTTCCGGATCGCGGATTCGACGATCGCGTCGCACAGATCCTTGAGCTTGATGTTCTCCTGTTGTGATCGCCAGCGCAGCACGTCGAAGGCGTGCTCGGCGGTGACCCCGTAGACCACCATCAGCATCCCCTTGGCCTGCTCGATGGTGGCGTGCGACTGCCGGAAGTCTTCGATGTGCGCGGCCACCTCGGCGCGGACGGTCTCGTCGGGAACGGTGACGTCGACGTAGTAGCCCTCCGTGCCGATCGGAGTTCCCGACCCGCCGTCGAAGGTACGGCCGATCACGGTCACATCATGGACTCGCCCCTGCACGTCGATGATTCGGTGGCGGCTGGACAGGTGCGTGTGTTCCCGGTGCACCCGGGTCAGTTGGTATTCGAAGGCACCGCGGTCGTCGGGGTGCTTATGACTGATGATGAGTTCCGTGGTCGGTTTCACGCTGCCGGGCCGATAACCGTGCATGCGAGCCACCTCGTCGGACCATTCCCATTCGTCGGTCGCGAACAGATACCGGAAACTGCCGACCCGGGAGTCCTGGGAGTGCTCAGTGGTGTCCCCGGTCATCACAGCCCCTTCTCGGGTTGCGGTCCGCGCACGCACGAAGCGTTTGGCGACCCAATCATTCGGATGCGAACGATGTGAGTTCAACATCTACCACGCGGACGGGGCTCGTACCCGGCGTCGGCGTCAGTCGGCGCCGGGGCGGACCGTCACGACGTCGTCGTCGACGGAGACGACGTCGCACCACGGGATCAGCCGGGACCCGCGCTCGCGCCACCTCAAGAGCCGCGCGATGATCGACGGCCGCACGCCGTCGAACCGGTACGAGCCGAAGAACGAGGCTCGAGGCCGCCGGCCGACGACGAGTCCGGCGATCAGCAATGCGCCGCCGTCGTCCTCCCGCAGGCGCACATCCATCACCTGTCCGATCGATCGGCCGTCGCACCGGACCTGCGCGCCGAGGAGTGTCGAGGCCCTCATCGCCGGCCTCCGGAGCCGGGGATGCGGGAGACGATCTGATCGCGGAACCACCGCTCGGGCCAATTCGAGAGCAGGTCCTCTCCGCTGCCGGTCAGCTCGACCGTCACTCCCACGTCGGCGATCGCCTCCGCCGGGATCGATTCCAGCGCGGTGGTGTCCGGTGTTTGCGCCACCAGCCGGTCGAGCAGGGCCCGCCCGGTGAGCAGGGCCACCACTCGTGGCGTCTGCCCACCGGGCGACATGTCGAACTCCACGTCGTCGACCACACCCACCGGCACGCCGTCACAGTCGATGATCTGGCGATCGAGGAGATGCACCCGTAGATCGAGGGTGCGTTCGGAGTCCGTCATCGGCCCGCTCCCGTCGCGATCATCAACGGGATCGCCGCCGCCGACGCCACGAGGACGACGCCGAGGAAGATCAGGCCGAAGAAGTTGGTGACCCGGCCGTTCACTTGGTCGCCCATGTACTCGGGATCGTTGGCCACCACGAGGATCGGCAGATAGGTCAGCGGCAGTGCCACCGCGGAGAAGACCACCGAGTACTCGGTGACGGCGATCGGATCGACGCCGGTGGCGAGAATCGCCGCGGCGATGAGGATGAACACGCCGATGGTCACGTGGAATCGGGCGGCCTCGCGCGGCGGGCGGGACGCCCCCCACGACCACCCGGCGTACTGGGCCAGTGCGTAACCGGTCGACAGGGCCGTCTCGAGTGCGGCGCCAGTGGTCGCTGCGAGGATTCCGACGAGCGCGAAGCCGACTGCGACCAGGCCCCCGGCCTGCGCCACCGGAAGCATCAGTGCCGACAGGGAGTCGACCTCGACCGACATCGGCTGGAAGGCCACCGCAGTGACACCCATGATCGCGAGGGCGCCGAGACCGCCGAGCGGGAATCCGACGAAGACGTTCAGCCGCATGCGCCGCAAGTCGCGGGCTCCCCAGCGTTCCTCGACACCGCCCGACGAGAAGAAGAAGACTTCGTACGGTGTCATCGCGGCGCCGAACAGCGCGATGGCGTAGTACCAGTACGTCGGAACCGTCTCGTCCTGCGGCACGGCGGGAACCAGATCGCCGGCGAGCTCCGGCGCCGGCCGCAACAGGAAGAAGACGACGGCGAAGACCATCAGGAACAGTCCGAGCAGACCGGTGACGTTCTCCATCGCCGAATACTTCGCTCGCCAGAGGATGATCCAGACCCCGAAGGCTGCGACCGGGATCCAGAGGAAGGGCGCCACACCGCTGACCAGCTGCAGAACCAGCGCGATGCCGCCCAGTTCGGCCGTGAGTGTGAGACCGGTGACCGCCAGCGAGGCGAGCAGGTTGAGCCCGCCGACTCGAGGTCCGAGCCGCTCGCGAATGATCTCGAACGTCGCCCGGCCGCTGCACGCCACCACTCGCCCCGACATCTCGGCGAACAGGATGATGCCGACCACGCCCACCGGAACCACCCACGCGAGAGACAGACCGAACCGCGAGCCGACCACTCCGTCGGTGACGATGTCGCCGATGTCGAGAAACCCACCGATCGCGGTGAGGATCCCGAGTGACGCGGACGTGATGCGAATCTTGTTCTGCTGCAACATCATCGACCACCACTGACGTCTTCGGACAGCGTGTCGAGGCCGGATGCGACCCGCTCGAGTCGACGTTGCGCGGACTTCGCGGCGGCGGATCCCGGGTCGCCGAGCAGCACGCCGCGAGCCGCCACCGCGGCTTCGACCGACGAGGCCAGAGCCGCGTGCACTCGCGCCCGGACCCGTTCGTCATCGGCCGACTCGACCTTCAGCGCGACGATGATCCCCTGGGCTTCGAGCGCATGCGAGACGGCGTCGTCGAGCACGACGCGGGCGGTGGGGCGCAGCAGGTTCCGCTGATTCCACTCGTTGATTCCCCAGGCTGCGGTCAGCACCGCCGACCTCGAGCTGCGCAGCGATTCGGCGAACTCACCCGCCGGTCCTCCCGGAGCACTGGCGCAGGCGCAGATCCCTACCGCGGTCACGATCGCGCAGACGGCTGCCACCGTGCGCCGCGCAGTCCTCCGCCGTCGTGACGGCGTACCGGTCACCGGCACCCGTTCAGGCGATCTGGGTGCGCAGCTGACCCAGCGAGGACGCCAGAAGACGAGAGACGTGCATCTGAGAGATACCCATTCGGCGCGCGATGTCGCTTTGTGAACGACGCTCGAAGAACCTCATGCCGACGATCCGCCGGTTCCGTTCGGGGAGGCGGCGCAAGGCCGGCCGGAGAGTGAGCGAGCGTTCCACTTGCTCGTAGCCGGGCTCGTCGGAGCCGACCGTCTCGAGCAGCGAGCGTGCGTCGTCGGTACCCGACGTGCTGCCGTCGAGAGAGACGGTGGACTGCGCGGCCGACGCGGCCTGCGCACGTCGTACAGCGGACTCCGGCTCGTCGAGCGCCTCGGCGATCTCGGCGACGCCGGGCATGCGTCCGTGGGCCTGGGCGAAGGACTCCTCGGCCTCCCTGATTCGGCTGCGGAGTTCACCGGCGCTGCGTGGAATCCGGATCGACGCCGATCGGTCGCGGAAGTGGCGTCGCACCTCGCCGGTGATGGTCGGTACCGCGAAGGACAGGAAGTCGGTCCCCATCGAGGGATCGAATCGGTCCACCGCGTGCACCAGCCCCAGGCGCGCCACCTGGATCAGGTCGTCCATCGACTCTCCGCGTTCGCGGTACCGCTGGGCGATGTGTCCGGCCAGCGGCAGACAGGCTTCGATCGCCTCGTCGCGGAGACGGTCGTTCCGCGGGTCGGTGACGGGGATGTCCGCGCGTCGGCGCAGAAGTTCACGGACACGGTGGTACTCGTCGGTCATCTGCTGAGCTCCTTTGATCGCACTCTCGCCGTCGCGCGGCGGGTCCGAAAAAGGAGCGGCCGCGCGCGGCGGATCGGAGAGTTCTTGCTCGACGAGAGCGGGAGAATCCGCCGCTCAATCGTCTGCGGGAACCCGGCTGTGCGTTCAACCGAGTGATATCGACCCTACCGACCGGGCAGGTCCGCGACAACCGCTTGAAGGGATCAATCCTTCTTTCGCGCCGAACGCGTCGCCTTGCGGTTCGCCTTCTCGATGGCGTCGACGAGTTCCGCCTTCCGCATACGCGACCGACCCCGGATGTCGAGCTTGCGGGCGACGTTCATCAGATGCTCCTTGGTGGCCTTGGTGTCCACTCCGCCGGCGCTCTTGCCCGATGGATTGGGCCCGCCGCTCTCGTCGCGGGAGTCGGACGGTCCGCGCCTGCTCTTGGCCTCCCAGTGGTCGCCGACCTTCTCGAACGAGTGCTTCAGCGCGCTGTAGGCCACCCGATGCGCTCGCTCTTCCGAGCCGTACTCCTCGAGCGCCGCATCATGGGCCTCGGCGAAGGTGCGCTGAGCCTTGGCGGGCGATCGTTTGATCGTGTCGGGGAGTTCGGACTTCTTCGGTCGGTTCTTCTCATCGGTCTTGGGCATGACCGTCACCTTCCTCTCGGATCAGCCGGGCAGTGTCTCGCCGCCGGTGGGCGCGAGAACCTCTCCCGTGTAGTACGACGACAAGCGGTCTGCGGCGAAGAAGACGTACGAGGGCGCGATCTCATCCGGCTCCGCGGCGCGGCCGTACGGGGCCTGCTCGCCGAACCCCTCGACCTGGTCGGGAGGCATGGTGGCCGGGATCAGCGGTGTCCAGACGGGACCGGGCGCGACGCAGTTCACCCGGATCTCGCGATCGAGCAGGGCCTGCGCGAGCGAGAAGGTGAGGGCGTGCACTGCGCCCTTCGCGGCCGAATAATCGATGAGCTTGCGGTTTCCCCGCAGACCGTTGATCGAGCCGGTGTTCACCACCGTCCCGCCCGGCGTCAGATGCTCGAGAGCCGCATGAGTGGTGTGGAAGACGGCCGCGACGTCGACGGCGAAGGTACGGTTCCACTGCTCTGCAGTCAGCTCCGCGAAATCGTCCACCACCGTCTGAGTGCCCGCGTTGTTCACCAGCAGGTCCAGGCCGCCGAGGGCGTCGACGGTGCCGTCGACGATCCGGCGGCATTCGGCGGCCTCGCCCAGATCGGCTCGCAGGGCGACGGCGCGTCGTCCGGTCTGTTCGACCAACGCGACGGTGTGCTCCGCGTCCGCGTCCTCAGACAGGTAGGCGATCGCGACGTCGGCGCCCTCCTTCGCGAAGGCGACGGCCACCGCGCGTCCGATGCCCGAGTCGCCGCCGGTGACCAGTGCGCGCCGGCCCTCGAGCAGACCGCTCCCGACATAGCCGCGCATCTCGTCCTTCGGCTGCGGATCCATGTCCGCGGTGTCGCCGGGATACGCGATGTTCTGCCGCGGCGCGCCCGCGCCGCTGCGTTCGGTGCTTGCGTTCATGGTCGAGGCTTCCCGGTACGCCCGCTTCTGAAACATTCGCCAGTGAGCCCGACGGTACTCGGCCGCCGCCGTCGGATCCGCGGAATCGCGGGTACGTCGAACGGCCGACACGTACCGTCGACGAACATGAGATCGGGTATTCGCGGAACACTGGCGGGCCGAATCTTCGTGCTGGTGGCGCTGGTGGGGACGGCCCTGGCGCTCGTGCCGGGGACCACTCGGGCGGCGCCGTCGAACTCGGCGGGTTCGGTGATCGACGTGGTGACCCGACCGCCCGGCTGGCGCGGTCTCCAGAACGGCCGCGCCATCGACTACTGGACTCAGGACCCGCAGGGACGACCGGTACCGACCAGCGGCGCACTGTTCGTACCGGCCGGACCGGCGCCGAAGGGCGGCTGGCCGGTGGTGGCGTACACGCACGGCACCTCCGGATACGGTCCCGGCTGCGGAGGCCAGAGCGCACCGGACGCCGAGCCGAATCGGTACATCACCCGCCTCGTGCACTCCGGCTACGCCGTGGTCGCCACCGACTACGTGGGCTTGGGCCGCTTCGATACAGGCGTTCACCCATACCTGAACACTCGCAGTGAGTCCGCCGCGACCATCGACATGCTGCGCGCGGCCCGCAGCGTGGAACCCACGCTCTCGAACCGCTGGGCCGTGACGGGCGATTCGCAGGGTGGCCAGGCCGCACTGGCGACCGCGCATCGACAGCGGTGGTACGGCCCGCGCACGGACTTCCGCGGCACCGTCTCCCTCGATCCGGAGTCGGACGTCGAGAAGGTCATGCCCTTCCTCGGCCCGTACATCCCGGCGATGCCGACACCGCTGAACGGCTCGTACAACTTCCTGCTCGCGATTCTCGCGGGCCTGCGAGCGGCCGACCCCGCTGCGGACGTGAACACCTATCTCACCCCGAAGGGGGAGGCGCTCGTCGATCAGGTCGGCCGGACATGCGACGGTCCGGCCGTCGACCCGGGGATCGCCTTCGGTTCGCTGCTGTCGCGGCCGCTGGGCACCGGGCCGCTGGCACCCGCGCTGATGAAGTACATGGCGGTGCCGGTGTCGGAATACGACGCGCCGATACTGCTCCTGCTCAACACTCGGGACACCACCGTGCCGTCACCGCTGCACGCCAAGCTCGCGGCGGACTTCGCACTCAATCGAGTCGATTACCGAATGGTGGTGGGCAACGGCTCACACACCGACATGGACGCCGCCCAGTGGGCAGCGTTCGACCGCTTCTTCGCGACTCACTTGAAGTGAGTCTGAGTCAGATCAGAATCCACAGGTACGCGAGCAGGCCCAGGACCACGAAGACGATCCACAGCCATCCGATGATGATGGCGGCGGTCGCGAACTCGCGGCCGAGCTGCCGCTTCGCATCGATCTGCCTGCGGGTCTTGTAGCCCAGCCAGATGCCGACCGGCGACAGCAGACCGATCGCGGACAGGACGAAGGCGATCACCGCGTTCCAGTTCAACGGGGCGGCGACTGACGATCGAGCGGTCGATGCGTTGGTCACGGGCTGGGAGTCCTTGTCGGTGACGGGCGACGGCTTGGCCGGTGCGGGCGCGCCGGCCGCCGGAAGGGCGGTGGTGGGGTCGGGTCGCTGCTGATCACCGACCGCCGAGTAAGCGAGTGCGGGTCCCGCACCGGGGCGTTGACCGCCGGTGGGGGGAAGAGGGCTGTTCGGCGGCGGAGAGCCCGCCGGCCGTTGCTGCGCCGGAGGCGGGGGAACGCTGCCCGGCCGGGGCGGTGCCGCGCTCGGAGACGGACCTCCCGGCCGGGCCGCCGACGGCGCCGGACTGCCGGTGGGCCGGACCGTCGGCGGTGGCGTGGGCGCCTGCGGAGTGGGGGTCGGTGCACTTGCGTGACTCGGCCGCCCCGGCGGGCCGGCGGGAGCGGGTCGCTGCCCGGGTGCCGTGTTGGGGGCGACCGGCGGCTTCTCCCACGGCGCGGCCTGCCGGCCGGGCTGCGGGGTCGGCGGTGCCGGGGGCGTCGAACCCGGTCCCGGAGCGGGATTCGGGCTCTGATCGCGCGAGTCGTCGGAAGTCACGATCTACAAATTACCTGTCGGCGGTCAGTCACCGCTCCCGCGCACGTCTTCGATACGCGGTACCGCGGCGGCGACGGGCGGATGCGCGGTCCGCGACCGACGCAGCACCACGGTGATGGCGGTCAGCAGGAGAAGCAGCGTGGATGCGAGGGCGACCAGGAGTTTGTTCGGCATCCGTCCAGCGTGCCAGGAGGCACCCGGTGCACGCCACTGCCGGTCACGGTCGGCGCCGACGTGGTTTCATGGAGCGTGTGAGTGAGCAGAACAAGACCGCGACCCTGCACACCAATCGCGGCGACATCGTCATCGAACTCTTCCCCAACCACGCGCCCGTGACCGTCGAGAACTTCGTCGGGCTGGCCGACGGCTCCAAGGAGTACTCCACCCAGAACGCGAAGGGCGGCACCAGCGGGCCGTTCTACGACGGGGCCGTCTTCCACCGCGTGATCGACGGCTTCATGATCCAGGGCGGCGACCCGACCGGCACCGGCCGCGGCGGCCCGGGCTACCAGTTCAAGGACGAGTTCCACCCGGAGCTCCAGTTCGACCGCCCGTACCTGCTCGCGATGGCCAACGCGGGACCCGGCACCAACGGCTCGCAGTTCTTCATCACCGTCGGCCCGACCCCGCACCTGAACCGTCGCCACACCATCTTCGGCGAGGTCAAGGACCCGGCGTCGCAGGCCGTCGTCGACGCGATCGCGACCACCGCGACCGACCGCATGGACCGTCCGGTCGACGCCGTCGTGATCGAGAGCGTCGAGCTCAGCTGAACTTGACCCAGACCTGTTACCGGCACCCCGACCGCCCGACAGCGCTGTCCTGCACACGCTGCGGGCGGTCGGCCTGTCCGGACTGCCTCCGGCCCGCCTCCGTCGGGCAGCACTGCGTCGACTGTGTGAACGAGGCCAACGCCACCGCCCGTGTACGGACCGACGCTCCCGTCGTCGACGACTCGGCCGCCGCACGCAGACCGGTCGTCACGTACGGTCTCATCGCGGTGAATCTGGCGGCCTTCATCGCTGTGGTGCTGCAGGCGGGCGGGACGTCGAACCTGCTCCTGAAGTCGAGCATCATGCAGCAGGGCGCCCTGGTCACCGGACTCGGTCTCGAGAACGAGTACTGGCGACTGCTGACTTCCGGCTTTCTGCACTGGTCGATCCTGCATGTGGCGATGAACATGATCTCGCTGTACCTGATCGGCGCCGATCTCGAACGCGTCCTCGGTCCGGCCCGCTATCTCGCGGTCTACCTGATCGGCCTCTTCGGCGGCAGTGCGGCGGTGGTGGCGCTGGGTCCCGAGCTCGCTGCGACCGCCGGCGCGTCGGGTGCGATCTACGGCCTTCTGGGTGCGCTGCTGATCGTGGTCATCCGGCTCAAACTGCCCGCGACCACGCTGATCACGGTGATCGTGCTGAACGTGGTGCTCTCGCTCAGCATTCCGGGTATCTCGATCTGGGCGCACTTCGGCGGTTTCGTCTTCGGAGCGGCGAGCGCGGCCGCGATCATCTGGCTCCCGGTCAAGGTACTGCCGCCCGAGAAGCGGACGTATCAGCAGGTCACGCGCGTCGGGTGGATCGGTCTCGCGGCGCTTCTCGTGATCGCGCTGGCGATCGGAACCGGGTTCGCCGCAGCCATCGGCTGAGCGCTTCGGCTCTCAGTTCGTCGAGTCCTTCACCGGCAGGCCCGCGGCGCGCAGCTTCTCGGCCACGGCTGCCGGCTCCTCGCCGAGATCCCACCGGCCGAACACCAGCAGGCGGTCGTCCGGCAGGTCGATCACCAGTTGGCGGCTGCGTCCCACGATCCGCCGCGTGGTCAGCACCGACACCGCGGCGATATCGCCTGATCCGAGGCGGACGGTTCCCCGGAGCGTTCGCACTTCCAACTCCGGACCGTCGAGCAGGACCAGCCGCGGTCTGCGGAGCAGGGAGACCGCGCCGGAGACCATCAACGCCACCGCGGCCAGCCCGATGAAGACCATCGCGGGCGGTTCGGCGTACGACGCGGCCGCCGCGGCGCCCAGCGCGATGCCCGCTCCCACGAGTGCGAGGGCGGCGGGAAGCGGCGTCGCCCACTGTTCATGCACAGCCAAGTCGTTGTTATCCACAGGATCTATCCACAGTGGGGATGAATAACATGTGTGTCATTTCGGCAGCGGCAGTCGCGACCTGGGACTTCGTCGTTTCGGCAGCGGTCAGCGCCAACCCATGGTCATCAACAGGCCGACGACCATGAAGCCGAATCCGATCAGCATGTTCCACGGGCCGAGCGAGGTCATCCAGTCGAGCGCCGAGTACTTCGCCGTCGACGCGCCGAGGTAGTACACCATCAACCAGACCAGACCGATGAGCATCAGGCCGAACATGACGATCTGGTACCAGAGGCCGGACGGTCCCGCCTTCACCTTCACCGGAGTCCGGCTCGCGGTGTTGATGGTGTAGTCGGTCTTCTTCCGGACTTTTGACTTAGGCATATGTCTACGGTAACTGAGTCGAAGCCCAGGTGGGGAACCCGTTAATCTGGACGACGTGCGCATCCTCGTCATCGACAACTACGACAGCTTCGTCTACAACCTGGTCCAGTATCTGGGTCAGCTGGGTGTGGATGCCGTCGTGTGGCGCAACGACGACGAGCAGCTGGCCGACCTGCAGAAGGTGGTCGGCGAATTCGACGGAATCCTGCTGAGCCCCGGGCCCGGAACCCCCGACCGTGCGGGTGCCACCGAGCCGATCATTCCGGTCGCGGCTGCCGCGGGCACTCCGATCCTGGGCGTCTGCCTCGGCCACCAGGCGATCGGGGAGGCGTTCGGCGCCACCGTCACCCGGGCACCCGAACTCCTCCACGGCAAGACCTCGCTCGTCTTGCACGACGGCGTGGGTGTGCTGGAGGGACTGCCGCAGCCCTTCGTCGCGACCCGGTACCACTCGCTGACGGTGGCACCGGAGACGATCCCGGACGAACTGGAGGTGACCGGCCGCACCGAGACCGGCATCGTCATGGCGATGCGGCACCGGGAGCTGCCGATCCACGGAGTGCAGTTCCACCCGGAGAGCGTGCTGACGCAGGGCGGTCACCGGATGCTGGCGAACTGGCTCCGGATCTGCGGCCTCACAGTTCCCGAGGGCAGGGTCGCCGAACTCGAAGATCAGATGGCGAAGGCGCTGGCCGGCGCCGAGTAGCCGGCGTCCCGGTCAGCCGGGGAGCAGGCTCGCCCGGCCGATGACCACCGACACCGTCGCGTTCTTGCGCAGCTTGCTGCCCGCGGCCGGGCTCTGCGAGATGACCTTGCCGTCGTCCTTGCTGGCGAGACCGACGCCGCGCTCGCTGGAGCTGAGGGTGTTCGGCTCCCAGCCCGCGTCCTCGAGCGCCCGCTGGGCGTCCTCGAGACTCTTGCCGCGCAGATCCGGCATCACGAACATGTTGCCGCGCGAGACCTGAACCTGGATCACGCTGCCGACCTCCACCGTCGCTCCGGGGTTCGGCGAGGTGCTGACCACCTGTCCCGCCGGAAGCTCCGAATCGACCTGCACGGTCTTCATCTCCAGTTGGAGCTGGTCGAGCACGTTCTGGGCCTGGCCGGAAGTCTGGCCGCGCAGGTCCGGAAGGGTGACCTCCTTGGGGCCGGTACCGATGTACAGGATCACCGGTGCGTTCACCGCCGCGGGAATGCCCGTGCGCGGATTGGTCCGGACCACTTTGTCCTTGAGCGCGACCGTGGATTCGGAGTTCTGCGTCTTCACCTCGGTGAATCCGAGCACCTTGAGAGCTTCGGTGGCCTCGTCGGCGGATTTGCCGCGCAGATCGGGGATGGGCTGTCGCTGGGGTCCGGACGAGATGTACAGCGTCACCTCGGAGCCCTTGGGGGTCGGGACGTCGTCGCCGGGCGCCGTCCGGGTGGCCAGGCCCGTCGCGATGTCGGTGCTGGCCTCCTCGGTCCGCTTCACCGTGAAGCCGGCCTGCTCCAGGTTCGCCTGTGCGGCGTCTGCGGCCAGCCCGGCGACTTTCGGAACGGCGATGAGCGGCGCCGTGGTCTTCCACGGCGACCACGCGAACAGACTGATCAGGAGCACGACGATCGCAGCGATAGCGATCGCCACCTGCACGCGCCCGCGCCGCAGCAGACCGCCGCGTCCTCCGGTCTCCTCCTCATCGCCGTCGTCTCCGGTTCCGCGACGGCTGGGCAGAGTCTCGTTGCGCACCGCGAGGCGCGGCGACTCGATGAGGGCGGTCTGCTCCTCGTCGGTCAGCAGCATCGGCGCGGACGGTTTGCCGCCGGCGAGGACCTTGATGAGGTCGGCGCGGAAATCGGCCGCGGTCTGGTACCGGTTGGCCGGGTTCTTGCTCATCGCCTTCATGATCACCGAATCGAGTTCGGGGGTGATCTCCGGCCGGATCGACGACGGGCGCCGCGGATCCTCGTGCACGTGCTGGTGGGCGACGGCGATCGGGGAGTCACCGGTGAACGGCGGTTCTCCGGTGACGAGTTCGAACAGCACGCAGCCCATCGAGTAGATGTCGCTGCGGGGATCGACCTTGATGCCGCGCGCCTGCTCGGGCGAGAGGTACTGCGCCGTCCCCATCACCGCGGACGTCTGCGTCATGGTCGCCGACGTATCGTCCATGGCGCGGGCGATGCCGAAGTCCATCACTTTCACCGCGCCCGTGCGGTCGATCATCACGTTGGCCGGCTTCATGTCGCGGTGGACGATGTTGTTCCGGTGCGAGAAGTCCATGGCCGCGGCCACGTCGGCCATCCAGGTCATCGCCTGCTTCTGCGCGATGTGTCCCGACGAGCGCAGCAGATCCCGCAGAGTCTCACCCTCCACGTACTCCATGACGATGAACGGCAGCGGGCCCTCGTCGGTCTCCGCTTCGCCGGTGTCGAAGACCTGCACGATGCTCGGGTGGTTCAGCTTCGCGGCGTTCTGCGCTTCGCGGCGGAACCGCAGATAGAACGTGGGGTCCCGGGCGAGATCGGCACGCAGGACCTTGATGGCCACGTCACGGTGCAGCAGCAGGTCGCGCGCGAACTGCACCTCGGACATACCGCCGAAACCGAGTGTCTCACCCAGCTCGTAGCGGTCAGAGAGATAGTGCGGATCGATCATGATCGCTCACCCCCCGCCGCCGGGCAGGCCCGGAATCGTGATCGGGGGGAACAACGGCCGCGTCGTCGGCTCCTCCGTCGTCGGCTCCTCGGAGGTCGTCGTCGGCTCCTCGGTGGTGGTGGGCTCCTCGGTGGTGGTGGTCGTGGGCGTGTCCGACGTCGTCTCACGAGTCCGGGTTGTGGTCTCGTCGGTCGTGGTCTCCCGCTCGGTCACCGTGGTGGTGACGTGCGAAGACGAGGGCGTCGGTGCGGTGGGCGTGCGAGGGCTGGTGGTGAGCCAGTAGGCGACGAGCGCGATGGCTGCGAGCAGCAGCAGTGCGGCCACCGCCGTGAGCACCTTGTGCGTGGTGCTCCATCCGCCGTCGTCGACCGGCGTGGCGGCCGTCGAGACGCCGGTCTGCGGCGGCTGCTGCTGGCCGGGCGAAGTCATCGCACGGGTCGACGGGCGCGGTGCCGCGGCAGCGGCGGCGACTCCGGCGGCGCCGAGAGCGCTCCGGGGAATCGGCGGACGGTTGCCCGCGCGGACCGCGGCGACGGCGTCGGCGAACTCGCCGCCGGTCGCATACCGCTGCGCGGGGTCCTTCGACAGCGTGATCTCGATGAGTTCACGCACCGGTGCCGGCAGGTTCTGCGGCAGCGGCGGCGGAGGCTCCTGAATGTGCTTCATCGCGACGGTGATGGCACCGTCGCCCAGGAAGGGCCTGCGGCCGGTGAGCGCCTCGTATCCCACTACGCCGAGCGAGTACACGTCCGATGCGGCGGTCGCCTCGCCCCCGGTGGCCTGCTCCGGAGAGATGTACTGGGCGGTGCCCATCACCATGCCCGTCTGGGTGACGGGCGCGGCGTCGACCGCCTTGGCGATGCCGAAGTCGGTGATCTTGACCTGACCGGTGGGCGTGATGAGGATGTTGCCCGGCTTCACGTCGCGGTGCACGAGACCCGCCGTGTGCGCGGCCTGCAGTGCGCGGCCGGTCTGCTCCAGCATGTCGAGGGTGTGCGGCAGCGAGAGGTGGCCCATCCGGGCGATCACCGAGTTCAGCGGCTCACCGTCGACGAGTTCCATCACCAGGTAGGCCAGCGGGTCGCCGCCGTTGCGATCGGGGGTCTCGCCGTAGTCGAAGACGTTGGCGATGCCCGGATCGTTGAGCCGCGCGGTGGTCTGCGCTTCGGTGCGGAACCGGCCGAGGAACTCCGAATCGTTGGAGTACTCGGCCTTGAGCACCTTGACCGCCACCCGGCGGCCGAGACGTGTGTCCAGGGCTTCCCAGACCTGGCCCATGCCACCAGTGGCGATCAACCGGACCAGTCGGTACCGGTCGGCGATGATGGTGCCGTTCTGCAGGCTCATCGAGCACCTCCCGCGTATGCGTTGATGACAGCGCGTCCGATCGGGGCCGCTGCGAGGCCGCCGTACGAATTCTGTCCCCTATTGCCGTTTTCAATGATGACCGCGACCGCGATCCGTGCGTTCGAACTCGGCGAGAACGCGATGTACCAGGCGTACGGCGTCTCACCTCCGCCGGCCGTGTCCGAATGCTCTGCGGTGCCCGTCTTGGACGCGATGCCCGCCTGGGCGCCGGACGTGTGCTGCTCCGACTTCACCATCATGTCGGTGATCTGATCGGCCTCCTCGGCCGTCAGCGGCCGGTTGAACGCCGACGGCGCCGTGGTGGAGATGGTCCGCAGGTCGGCGGTCTGCAGCTTGTCGACGAGATACGGGCGCATGCGGACGCCGCCGTTGGCGACGGTCGCGGCGATCTCCGCGTTCTCCAGGACGGTCAGCCGCACATCGCGCTGTCCGATCGCCGACTGCGCCAGCGCGGCCCGATCGTCGCCGATGTCGCCGACGGTCGACTTCGCGACGTCCATCGGAATCCCCGGGGGATCCTCGCCGACGCCGAACTGCTTGGCCGTGGCGGTGAACTCCTCCGACGCGTCACCCGGCACCTTCTCGGTCATCAGCTGGGCGAAGGCGGTGTTGCACGAGTACTCGAAGGCCTGCGTCAGGGTCACCGTGCCGTTCGAGGCACCGGGACACGTGCTGCCGCTGTCGTTCGAGAGGGTCGCGGTGCTGTCGGGAAGCGTGATGACCGACGACGACGTCAGCCGTGCGTCCGGCGACACCCCGGCCTTGAGCGCGGTCGCAGTGGTGACCACTTTGAAGGTCGAACCCGGCGGATACAGCGCGTTGATCGCACGATTGGTCAGCGGATCGTCGTTCCCCTCCGCGTTGAACTTCTCCCACGCCTTCTCGGCCTTGCTGAAGTCCTGGGTGGCCAGCGCGTTCGGGTCGTAGCTGGGAGTGGACGCGAGCGCGAGGATCTTGCCGGTGCTCGGTTCGAGCGCGACCACCGCGCCGCGGCACGGCCCCTCGCAGCCGGCGTCGGTGAGTTCGCGGTAGGCCACTCGCTGCAGCTTCGGGTCGATGGTCGTCACGACGTTGCCGCCGCGCGGATCGCGGCCGGAGAACATGTCCATGAACCGCTGGGTGAAGAGGCGGTCGTCGTTGCCGTTGAGGATCGAGTCCTCGGCGTACTCGATGCCGCGGTCGGCCCGGTACACGAACGAGAAGTAGCCGGTGACCGGGGCGAACGTCGTCGGATCGTTCGGGTACTGGCGCAGGTACTTGAAGCGGTTGTCGGTGGGGACCGATTCCGCGAGCACTGTGCCGTCCGCGGCCACGATCACGCCGCGCTGACGCGCGTACTCGTCGAGCAGGACACGTGAGTTGCGCGTGTCGGTGCGGAGCTTGTCGGCCTTGAAGACCTGCACGTAGGTCACGTTGGCGAGCAGGGCCACGATCATGACGATGCAGGCGATGGCGACCTTCTGAATGGGACGGTTCACTGGCGACGCACCGCCCGGGTGGCCATCGCGTCGACCGGACGGCTCGGGCGCGGCTTCGGAACGTCGGGCTCGCGCGAGGCGTTCGAGACCCGGATCAGCAGTGCCAGGAGGATGTAGTTCGCCAGCAGCGACGAGCCGCCGTAGGCCAGGAACGGCGTCGTCAGACCGGTGAGCGGGATCAGCTTGGAGACGCCGCCCAGGACGACGAAGACCTGGAAGACGATCGTGAAGCTCAGGCCGGCGGCGAGCAACTTGCCGAAGCTGTCGCGGACGGCGACTGCCGCGCGGAGTCCGCGGATCGTGACGATCAGGTAGAGCATCAGGATCGCCGCCACGCCGACCAGTCCGAGTTCCTCGCCGAACGAGGTCAGGATGAAGTCGGTGTTGGCGAACGGCACGATGTTGGGACGCCCGGAACCGAGTCCGGTGCCGAACATGCCGCCCGTCGCGAAGCCGAACAGGCTCTGCGCGATCTGATATCCGTACGTGTCATACTGCGCGAACGGGTCCTGCCAGATGGATACGCGGATCCGGAGGTGCTCGAACAGCTGGTAGGCCACCGTGGCGCCGAGGGCGAACAGCGTGACGCCCAGCATCAGCCAGCTCACCCGCGAGGTGGCGATGTACAGCATCGTCAGCACCGTCGCGAAGATCAGCAACGGCGTGCCGAGGTCGTTCTCGAGCGCGAGGACGCCGATCGCGATCACCCACGCCGCCAGCAGCGGACCGAGGTCGCGCAGGCGGGGGAAGTCGATGCCGGCGAACTGCTTGCCCGCAGTGGTGAACAGGTCGCGCCGGGACACCAGGAACGCCGCGCTGAAGATGATGATGAGGATCTTCGAGAACTCACCCGGCTGGATGCTGAATCCGGGGAGGATGATCCAGTTCCGCGAGCCGTTGACCTCGGCCATCGACGCGGGCAGGATCGCCGGGATGGCGAGGAAGATCAGCCCGCTGACACCCAGGGTGTACGCGTAGCGCGACAGCGTCCGATGGTCGCGCACCACCATCAGGGTGACGCAGAACGCGACGATGCCGAGGACCGCCCACAGCAACTGCTGGTCGGCGTTGTGGGTCACCTCGTCGGCCTTGACGACTTCGTCGTGCCGTGACGATCCCAGGTCCAGACGGTGGATCATCACCACGCCGAGGCCGTTGAGCAGGGCCACGCACGGCAGCAGCAGCGGATCGGCGTAGGGAGCGAACCGGCGGATCGCCAGGTGCGCGACGCCGAAGAGCGCGATGAAGGCCGCGACGTACTTGACCAGATCCCAGCTGAGGGTCTGGTCCTGCGCGGCCTGAACCGTCAACAGCGCCGCGAAGACCACGAAGACCGCGAACGAGAGCAGCACCAGCTCGGTGCGCCGTCCCGCGCTCTTGGGCCGCGGAGCGGGAGGTGCGTGGACAGGTGGAGCCGACGTCATCCGTCGCTCCTGCAGGTGTTGTGGCCGTCCGCACCGACCGTAGGAATGGGCGCAGACGAGGTCTCACCGGACTTCGGCGCACCGCTGGGTTTCGGGGCCTCCGGCTTCGACGTCTCGGGCCTGGGCGTCTCCGACCGCGGCTCGCCCGGCTTGGGTGCTTCGGGCTTGGGAGTCGCCGGCGGCTCGGGCGGTGCGCACTTGGGCAGGAACTCGAGTCCGCGGACGCGGTCCCGGGTGCTCTCGAGTGAGTTGTTCTTGATGCTGTTGGAGGTCACGGCGCTGCGGCCGATACCGGTGAGGTCGTCGACCTTCATCGGCGTGCACGACGCGGTCGAGTCGGACGGCTGGAACCGGACGGTCGGCGAGTCGGCGGTCAGGTCGTCGACGCAGACCCGCTCCTTCGGCGCCCGCACTGTGAAGAACAGCAGGTTGTCGGGGGTTCCGGAGTAGATCTCGACGTTGCCGTCGACCGCGGTGACGAAGGTGCTCGCCATCGCCTTCGACCGCACCACGAAGAACGCGGTCACCAGAAGTCCGATGATCGCGAGGACCGCGATGATGAGGACCGGCCAGCGCCAGCTCGCCTTCTTGGCGGGCTCGGGTTCGGTGGCGGTGATGGTCGGGCGCGCCGGTGCGGGTGCGGGCGGGCGGAGGGCGGCCGCGCGACCGGCCGCCGTGGCCGGATTGGGGACGTATCCCGCGGAATCGTCCTCGCCCGCGGCGCCGCCGACGATCGGCGTCGAGTCGCCGTACTCGTCGTCGACGACGTCGGCCACCACGACGGTCACGTTGTCCGGACCGCCGCTGCGCAGTGCCAGCTCGATCAGCCGGTCGGCGCAGGCCTTGTGGTCTTCGATGGAACCGAGGGTATCGGCCAGCGTCTCTTCGCTGACGACGTCCGACAGCCCGTCGCTGCAGAGCAGGTAGCGGTCGCCGGCCCGGGCTTCGCGCATGATGAGTGTCGGTTCCACGGCCTGCCCCGTCAGGGCGCGCATGATCAGGGAGCGCTGCGGGTGGCTGTGAGCCTGCTCGGGGGTGATCCGGCCCTCGTCGACCAGACTCTGGACGAAGGTGTCGTCACGCGTGATCTGGCTCAGCTGGCCGTCGCGGTACAGGTAGCCGCGGGAGTCGCCGACATGGCACAGGCCGATCCGGCTGCCGGCGAAGAGGATGGCGGTGAGCGTGGTGCCCATGCCGTCGAGTTCGGGTTGCTTGGCGACTTGCTCGGCGATGGCCGCGTTGCCGTCGGCGGTGGCGCGTTCGAGTGCCGACAGGAGATCGCCGCCGGGCTCGTCGTTGTCGAGCGGTCGCAGCGCCTGGATCACCAGTTGGCTGGCGACCTCGCCCGCCGCGTGACCGCCCATGCCGTCGGCGAGCGCGAGGAGTCGCGCGCCGGCGTAGACGGAGTCTTCGTTGTTCGAGCGGACCAGGCCGCGGTCGCTCCGCGCGATGTAGCGCAGCACTAGGGTCACGGGCGTAACTCAATCACGGTCTTGCCGACCCGGATCGGTGTGTTGATCGGAGCGCGGACGGCGGTGGTCACCTTGGCACGGTCGAGGTACGTGCCGTTCGTCGAACCGAGGTCTTCGACATACCAGTCGTCACCGCGCGGAGAGATGCGCGCATGACGCTCTGAGGCGTAATCGTCGGTGAGAACCAGCGTGGAATCGTCGGCCCGCCCGATCAGGACCGGTTGCGTGCCGAGGGTGATGCGGGTGTTGGCGAGAGCGCCCGCCGTCACCACCAGATAGCGCGCGGTACCGCGGGATCGCGCGGCCCGCTGCTTGCGCTCGGCTCGTCCGGAGGTCAACGGCATCCGTGCGCCACCGGCCGCGGCCAGATCGGCGCGCATCGCCCGGATGATGGCGTACACGAAAAGCCAGAGCAGGATGAGGAATCCGAATCGGATCACCTGCAGCAGGATGCCCTGCATCTACTCCCATCACCTCCCTCACAGACGGGTATCCGGTTCCTCGTACCCCCGGATGCATTCAACGGTCGGGTGACCGTGCAGTCACCCGATGAGCATCTTATGCGGAAACTACTACTGGAACCGGACGGTGATGTCCGAGTGGCCGAGCCGGATGCGGTCGCCGTCGGCGAGCTCCCAGCTGCTGACCTGCAGGTCGTTGACGGTGGTTCCGTTCGTCGAGTTGAGGTCGGTCAGCATGGCGGTCTGACCGTCCCAGCGGATCTCGACATGGCGGCGCGAGACGCCGGTGTCGGGCAGGCGGAACTGCGCGTCCTGACCGCGGCCGACCACATTGGAGCCCTGCCGCAGGGAGAAGGTGCGGTTGCTGCCGTCCTCCAGCACGAGGGTGATGGCCGACGGCGCGTAGCCGGCCGGCTGACCGTAGGCGGCCGGAGCGTACCCCTGCTGCTCGTAGGGCGGCTGCTGCGGAGCGTACTGCTGGTCGTACGCGGGCTGTCCGTACTGCGGCTGGCCGTAGCCCGGCTGCGCGTACTGCTGGTCGTAGCCGCCCTGGTCGTACTGCGGCTGCTGGCCGTAACCCTGCTGGCCCTGGTCGTAACCCTGCTGGCCCTGGTCGTAACCCTGCTGGTCGTACTGGGGCTGCTGGGCGTACTGCTGGTCGTAGCCGGGCTGCTGGTTGTAGTCGTACTGCTGGCTGTAGCCCTGATCGGCCGGCTGCTGCGGCGGGTACTGCTGCGCCTGCTGCTGTCCGTATGCCTGCTGGTCGTAGCCGCCGCCCTGGTCGTACTGCGGCTGCTGGCCGTACGGCTGCTGCGGTTCCTGACCCTGCTGCGGATACCCGCCCTGCTGGTTGTAGTCGTACTGCGGGTAGTTCGGATCGCCCTGCGGGGCGTAGCCGTAGTTCTGGCCGCCCTGGTCGTTTCCGGGGGGATTTGTCATGGCTCGGGCTCCTCGGTCGAGACTTTCAGGTCGGTATGTCGGCTGCTGCTCCGCCGGCGCACGGCGCTGTGCCAGTGGTCGTGGCGCGACGTCGGGGTCGACGACGCCACGAGTGTGGAACTGACCGGTGTGCAACGACGGCGCTTGTTCGAACTCTACGACGACAGACCCGTAAGTCTGCCACCCATTGTCCCGGATGAAGTCCTCCAAATGGCGCGAGAAGATCTTCCGGTTCAGTTCGTACTCGGTTGCGACGTGATCAAGATCCGAGTCGCTCAGCGTCACCACGTAGCTGTTGGCCACCAAGGTCGCGCCGTCGCCCAGGTCTTCGGCCGAGGTCTCGGCCTCCCGCTGCAGGGCGTGCTCGATCTCCTGCGGTGCGACCTTGCCGCCGAAGACCCGGGCGAACCCGCCGTCCACGGCGGACTCGAGCTTGCGCTCGATCCGGTCAAAGAAACCCACGAGATCTCGTGCCCTTTCCCTCGGTTGGCGTGTCGACGTGCATACCTTGTCTCAACATGTTACCGGCCGGAAAGACATGACGGAGACTCGTGAATGACTCCTGTACCGGGCGTCACAGGAGTAACAGGTGGGGCAGGCGGGCGCCAATGTGCGTCGTCGCAGGTCATCACCTCTGTGGAGGCGTGGTTTTTCATTTGGCCGGGTGTGCGTGCTATCTTTTTCAAGTCCACACGGACGCCGGTCGTTCGATCGACCAGCCACGGGCGAGTGGCGGAATGGCAGACGCGCTGGCTTCAGGTGCCAGTGTCCTTCGGGACGTGGGGGTTCAAGTCCCCCTTCGCCCACAGTTGTGATGAGTCGCGACATCGTTTACACACGATGTCGCGACTCATTGCTTTTCCGGGGGTTCAGGTGTGGCCTTCCGGGTTAAAGGCCAGAATGTGTGTACGGTTCGGGCGTGGCGTCGGGTGGTTTACCGGTTTCGGCCTCCCCATCCGTGTTGGATGCCGTTGCCGTCTTCCCAGTTGAAGCCTGTGTCGTAGGCGGCGG